>NZ_JBIWGU010000007.1:0-419893 GCF_044763775.1 Streptomyces sp. NPDC094448 | reverse complement strand
CTGCAGGGGGGACCCTGTGGGAGAGTAGGACGCCGCCGAACAATTTTTGATGGGAAGGCCCCGCACAGTGTGCGGGGCCTTTCTGCATTTCCGGACAGAAAATCCCGACCGGAGCCCGCTTCCCCACGCAGGGGCTGCCCGCCTGGTTGAGGAGGCAGAAGCCGGAGGAGGCAGAAGCCGATGGCACCGGGGTCTGTCCCGCACGATGCCGATCCGCTCCGTACTCCTCCCCCCTGAACTTCAGAGACGCCCTGCTGCTTTCAGCGCGAGATACGCATCCGCCAATGCCGGGGCAAGGCTCTCGGGAGAGGCGTCGACAACAGTGACTCCGCGGCGCTGGAGCTTCTCTACCGTGTGGCGGCGCTGAGCCCGGGCCTGTGCGCCGGCCGCGGCCTGGTAGACAGCTTCGGCACTTCCGCGCGCCTGTGCCATCTCCTCCACCCGCGGGTCGGAGACCGACGCCAACAGCACAGTGTGCCGCTGGGTGAGCTGAGGGAGCACCGGGAGCAGCCCCTCCTCGACAGGCGCCGCATCGAGGCTGGTCAAAATGGTGATCAACGAGCCGCGCGGAGCGTTCTTCAGAGCGGCGGCACTCAAGCCACGTGCGTCCGTCTCCACCAGCTCCGGTTCGAGCCCGGCCAAGGCGTCGACCACGGTCGGAAGCAGCTCCTTCGCGGAGCGTCCCCGGACCTGGGCGCGGATCCGGCGATCGTAGGCAAGCAGATCGACCCGGTCGCCGGCGCGTGAGGCCAGAGCGGTGAGCAGCAGCGCCGCGTCCATGGCCGCGTCGAGACGAGGCACGTCGCCGACCCGGCCCGCCGAGGTTCGCCCGGTGTCCAGCACCACCAGGATGTGACGGTCCCGCTCCGGACGCCATGTGCGCACCGCGACCGCGGACCGCCGGGCCGTGGCCCGCCAGTCGATGGAACGGACGTCGTCGCCGGGAACGTAATCACGCAGGCTGTCGAACTCGGTGCCCTGGCCCCGGATGAGAACGCTGGTACGACCGTCCAGCTCCCGGAGCCGGGCCAACCGGGACGGCAGGTGCTTCCGGCTGTGGAAGGGCGGCAGCACCCGCACCGTCCAAGGGACCTTGTGACTGCCCTGACGGGCGGCAAGACCCAGCGGCCCGTACGAGCGGACCGTGACACGGTCGGCCCTGCGGTCGCCGCGGCGGGACGGGACCAGCGTTGTGACGATCCGGCGACGTTCTCCCGCGGGGATCGACATAGGGTGCCGTGACGCGGCCTGTCCCGTACCGGTCGTCCAGGCGCTGGGCGGCCAGGCGTCGCGCAGCTCGGCGCGGAGCATACGCCGGGAAGGATTGGCGATGGTGAGCCCGACCTCCGCACTCTCACCGAGTCGAACTGATGTATCACCACTTCGAGTGAATCGAAGCGATCGCACTGGCGCTGCGAGGGCGTAGTCGCACAAGATTGCTAGAGACAAGGGCGCGTTCACGGCGAGCACCCCCGTCCAGCTCGGTGCGAGCACACCGACGGGGAGGGAGCCGAGAGCGGCCAGGAGCGCGGTTCTTCCGGTGAGTGCCATGGGCTCGGGACTCACCGGGGAACGGGGACGTGGCTCAGGATCGCGGTGATGACGGAGTCTGCGGTGACTCCTTCCATCTCCGCCTCGGGGCGAAGCTGGACGCGATGCCGCAGGGTCGGCAGGGCCAGCGCCTTCACATCATCGGGGATGACGTAGTCACGGCCGGTCAGCCAGGCCCAGGCGCGGGCGGTTGAGAGCAGCGCCGTGGCGCCTCGGGGGGAGACTCCGAGAGTCAGCGAAGGAGATTCACGCGTGGCACGACAGATATCGACGACATAGCCGGTGATCTCGGGGGAGACCGAGGTCTTGGCAACGGCGGACCTTGCTGCTTCCAGATCGGCAGGTCCGGCGACGGGCCGGACGCCCGCTGCGCGGAGGTCGCGTGGGTTGAAGCCGTCGGCATGGCGGGTGAGAACGTCGATCTCGTCCTGGCGTGAGGGCAGTGGGACCGTCAGTTTGAGCAGGAAACGGTCCAATTGGGCCTCGGGCAGGGGATAGGTGCCCTCGTACTCCACGGGGTTCTGCGTGGCTGCGACCAGGAACGGATCGGGGAGCGGGCGGGGAGTGCCGTCGATGGTGACCTGGCGTTCCTCCATGGCCTCAAGGAGAGCGGACTGTGTTTTGGGCGGCGTGCGATTGATCTCGTCGGCCAGGAGGAGGTGAGTGAAGACGGGCCCCGGCTGGAAGGAGAACTCGGCGGTCCGGGCGTCATAGACCAGGGAGCCGGTGATATCGCCCGGCATGAGATCGGGGGTGAACTGGACGCGTTTGGTCTCCAGCCTCAGAGACGCGGCAAGGGCACGGACCAGCAGGGTCTTCGCCACGCCGGGCACGCCTTCCAGCAGCACATGACCCCGGCAGAGCAGTGCCACGACGAGGCCGGTGACGGCAGGGTCCTGGCCGACCACTGCCTTGCCGATTTCGGTACGGAGGGCCTCCAGGGAGGCGCGGGCGCCGTCCGAGGTGGTGACGGTCTCGGGGGTGGGGGCGCTCATGAGGTGCGTACCTCTCTTTCGAGGGCATCGAGATGGCCGGCCAGGCGGACGAGTTCCGTGTCGTCGGCAGGCGGCGGGCCGAACAGCAGTTCCGTGAGGTCGCGTTCGCCCGCCGGAAGCCGGCCGGTGACGGCGGGAAGCAGAAGGTCGGGGCGGTGCGCCGACGAAGGGGGCACACCGAGGAGGGGGGCGATCCGCGCCCGGGCGGCGGCCCGCAGGGCGGCTGCCGCATGGTCGCGGGCTCTGGCCCGGTGGTACAGGCGGGCACGGCCCTCGGTGGTCTCGGAGGCGCGGACGACGACCGGCAGCTGTTCGGGAACGAGGGGGCCGAGGCGCCTGCCGCGCCAGACGGCGGCGAGTGCCGCTGCGACGAAGAGTTGGAGCGCACCCCAGAGCCAGCCGGACGGGATCAGTTCGACGAAGCTCTTGTCGCCCTCGCCGGGGGCGGCGGAACCATCGCTGACAGAGGGGAGGTACCAGACCAGATGGGGTCGGGAGCCGAGGAGTTGCAGGGCGAGGGCGGCGTTGCCGCTCTCGGCCAGACGCTCGTTGTAGAGGATGCGGGGCGAGCCGAGCAGGACGGTGTCGCCGTGGCCCGTGTCCGCCCTGACGAGAGTAGGCAGGCCGTCGACGGGATAGCAGGTGTCGGCGGTGGAGGCATCGGCGAGGTACTGCCGGCCTCCGAGTTCGGCACTTCCGGCGTTCCGTGCCGCGGGCAGGGAGCACTCGGGGTCGACCGTGCGGGCCGGTCCGGTCCCCGCGGAGCGGGTGCCGGGGGCCAGAGTGGTCAGGGACGCCGGGCCGGGGGCGAGGAGGACCGTTCGGCCGTTGGAGGCTTTCATGGCGGCACGCAGCGAACGCTGCTGTACGGATGTCAGAAGATCGGGGTCGGTGACGAGCAGCGTGGTGTCGGGGCCGGTGGCCGCGGTTGCTTCGGAGAGGGTGGTCACCACCCGGGTCGTCATTCCGCGGTCCTTGAGCAGTTCCGCGACGGCCCGGCTGCCGTGGTGGTCGGCGGACCGTGGGTCGAGAGCGCCGTGCCGGTCCCCCGAGCGCAGCGCGGCGATGACGATTCCCGCGACGACCACGATGAGCAGTGCCAGCAGCAGCCCCCGGGCCCGGAGCCATGTCTGACGTCCGGTCGGGGACAGGGAAGTGGGGCTGTCGGCGACTGCGGTCATGCGCCGCCTCCCGGTGTTGCACCGGCCGGCAGGGGCCTGGCCCGTTCCAGGTCCAGGTCCAGGTCGCGCAGGCGCTGGTACGCCTGGTGGTCGACGCTGCGGCCACCGTATGTGACATCGTCGAACTCCCTGGCCGCGGAGTGCAGTGCGGCGGAGTGGACGGGCAGTGAGCGGCTTCCTTCGGCGGCGGCCTCGTCGGCCGTCCGGCCGGGGCGGGGTTCGAGGAGAGCACGTTCTTCCAGGGAGCGGACGATGGCCCGCATCCGTTCCTGGACGGCCTCGTTCCACCGGTGGGCGGCGGCATGGGACTCGGCGGCCGTGCGGTGCTCGGCGGCGCTGCGGCGGGAGTCGTCGAAGAGTGGTGCCGAAGAGGCGGGAGTGCGGTGGGGGATGCCCAGGCGCCACCACAGGGCGCCGATGAGCACGGCCACGATCAGGACGACGACCACGAGGCCGATCGCGCCGCCCGGCGCGAATCCCGCGGCGGTGCCGAGGATGTCCTCGACCCACTCCCAGAACCGGTCTCCGGCCCGTTGCAGCAGGCTGGGGTCGTTCTCGTGGTACATCGGTCTGCTGAGTTCGCGCTCTGCGGCCTCACGTGCGGGGTCCCGGGATATGTCCACCGGTATGCGGCCGTCGGCGCGCTCGGATGGGCGCGCCGACGGTAGTCCCCCCGTGACGGGCACCTCATCCGCTCCCGGGAGTTCCGCCGGACGGCTCGGTGGTGTAGCCGGGGAGACCGGCGGCGCGGCCCAGTTCCAGGTCGAGGGCCTCACGGCGGATGCGCTGGTCGATGTAGAGCAGGACGTTGACGCCCGCGGAGATCGGGAAGGTGATCGTCGAGGCGATCACGGCACCGATGCCGGTGACGATCAGATAGGGCCAGCCGAAGTTCGGGCCCTCCGCGGAGAGCAGATCGCCGATGCCGTCGTTGTCGACGAAGACGGCGGCGAGGCCGAACGGAGCCGCGATGAGCATCTGGACGATCGTCGTGAGCACGGTCGTCAGCAGCACGATGCCGCAGGTCCGCCACCAGGAGCCCGAGACCAGCTTGGCGGAGCGGCGCAGCGCGCCGACGACGTTCTGGCCCTCCAGCATCAGCGCGGGCGGTGCGAGGGCGAACAGGATGAGCAGCCAGACGGCCACGGGCACCGCGGCGACCACGCCCACCATGATGAGGGCCGCGCCCCCCGCGCCACCCACCAGGACACCCGGGAGGATGCCCAGGCCCACGAGTCCGACGGCCGCCAGCGGCACCAGGAAGGTGAGGGCCAGGAGTTGCGGCAGCCGGGGACGGGCCTCCCGCCAGGCTTCGGAGAGTGTCACCGGGCGGCCGAGGACCGAGCGGCTGATGACGACGGTCAGCAGGGCCGTGGTGAAGAACGTGGCCAGCAGGGCGATCAGCATGATCGGAACCAGGGACACCAGCATCGACTGGAGCATGTCCACGGCCTGGCGGAGGGCCTCGTCGGGATCCGCCGCGGGGTCGATCTCCACCGGCTCGGGCAGCAGATGGCGGGCGACGAGGATATTGCCGATCTCGGCGATCACCGAGACGGTGAGCGTGATGCCGAGGACAGTGCGCCAGTGGGCGCGCAGGGTCGACACGGCCCCGTCGAGGATCTCGCCGACTCCGAGTGGACGCAAGGGGATCACACCGGGCTTGGCCGCCGGGGGGTGGCCCCAGCCGCCGTGGGGACTCCCGCCCCAGCCGGGGCCGGGCGGGGGCACCTGACCGCCGCCGCGCGGGCCCGGGACGGACGGCGCGGACCACTGGCCGGCGGGCGGCTGCTCACTGGACCACTTCGCGCCCGGTCCGGCCTGGTCGGCCGGCTGCGCGGGGCCGGGCACCTGGGCGCCCTGTCCCTCGGGGGAAGCGGATCCGGGCGGAACCCAGCCCGGAGTGTCGTTCACGGTCGTCCACCTCGTGACTCGGTTGTGGCACCGGCTCGGCGAACCGGTGTCCTCGGGAGGTCCGCACCGGTGAAGCATCGGCGGACTGGCAGCCATCGTGCCACGCACGGCTCCACCGCGGGTGAGCGGCTGTGCCCCTCTCGCACCTTCTTTCGCAACCGGGGACCGGGCAGACTGGGCGGATGGCTGATCACTACGCGCGACAGCGAGCCGGTGACGAACAGTCGCGGCTCCCGGTCCTGCACTGGGAAGAGTCCGCTGACGGCCCGCTGCTGGTCCTGCTCGACCAGACCCGACTGCCCGGTGAGGAGGTCGAAGCCGTCTGCGCCGATGTGCCTGCCGTGGTCGCGGCGATCCAGAGCCTCACGGTCCGGGGGGCGCCCCTGCTGGGCATCACCGGTGCCTACGGGGTGGCGCTCGCCGCGTGCCGGGGCGACGACGTGGAAGCGGCGGCCTCCCGACTGGCGGAGGCGCGTCCCACCGCCGTCAACCTCCGTTACGGGACCGGGCTGGCCCTCGCCGCGTACCGGTCGGCCGGGGCCGGGGACCCCGAGCACGCCGCCCGGGCAGCACTGGCCGCGGCACGGGAACTGCACCGCGAGGACGCGGCAGCCAGCACCCGTATGGCAGACCACGGCCTGGTGCTCCTCGACGAGCTGCTGTCCGGAGGCGGGCACCGGATCCTCACGCACTGCAATACCGGGGCGCTGGTCTCCGGAGGAGAGGGCACCGCCTTCGCCGTGGCGCTCGCCGCCCACCGGGCGGGCCGGCTGCGCAGGCTCTGGGTCGACGAGACCCGCCCCCTGCTCCAGGGCGCTCGGCTCACCGCATGGGAGGCCGCCCGCTCGGGGATGCCGTACACCCTGCTCACCGACAATGCGGCGGGCTCCCTGTTCGCCGCGGGAGAGGTGGATGCCGTTCTGATCGGCGCCGACCGGATCGCCGCGAACGGGGCAGTGGCCAACAAGGTCGGCAGCTATCCCCTGGCGGTACTGGCGCGCTACCACCACGTGCCGTTCATCGTGGTCGCGCCCACCACCACCATCGACCCGACCACCCCGGACGGGCCGGCGATCGAAGTGGAGCAGCGGGCCGCCGACGAGGTCACTCGGCTCCCCGGCGGCGGGCGGCCACTCGCGCCCGAAGGGACGACCGCGTACAACCCCGCCTTCGACGTGACACCGCCGGAACTGGTCACGGCGATCGTCACCGAAGAAGGGGCGGTGTGCCCCGTCACCGGAGACGGAGTCATGGGCCTGTGGCGCAGGTCACAGCAGGTGGTTGCGGGGTGAACCGGCCGCCCCGTCCGGGGGCCACCGCGCCCCCGGACGGGTAGTCGCAGGTCACGGACGCGTTGTCACAGGTCAGTGACCTATCTCACCGGAACCTATGCCAGCCGTGGGGTAATGGGATGATGTCGATTATGAAGGGACGAGTCCTAGTCGTCGACGACGACACCGCACTGGCCGAGATGCTCGGGATTGTGCTGCGTGGTGAAGGTTTTGAGCCGTCGTTCGTCGCGGACGGCGACAAGGCCCTTGCCGCGTTCCGTGAAGCCAAGCCGGATCTGGTGCTCCTCGACCTGATGCTGCCCGGCCGTGACGGTATCGAGGTATGCCGGCAGATCCGCGCCGAGTCCGGAGTGCCGATTGTGATGCTCACCGCCAAGAGCGACACGGTGGACGTCGTCGTAGGCCTGGAGTCCGGGGCCGACGACTACATCATCAAGCCGTTCAAGCCGAAGGAACTGGTGGCCCGGATCAGGGCGCGCCTCCGGCGGTCGGAGGAGCCCGCGCCGGAACAGCTGACCATCGGCGATCTGGTGATCGACGTGGCCGGGCACTCCGTGAAGCGGGACGGGCAGTCCATCGCCCTCACTCCGCTGGAGTTCGATCTGCTGGTCGCGCTGGCCCGCAAACCGTGGCAGGTCTTCACCCGGGAGGTGCTGCTGGAACAGGTATGGGGGTACCGGCACGCCGCGGACACCAGGCTGGTCAACGTCCACGTCCAGCGGCTGCGCTCCAAGGTCGAGAAGGACCCCGAGCGCCCCGAGATCGTGGTGACCGTCCGTGGTGTCGGTTACAAGGCGGGACCGAGCTGACATGACCGGCGGCAGCGCTGCTCCGCAGCCCGGGAACCAGGGGGGCCGTGGGGGGCGGGCCGCCGTGCCCGGAACACGTCCGGCCTGGCTGGGCCGGATGCTGCGCGGAGGGCGCGCCGGACAGGACGGCGAGCCCGGCCGGCTGCTGCTGCGGATCCTGATGCGCTGGATACGCCGCCCGCTGCTGCCCGCGGTCCGGCTGTGGCGGCGCAACATCCAGCTGCGCATCGTGGTGATGACGCTGCTGATGTCGGTCGGCGTCGTCGTGCTCCTGGGCTTCGTCGTCGTGGGACAGGTCCGCAACGGACTGCTCGAAGCCAAGACCAAAGCTGCTCAGAGCCAGGCCGCCGGAGGCTTCCAGGTCGCCCGTGAGGCCTCCAATGCGCCGCTGGCCCCCGGCGGCGCCGACGGCCAGGCGGCAACCCGTTCCTGGCGTACGGATCTGGTGGAGCGGCTGGCCAGTGGCGGTCAGGGCGCTTTCCATGTCGTCGCGCTCAGCGCCGACGATGCGGGCGCCGGGTCCCGCGCCCCCCGTACCTCCGGAGAGGTGGACCCCGCGTCCATCCCCGAGGCACTGCGGAACAACGTCCAGCAGGACTCGCGTACCCACCGCGCCTACATGTCCATCGCCTACACCAAGGACGTCAGGACCGCCGAGCCCGGTCTCGCCGTCGGCACCCAGCTCAACGACGCCGACGACAAGCCGTACGAGCTGTACTACGTCTTCCCGCTGGCCCAGGAACAGCAGTCGCTCAATCTGGTCCGCGGCACCCTCGCCACCGCCGGGCTCTTCCTCGTCGTGCTGCTCGGCGCCATCGCGTGGCTCGTGGTCCGGCAGATCGTGACCCCCGTCCGGATGGCCGCCGGGATCGCCGAACGGCTCTCCGCCGGCCGGCTCCAGGAGCGGATGAAGGTCACCGGAGAGGACGACATCGCCCGGCTCGGCGAGGCCTTCAACAAGATGGCGCAGAACCTCCAGCTCAAGATCCAGCAGCTGGAAGAGCTGTCGCGGATGCAACGGCGCTTCGTCTCCGACGTCTCCCATGAACTGCGCACCCCGCTGACGACCGTGCGGATGGCCGCCGACGTCATCCACGAGGCCCGCAGCGACTTCGACCCCGTGACCGCCCGCTCCGCCGAACTCCTCGGCGACCAGCTCGACCGCTTCGAATCCCTCCTCTCCGATCTGCTGGAGATCAGCCGCTTCGACGCGGGCGCCGCCGCCCTGGAGGCCGAGCCGATAGATCTGCGCGAAGTCGTCCGGCGGGTCATCGGCGGCGCGGAACCGCTCGCCGAACGCAAGGGCACCCGGATACGGGTCATCGGCGACGACCAGCCCGTCGTCGCCGAGGCCGACGCCCGCCGTGTCGAACGGGTCCTGCGCAATCTCGTCGTCAACGCCGTCGAGCACGGCGAAGGCCGCGATGTCGTGGTGCGGCTGGCGGCCGCGGGCGGTGCCGTCGCCGTCGCCGTACGGGACTACGGCGTCGGGCTGAAACCCGGCGAGGCCACCCGGGTCTTCAACCGCTTCTGGCGCGCCGACCCGGCCCGGGCCCGTACCACCGGCGGCACCGGCCTCGGACTGTCCATCGCCGTCGAGGACGCCCGGCTGCACGGCGGCTGGCTCCAGGCCTGGGGCGAACCGGGTGGCGGCTCGCAGTTCCGGCTGACCCTGCCGCGTACCGCCGACGAACCCCTCCGGGGCTCCCCGATACCCCTGGAACCCGAGGACTCCCGGCAGAACCGTGAACGGTCCGCGCCCCGCCGGCAGGACGACGGTACGGGAGGACGGCTGCTCACCTCCGTACCCGTACAGCATCCGGCCCGCCCGTCCCTGCCGCCACGGCCGTCCACCGTGCCGCGCGGAGTCGACCCGGCGGCACTGCCCGGCAGCGGCGCCCGGGTGGTGGCGCGGGGCACCGGGGAGCGTCCGGACGACCCGCCGACGGCGGAAGGACCCCGGGACCTCTCCGCACCCTCCGACTCCCCGGAACCATCCGTCTCTTCGGACCAGGAGGACACGATTCGTGGGCGCTGACTCTCGTGGTGGCCGCCGGAGCGCGCTCCGGCTCGGTGCCCTGCTCGGCGGGTGCGGAATGGTACTGATCACGGGCTGCGCTTCGATGCCCGACAGCGGAGACGTCCAGGCGGTGAAGGCCTCGCCGCGCGCCGACGCCCAGGTGCGGGTCCATCCCGTCGCCCCGCGCAAGGGCGCCGAGGCCCAGGACATCATCGACGGCTTCCTGGAGGCCATGACCAGCGACGACGCCGACTTCGCCACCGCGCGGGCCTATCTGTCGCCGGAGATGTCGCGGACCTGGCAGCCCCAGAAGGGCACGACCGTCCTCGCGGTGGCCCCCACCACCAGCTTCCAGCTCCAGGCCGGGGCGTCCGGGCAGCAGGGCAAGGAGTACCTGATGTCCGGAACGCAGATCGGGGAGATCGACGACCAGCAGGCGTACCGGGCCGTCGCCCCGGAGGACTACCGGTTCCCCATCCATGTGTCACGGCAGGGCGGCCCGGACGGGGAGTGGCGGATCGACTCACTGCCCGACGGCCTCGTGCTCGGCCAGTCCGACTTCCAGCGCAACTACCGCCCCGTGAACAAGTACTACTTCGCCAGTGGCCGGAACACGGTCGTCGCCGATCCGGTCTTCATCCAGCAGCGGATGGACCCGGTGACCGGTATGGACCCGGTCACCCAGTCAGTGAAGGCACTCCTCGACGGGCCGACGAAATGGCTGGAACCGGTCGTCGAGTCCCGTTTCCCGAGCGGTACGGCGCTGGCGAAGGGCGTCACGTCCCTGACGGTGGACGACCGCGACGTACTGAAGGTCCCGCTCAACGAAAAGGCGGTCAACGCCGGGCACGCCCAGTGCCGGAAGATGGCGGCCCAGATCATGTTCACCCTCAAGGACCTCTCGGCGGTCAGGGTGGAGCAGATCGAACTCCAGCGTCCCGACGGCTCCCAGCTCTGCATGCTCTCCGGCGGTCAGGAGAAGGAGTACGCCTCCGACCAGTCCGGGACGGGCGCGAAGCAGTACTTCGTCAACGAGAAGAGCCAGCTCGCCGTCCTGAACACGAACGACGACGAGACGGCCGTACCGGAGCCGGTGCCCGGCCCGATGGGCACCGGACAGCTTCCGGTGGGGAAGATCGCCGTCGCCCGCGACGAACGTCTGGCGGCCGCTGTCTCCACCGACTCCGCCAGGCTGTACGTCGAACCGATCACCATGAGCGGCGACCTCCTCCAGCCCGTGTACACCAGCCAGGGGAAGCAGCCGCACGACCGTCTCACGGCCCCGAGCTGGGACGGCCGGGGCGATCTGTGGTTCGCCGACCGCGACCCCGCCAAACCGGCGCTGCTGCAGCGGCCGGCGGGCCAGGAAGCACCACGGGAGGTGACGATCGCACCGGGTCTGGACGGCGCCCGTATCCACTCCGTGAAGGTGGCGGCGGACGGCACCAGGATCGCGCTGCTGCTGGAGAAGGACGGCAAGACGACCCTGCACATCGGACGGGTCGAGCGCGGGCCGCAGCACGATCCGACGGTCTCGGTCGACGGGCTGCTGCCCACGGCACCCCAGATGGTGGACGTCCAGGCCGTCTCCTGGGCCGGGCCCAGCCGCCTGGTGGTGGTCGGCCGGGAGTCCGGCGGGGTGGAGCAGGTGCGGTACATCCAGACGGACGGCTCCACGTCGACGGCGAGCGTGCTGCCCGGACTCAACCAGGTGGTGTCGATCGCCGCGTCCAACAACGAGGCGCAGCCGCTGGTGGCGCACTCGCAGGCCGACGGCATCGTGCGTCTGCCGACGGGAGCGACCTGGCAGACCGTGGTCGGCGTCGGAAAGGGCTCGTACCCCGTCTATCCCGGCTGACACTCGTCCCGCCGTCCCGCCGTCCCGCCGTCCCGCCGTCCGATGCCGGTGGCCGACGCCCGACGCCGGTGGCCGTCCGCCGGCCGGGGTGGCGCGGCCTGCCGGTCCGGTCCGGGACCGTCACCCATCTGCCTTCCGCCCACCTCCGATGAGAAACCCGCAGGCCGGGACGGGTTCCGCCGGAGTTGTCCACAGGGTGTGGCGACGGCTTGCCCCACCGGGCACAGTAGAGGCCATGCGGGGATGGTGGCAGGAGATCTCCGGCCTGGTGCTGCCGGCCGCCTGCGGTGGCTGCGGGGTACCCCGCACGCTGCTGTGCCCCGAGTGCGCGTACGAGCTGTACGGCTCCGCTGCGCGCGCCGCACGACCGGTTCCCGCGCCCCCGGGACTGCCGGTGGTGCATGCGGCCGCCCCGTATGCCGATGCGGTACGGGCGGTACTGCTGGCCCACAAGGAGCGGGGCGCCCTGGGGCTCGCCCGGCCCCTGGGGATCGCGCTCGCCGGGGCCGTGCGGGCGGCAGTCCGCGCGGCCCCGGGGGCCGGGGACCTGCCGCTGCTGCTGGTGCCGGTGCCGTCGGCGCGTTGGGCGGTCCGGGCCAGGGGTCACGATGCCACCCGGCGCATCGCCTTGGCCGCGGCGCGCGAGCTGCGACGTACGGGCACGGCGGCGGGGGTGCTTCCGCTGTTGCGGCAGTGGCGTCCCGTGACCGACCAGAGCAGCCTCACGGCCCCTGAGCGGGTGGCGAACCTGGCCGGGGCCCTCCGGGCCGCCGAAGGGGCCGGGAGGCGGCTGAGGGGCGCCACGGTGGTGCTCGTGGACGATCTGATGACCACGGGTGCCTCCCTGACGGAGGCGGCCCGTGCGGTGGGGGAGGCGGCGGGGGCGGGGGGAGGGGGAGGGCCCCGGGGGGCCGCGGCGGGGGCAGATGCCGGTGTTCTTCCGGCGGCGGCGGTCGTGGCCGCGCCTTCGATCTCCTTTTCGAAGAATCCGGAACCCGATCAGTGCCGCAGACGTTGCAGTCAGTGAGGAGGGAAAACCGCCGAACGGAGGTACGCGCTGGTAGCGGGTGCCGACACCGGCCCGATGGGGCTATGTTCGGTGGTGTGGATAGGCGGAATGAGGTCCCGTCCTCACCGAATGCACGGCCGTGTGTCACGGCCGCGGATACGGGGCAGCGAAAACCTCGAAAGTTGGTGGGGTGGGGATCTTGTCGACTGGGGAGGAGGAGGTGAAAGTCGCCTAGTCCGAGGCTCCGGTTCAGTACCGGGGTCTGGTGCAAGAGGGAGACGCTCCGCAGCCGCAGGGCGAGCGGGGCAATCCGGGAACGGAGTTCTGCGTGGACATCGTCGTCAAGGGCCGCAAGACCGAGGTGCCTGAGCGGTTCCGCAAGCACGTGGCCGAGAAGCTGAAGCTGGACAAGATCCAGAAGCTCGACGCCAAGGTGATCAGCCTGGACGTCGAGGTGTCCAAGGAGCACAACCCGCGGCAGGCCGACCGTTCTGACCGTGTGGAGATCACGCTCCACTCCCGAGGCCCGGTCATCCGGGCGGAGGCATCGGCAAACGACCCGTACGCAGCGCTTGACCTGGCCACCGGCAAATTGGAAGCACGGCTGCGCAAGCAGCACGACAAGCGCAACACCCGCCGCGGCAACGGCCGTCTGTCGGCGGCGGAAGTAGCCGATGTGGTCCCCGGCGTCGCCGAAATGAACGCCAACGGCCATATCCTCGTCGAACAGACCCAGGAATCCATTCCCACCACGAAAATCGGTTCGCTGGAAGTGCAGGGCGAAGGACCGCTGGTGGTCCGCGAGAAGGTCCACACCGCGGCTCCGATGCCACTCGACCAGGCTCTCTACGAGATGGAGCTGGTCGGGCACGATTTCTACCTCTTCGTCGACTCCGAGACGAAGCAGCCCAGCGTCGTCTACCGGCGACACGCCTACGACTACGGCGTCATCCACCTGGAGACCGACCCGCTGGCCGGCTCCGAGGGAAGCGGCGCGGGCGGCGCGCTCGGCGGCTGATCCCGCCGTTCCGTGGATGCCACCACTGACCACGGACCGCTGAAACCGGTGCCCCCGGAGCGCCCTGTGCGCCCTCGGGGGCACCATCGTGCCCCCGGAGGATCTCCGCACTGACGGTCCGGCATGAAAGCATGGCGTCAAGCCAACAGGTGCCCCCTGCACCGTCGTTGGTCGAACGGACATGCCCTTCAGACCCTGATCTCAGGGGGAGGAACGATGGCGGACAGCTTCGGACCGGTTCACCAGAACACCGCCGACGCCCGGGACACGGTCACCGATGCCGCACCGGGCGGCCCCCGCGCCGAGCCGATCCGGGTCCTGGTCGTGGACGACCACGCCCTCTTCCGCAGAGGGCTGGAGATCGTCCTCGCCCATGAGGAGGACATCCAGGTCGTCGGCGAGGCCGGGGACGGTGCCGAGGCCGTCGACAAGGCTGCCGACCTGCTGCCCGACATTGTGCTCATGGACGTCCGGATGCCCCGCCGCGGCGGCATCGAGGCCTGCACCTCCATCAAGGAGGTCGCCCCCAGCGCAAAGATCATCATGCTGACGATCAGCGACGAGGAAGCCGATCTCTACGACGCGATCAAGGCGGGCGCCACGGGCTATCTCCTCAAGGAGATCTCCACCGACGAAGTCGCTACCGCGATCCGCGCCGTCGCCGACGGCCAGTCGCAGATCAGCCCGTCGATGGCGTCCAAGCTGCTGACCGAGTTCAAGTCCATGATCCAGCGCACCGACGAACGCCGTCTGGTGCCCGCGCCCCGGCTCACCGACCGTGAGCTGGAGGTCCTCAAGCTGGTCGCCACCGGGATGAACAACCGCGATATCGCCAAGGAGCTGTTCATCTCCGAGAACACCGTGAAGAACCACGTCCGGAACATCCTGGAGAAGCTCCAGCTGCACTCCAGGATGGAGGCCGTCGTCTACGCGATGCGGGAGAAGATCCTGGAGATCCGCTGAAGCCACGGGTGCGGGCCGCGACGCCCGCACCCGGTGCCCTGCCCGCGCGGGCGCACGGGGGAATCAGCCGGCCGTGAGCGCCGCGCTCAGCGGAGCGGCCAGTCCGGGAGGGTCGACCCGCTCGACGCGCACCGAATCGCAGCCGACCCACTCCGCCGCCTCCCGCAGCGCCCGCGCCATCGGCTCCACGGCCTTGCCCGACTCCAGGGACACCTGCCGGGCCACCAGCGTCCGTCCTTCCCGCGCCGGGTCGGCCCGGCCCATCAGCCGGCCGCCGGACAGCAGCGGCATGGCGAAGTAGCCGTGTATCCGCTTGGGCTTGGGGACGTACGCTTCGAGCCGGTGCGTGAAGCCGAAGATCCGTTCGGTACGGGCCCGCTCCCAGATCAGGGAGTCGAAGGGGGACAGCAGCGTCGTCCGGTGCCGGCCGCGGGGGGTGGTCGCCAGCGCCTCCGGATCGGCCCAGGCGGGCTTGGCCCAGCCCGCCACGGTCACCGGTACGAGGCCGGAGCCCGCCACCACCGCATCGAACTGCTCGCCCCTCAGCCGGTGGTAGTCCGCGATATCCGCGCGGGTCCCGACACCCAGGGCCCGGCCCGCGAGACCGACCAGGCGCCGGACGCATTCGGTGTCGTCCGGCTCGGTGTTCAGCAGGGTGTCCGGGATCGCCCGTTCCGCCAGGTCGTACAAACGCTTCCAGCCCCGCCGCTCGACGCACACCACCTCGCCGTACATCAGCGCCCGCTCGACGGCCACCTTGGAAGCGGACCAGTCCCACCACTCCCCGCCGTTCTTCGCGCCGCCCAGCTCGGTCGCGGTCAGCGGGCCCTCGGCGCGCAACTGGGCGATCACCTTGTCATAGGCCCCGTCGGGCAGGTCGTGGTACCACTGCGGCCGGGCGCGGTAGGCGCGGCGGCGGAAGCCGAAGTGCGGCCACTCCTCGACGGGCAGGATGCACGCGGCGTGCGACCAGTACTCGAAGCTGTGGCCCCCCGTCCAGTACGCCCCGTCGACCGCGGTGCGGCCGACGGCGCCCAGACGCGCGTACGGAACGAGCTCGTGGGAGCGGGCCAGGACCGAGATGGTGTCGAGCTGGACCGCGCCCAGATGCCGCAGCACACCCCGGACACCGGCCCGCCGGTCCGGGGCGCCGAGGAACCCCTGGGCGCGCAGGGCGATCCGGCGGGCCTCGTCGGCGGAGAGTTCGGCAACGGGGGGCGGCTGCGTCGTCATGGACCGCACGATAGACGGTGGTACCGACAGCGACCGCCGGTCGGGCGGCCGGGGTCAGGGGGCCGCCGGCGCGGGCGCCGGGAGATAGGCCCGGGGACTCGCCAGTCCCAGGTCCGAGGGGAGCAGCGACCCGAGCCAGGCGTCCCGGAGGGTGCCGTTGTTGTCCAGGGCCGCCCGCAGGGTCCCCTCCATCCGGAAGCCGGCCCGCAGCGCCACCGCGCGCGAGGCGGTGTTGCCGACCTCGGCCCGCCATTCCAGCCGGGTGGCGCCGAGCCGGGTGAAGGACCAGCGGGCCAGCTCCGTCACCGCCTCCGTCATGATCCCTTGGCCCCGGTACTCCGCGCCCAGCCAGAAGCCGATCTCCCAGATACCGGAGAGGGTACGGAGCGTGACCGAGGAGGAGGCCATCGGCGGCCCGCCGTCGAGCGGGGCGACCGCGAAGGTGAACATCGTCGAGGTCCGCCAGCCCTCCGGGGCGATCTCCCCGGTGAACTCCTCGGCGTGACGTCGCTCGTACGGGGAGGGAATCGTGGTCCACCGCTGGACGGCCGCGTCCTGGCAGAGCCGGAAGACCTCCTCGGTGTCCTCGTCCGTGAAAGGACGCAGCAGCAGACGACCGGTGGTGAGGGTGATCGGCTCCATGTCCGGATTCTGAACGGCTCCGGAGCAGGAAGCGAGCACTTTTCGCCCGGCACCGGCACCTTCCGAGCATCCCGCGCGTTGACAGGGGGGTGACAGGCGGCCGGGCTGAGTGCGGACCTCCCGACCTGGTGGGGTCCTCGCTTACGATGGCCGTTGCGGTGGGGTCCGCCTGCCGTGCCCGCGCCAGAGTCCTACGACCCAGCCCAGGCCCGAATCGGCAAGGAGACCTCGCCCAGTGTCCGTCTTCAACAAGCTCATGCGTGCAGGCGAAGGCAAGATCCTGCGCAAACTGCACCGCATCGCGGGCCAGGTCAACTCCATCGAAGAGGATTTCGTCGACCTCTCCGACGCCGAGTTGCGGGCGCTCACGGAAGAGTACAAGGCGCGGTACGAGAGCGGTGAGAACACGCTCGACGACCTGCTGCCGGAGGCCTTCGCCACGGTCCGTGAGGCCGCCAAGCGCGTCCTCGGCCAGCGGCACTACGACGTCCAGATCATGGGCGGTGCCGCGCTGCACCTCGGCTATGTGGCCGAGATGAAGACCGGTGAGGGCAAGACCCTCGTCGGCACCCTGCCCGCGTATCTGAACGCGCTCTCCGGCAAGGGCGTCCACCTGATCACGGTCAACGACTATCTGGCCGAGCGCGACTCGGAGATGATGGGCCGCGTCCACAAGTTCCTCGGGCTGGACGTCGGCTGCATCCTGGCCAATATGACGCCCGCGCAGCGCCGTGAGCAGTACGCCTGCGATATCACCTACGGCACGAACAACGAGTTCGGCTTCGACTACCTCCGCGACAATATGGCCTGGTCGCAGGAGGAGCTGGTCCAGCGCGGCCACAACTTCGCCATCGTCGACGAGGTCGACTCCATCCTCGTCGACGAGGCGCGTACGCCGCTGATCATCTCCGGCCCCGCCGACCAGGCGACCAAGTGGTACGGCGATTTCGCGAAGCTGGTCACCCGGCTGACCCGCGGCGAGCCGGGCAACCACCTCAAGGGCATCGAGGAGACCGGCGACTACGAGGTCGACGAGAAGAAGCGGACCGTCGGCATCCATGAGTCGGGTGTGGCGAAGGTCGAGGACTGGCTGGGCATCGACAACCTCTACGAGTCGGTGAACACGCCCCTGGTCGGCTATCTGAACAACGCCATCAAGGCCAAGGAGCTGTTCAAGAAGGACAAGGACTACGTCGTCATCGACGGCGAAGTCATGATCGTCGACGAGCACACCGGCCGTATCCTCGCCGGCCGCCGCTACAACGAGGGCATGCACCAGGCCATCGAGGCGAAGGAGGGGGTGGACATCAAGGACGAGAACCAGACCCTCGCCACGATCACCCTCCAGAACTTCTTCCGCCTCTACGGCAAGCTCTCCGGAATGACCGGTACGGCGATGACCGAGGCCGCGGAGTTCCACCAGATCTACAAGCTCGGCGTGGTCCCCATCCCGACCAACAAGCCGATGGTCCGTATGGACCAGTCCGACCTGATCTACCGCACCGAGGTCGCCAAGTTCGCCGCCGTCGTCGACGACATCGCGGAGAAGCACGAGAAGGGCCAGCCGATCCTGGTCGGCACGACCTCGGTCGAGAAGTCCGAGTATCTGTCGCAGCAGCTCAGCAAGCGCGGTGTGCAGCACGAGGTGCTCAACGCCAAGCAGCACGACCGGGAGGCGAGCATCGTCGCCCAGGCGGGCCGCCGGGGCGCGGTCACCGTCGCGACGAACATGGCCGGCCGTGGTACCGACATCAAGCTCGGCGGCAACCCGGACGATCTGGCGGAGGCCGAGCTGCGCCAGCGCGGTCTGGACCCGGTCGAACACGTCGAGGAGTGGGCGGCCGCCCTGCCCGCCGCGCTGAAGGCGGCCGAGGAAGCGGTCCGGACCGAGTTCGAGGAGGTCCGGTCGCTGGGCGGGCTGTATGTGCTGGGCACCGAGCGCCATGAGTCGCGCCGGATCGACAACCAGCTCCGCGGTCGTTCCGGCCGTCAGGGCGACCCGGGCGAGTCCCGGTTCTACCTCTCCCTCGGTGACGATCTGATGCGGCTGTTCAAGGCGCAGATGGTCGAGCGCGTGATGGCCATGGCCAATGTGCCCGACGACGTACCGATCGAGAACAAGATGGTCACCCGGGCCATCGCCTCCGCCCAGTCCCAGGTCGAGCAGCAGAACTTCACCACCCGTAAGGACGTGCTGAAGTACGACGAGGTGCTCAGCCGCCAGCGTGAGGTGATCTACGGGGAGCGCCGCCGGGTGCTGGAGGGCGAGGACCTCCACGACCAGATCCGCCACTTCATGGACGACACCATCGACGCCTACATCCGGGCGGAGACGGTCGAGGGCTTCGCCGAGGAGTGGGACCTCGACCGGCTGTGGGGCGCGTTCAAGCAGCTCTACCCGGTGAAGGTCACCATCGAGGAGCTGGAGGAGGCGGCGGGCGACCGGGTGGGGATCACGGCCGACTTCATCGCCGAGTCCGTCAAGGACGATATCCACGAGCAGTACGAGGCGCGGGAGAAGCAGCTCGGTTCGGAGATCATGCGGGAGCTGGAGCGCCGGGTGGTGCTCTCGGTGCTCGACCGCAAGTGGCGTGAGCACCTCTACGAGATGGACTACCTCCAGGACGGTATCGGTCTGCGGGCGATGGCGCAGAAGGACCCCCTGGTGGAGTACCAGCGCGAGGGCTTCGACATGTTCACCGCCATGATGGAGGGCATCAAGGAGGAGTCCGTCGGCTATCTGTTCAACCTGGAGGTCCAGGTCGAGCAGCAGGTCGAGGAGGTTCCGGTGCAGGACACGGACGGGGGGCCGTCGCTGGAGAAGAAGGACGCGGTGCCCGCGGCGCGTCCCGAGATCCGGGCGAAGGGCCTGGAGGCCCCGCAGCGCCCGGACCGGCTGCACTTCTCCGCTCCCACGGTGGACGGTGAGGGCGGTGTCGTCGAGGGTGACTTCGAGACCGGCGAGACCCGCGCGACGGCGGCCGCGGCCGGTGACGGGATGACCCGTGCGGAGCGGCGCAAGGCGCAGAAGGGCGGGAGCGGCGGGCGCCGCCGTAAGAAGTAGCCGATACGGGGCGGGGCGCGGGGCGGACCCCGGCCCCGCCCGGTACGGCGCTGGGCCGAAGGGCCTGCGCGTAGGGCCGGACACCCGGGACGGGGTCCGGCCCTACTGTGTTTCCGGGGTCCGGGGTCCGGGCCGGGGTCCGGGGTGTGGGACTGCGGGTTTGCGGGGTCGTTTCGGGGTGTTCCCGTACGGCCGTGTGGTGCCGGTCCGTTCGGTCGGTACCGTTTCCCCGTGATCCGCTGTGGTGTGCGGGCCGCCGGATCAGTCCTCCGGGCCGCAGGTGCCTTCGTGGCCACCGAGGTCCACCGCGGCGCAGCGCCAGCGGCGGTCCTCGGGGCCCTGCTCCAGCCGGAACGCCATCGCGCGGAGCCGTCCGCCGCCGGTGATCAGGGCGAAGGCCTCGATGACTCCGGGGCGGGGATGGAACTCGCCCCATTTCCGGATCGTGGGCATCGCCCGGTTCGCGGGGAGCAGCGGGGTGCCGTCCGCGATCCGTACCAGATGGTCGTAGGCGTCACCGAGGGTGTGGCCCAGCATCCAGTGGACCGGACGGCGCCCGCTGAGGACGGCGAGCAGCCGCTCGGCGAACCAGTACGGCGGTTGTTCACGGCGCCGCGCGTCCAGCACCGGCGGTGCGGGAGCGGCGGCCCGGGGCGGCCGCGCCACGGTTTCCGTACCCCTGGTCGTACCGTCGGCCGTACTGCTGCCTGGGCCGCCGTTGGTGGTCCCGCCGGCCGTCTCGGCCCGGCCCGGACCGGCTGCCCGTCCCGGGCCCCGGCCGCCGGGGCGCCGGGAGTCGCTGCGGCCCCCGGGCCGGGCCGCCCCGGCCGCCGTCCGGGGCGAGCGCGGCCGCGACAGCACCGTGCCGGCGCGCTCCTGCTCCCTGTTCTCCGCACTCTCCGTCCCCGTGTCCGTCGTGTCCGTTGTGTCCTTCTGCTGTTGCGGACGGCTTTCCGCCGCCCTGTCCGCCCTGTCCGTGCTGTCCATCCGTACCGCCCCCGTCGGTCGGCCCGGCTCCGTGAATACCGGGCAGTAACAACGCTGGGGATCTTCTACGGGGCGGCGCGCGGCGGTCGCAATGGGTCACCGGTCCGGGCGCCGGTGGCCGACGGATTCACCTATCCGGGTGGATTCGGACGCTCTGAGCGCTGGGCCGTGGTGACACCCGGTGTCCGGAGTGGACGGCTCCGCAGTGGGCCCCGACGGTCCGAAGGGGGACCTCGGCCGGGCGGCGCACGTATTCTGAAGTGCGTCTTCCGACTACGAAAGCGGTCTGCCATGCGCGTGTACGTCCCCCTGACCCTCGCCGGACTCGCGGAGGCGCACACCAAGGGCGAGCTGGGCCCCGGGCCCCTGACCGCGTACGGGGTCACGCCGTCCCTGCGCGAGTGGTACGTCTCGGACGATCTCGAAGAGCTGGAGTACGCGGCCCTCAGCCGGGCCGCCGCCGCATCGCTGCGGCTGATCGCCGGGGATCCGGGCGCGGCCCGCCGCCGGGTCGTCGTCGCCGCCGATGTGGCCGACCGGGATGCCGTCGCCGACCCCGACCGGGCGCTCGACGCCTCGTCCCTCGGTGAGCTGCGGATCGCGACGGCGGTCCCGCTGCGCCTGGCCGCGGCCGTGCACGTGGACTCCGACGACGCCCTCGACGATGTGTCCGCGGCCGTGGACGCGCTGGGCGCCGCGGACCACGGCGACGAGGACGCACGGTTCACCGTGGACGGCGCGGAGGACCACGAGCTGCTCTGGTACGGCGTCCAGGAGATCCCCGCGATCGTCACGGAGGCGTAGGCCCCGCTTCCGGATTGTGCCGGGCGACCTGCGCGGCCGGGCGCTGTCGGAGGGGGCGGGTACGGTTTTCAGCATGGGCACGGACAGGGGGAAGTACATGGTGGAGCAGGCCCCGCATCTGGTCTGGGACTGGAACGGCACGCTGCTGGACGACATGACGGCCGTCGTCGGCGCGACCAACGCCGCGCTGGCGGTCGTCGCGTTCGGCCCGATCACGGTCGAGCAGTACCGCGCCTGGTACCGCATACCGATTCCCCGCTTCTACGAGCAGTTGCTGGGCCGGATCCCGACGGACCAGGAGTGGCTGGACATGGAGGTCGCCTTCCATGCCGCCTATCTGGAGCGCCAGGGCGGCTGCGGCCTCACGGTGGGCGCGGCGGAGCTGCTGGTGGAGTGGCGGGGCGCCGGGCGCAGCCAGTCCCTGCTCAGCATGTACGGCCACGAGGAACTGGTTCCGGCGGTACGGGAGCGGGGTATCGAGTCCCACTTCGTCCGGGTGGACGGGCGCCGGGGGCCGTCGGGGGTGTCCAAGGCCGAGTCCATGGCACGCCATCTCCGGGCGCTCGCGAAGACCGTCTCGCCCGAGCGCACGGTGGTGATCGGTGACGCGGCGGACGATGCGCTCGCGGCGGCCCATGTGGGAGCACACGCGGTGCTCTACACGGGGGGCTCGCATATCCGGGAGAACCTGGAACCGGTGGGCGTGCCGGTGGTGGACTCCCTGGCCGAGGCGGTCGAGCTGGCGGCCCGCCTCGTCGACCGGGTCTGACGCCGGGACCGGCTCACGGGCCGTGCGGGGGCGCCGGTGCAGGTGCGCGGGCAGGTACCGGCAGGCACGCGGGTACAGGCCGACTGTGCGGGTACGAGCGTGCGTGCGGGTACGGGCGTGCGCGCAGGTACCGGCGGATGCGCCGCCCGAGCCCGGCTGTACCGTGCCCCATTTCCGCGTATCGCCCGTGACCCGGCCCTGTCCCTTCCGGGTCGGACCGCTGGGCCGTACGGCCCCCGCCCCAGGGCCTGCCGTGTGCCGCTGTCCGGCACCGGAGGGGGTGGGACTCAGGGGCTGTCGTTTCCGTCGCCCCTGTTCACATCCCGGGCCTGGCGGGACCGCGTGGGTGCCTCCCGCCAGGGGCCGCCGCCTTCGATCTTGCTCCCGATCACGATGAAGCCGAGGAAAAGGGCGAGCCCGAGGACGATCAGCAGCTCCGTCCGGATCGCCGGTACGAAGACGATCAGGGCTATCAGCACCAAGAGATTGCCACAGCCCCACTGCAGTCGGCGTGCCATGGAGAACCTCCGCTCGGGTCGGCGGCCCGTCGGCGGACGGCCGGGCCGGATCACCGCGACGGACGAGGGAACGCGCCACCGCGGTTCCCGCACCCGGCGCGCCGTCCCCGCCCGGCCCGTACCCCGCCCCCGTATCAGGCGCGGCTGCGGAGCAGTTTGAGGAATTCGCGCATCCAGGCCGGGTGGTCCGGCCAGGCGCGGGAGGAGACGAGGGCGCCGTCGACGACCGCCTCCGTGTCCTGGAAACCGGCGCCCGCGGCCTGCATATCCGGCTCCAGGGCCGGATAGGCGGTCACCCGCCGGCCCTCAAGACCGCCGACGGCCGCCGTCAGCAGCGGGCCGTGGCAGATCTGCGCCACCGGCTTGTC
Organism: Streptomyces sp. NPDC094448; assembly: GCF_044763775.1. NCBI lineage: Bacteria > Bacillati > Actinomycetota > Actinomycetes > Kitasatosporales > Streptomycetaceae > Streptomyces > Streptomyces sp. NPDC094448. The sequence goes on along the minus strand of NZ_JBIWGU010000007.1, from coordinate 396,898 downwards.
GGCGTCGAAGAAGGCCTTGACGATCTTCCGCAGCTCGGGGTCGTTCCGCAGATACTCCGGCGCCCGGCCGCCCGGGATCACCACAGCGGCGTAGTCCGCGGGGGCGACTTCGGAGAAGGCCAGGTCGGCGGGCCAGGTGTAGCCCGGCTTCTCGGTGTAGGTGTCGTAGCCTTCCTCGAAGTCGTGGACGACGAACCGCAGCGTCTTCTTCGTGGGCGCCGCGATATGGACCTCGTACCCCTCCTCCAGCAGACGCTGATAGGGGTAGAGCACCTCCAGGGACTCGGCGGCGTCCCCCGTGACGATCAGGACCTTCGTGGCCATCTCTGCTGCTCCCGTGACGGACCGTACGAGGCACCGGACCCGGGCCTCCGGAAGCTTCCTACCCCGCGAATCCGCCCCGCCCCTGTCGCTGTGCAGACTGTCAAACTTCCGACCCCGCTTTTGTACACATAAGGACCATGACGGTACCGGGGGCGGGGGAGATAGCCTGGAGCCGTGATCAGCGCGATATGCCCTGGGGGCAGAGCAGCCCCCGGTCCTCGCCCGGAGCGCCACCGCGCCCGGGCGATCGCTGGTCCCCGCACACCGGCCCGTTCGTCGAGTTCCGTCGAATTCTTCCGATTGCGGCTCGGAGCACTCTCATCGCGGCATAACGTCGACCCCGACCGGACACCCCGGGCCGTGGCGTTGCGTCGCTTCTTTCCCCTACGTCACGCAACGGCGCGCGACAGGAGCCAGAGGACATGCAGACCAAGCTGGACGAAGCCAAGGCCGAGCTGCTCGCACGGGCGGCCCGGGTAGCCGAGAACGGTCCGGGCGGCGGTCATCACCCGGCCGGGCCGGAGCAGGGCGGGCGTCCGGACCAGGACACCCTTCTCGCGTACCTCCAGCGCTACTACCTGCACACCGCGCCCGAGGACCTCACCGACCGTGACCCGGTCGATGTCTTCGGCGCCGCGCTCTCCCACTACCGGCTGGCCGAGAACCGTCCCCAGGGCACCGCGGGCATCCGGGTGCACACCCCGACGGTCGAGGAGAACGGCTGGACGTGCAGCCACTCCGTCGTCGAGGTCGTCACCGACGACATGCCCTTCCTCGTGGACTCCGTCACCAACGAGCTGTCCCGCCAGGGCCGCGGTATCCATGTCGTGATCCATCCGCAGGTCACCGTCCGCCGCGATGTCACCGGCAAACTGCTGGAGGTGCTCTCCACCCAGGCCCGCTCCGGCAGGGACGGCAAGCCCCTCCCGCACGACACGCTCGTCGAATCGTGGATCCACGTCGAGATCGACCGCGAGACCGACCGCGCCGACCTCAAGCAGATCACCGTCGATCTGCTGCGCGTCCTGTCCGACGTCCGCGAGGCCGTCGAGGACTGGGAGAAGATGCGCGATGCCGCGCTCCGGATCGCCGAGGACCTGACCGCCGAACCGGTCGCCGGCGATATCGCGGGCCAGGAGGTCGACGAGGCCCGTGAGCTGCTGCGCTGGCTGGCCGCCGACCACTTCACCTTCCTCGGCTTCCGGGAGTACGAGCTGACCGACGGCGACTCCCTGTCCGCCGTCGCCGGCACCGGCCTCGGCATCCTCCGCTCCGACCCGCACCACAGCGAGGACGAGGCCCACCCCGTCAGCCCCTCCTTCAGCCGGCTGCCCGCCGACGCCCGCGCCAAGGCCAGGGAGCACAAGCTCCTCGTCCTCACCAAGGCCAACAGCCGCTCCACCGTCCACCGGCCGAGCTACCTCGACTACGTCGGGGTGAAGAAGTTCGACGTCGACGGCAATGTGATCGGCGAGCGCCGTTTCCTCGGACTGTTCTCCTCGGCCGCCTACACCGAATCGGTCCGCCGGGTGCCGGTGATCCGCCGCAAGGTCGCCGAGGTCCTCGACGGCGCCGGGTTCTCGCCCAACAGCCACGACGGCCGCGATCTGCTCCAGATCCTGGAGACGTACCCCCGCGACGAGCTGTTCCAGACCCCCGTCGACCAGCTCCGCTCCATCGTCACCAGCGTCCTGTACCTCCAGGAGCGCCGCCGTCTCCGGCTCTATCTGCGCCAGGACGAGTACGGCCGCTACTACTCCGCCCTCGTCTACCTGCCCCGCGACCGCTACACCACCGGTGTCCGGCTGCGGCTGATCGACATCCTCAAGGAGGAGCTGGGCGGCACCAGCGTCGACTTCACCGCCTGGAACACCGAGTCGATCCTCTCCCGGATCCACTTCGTCGTCCGGGTCCCCCCGGGCACCGAGCTGCCGCACCTCACCGACGCCGACACCGAGCGGATCGAAGGCCGGCTGGTGGAAGCCGCCCGCTCCTGGGCCGACGGCTTCGCCGACGCCCTCAACGCCGAACTCGGCGAGGAGCGCGCCGCCGAACTCCTCCGCAGCTACGGCTCCGCCTTCCCCGAGGGCTACAAGGCCGACCACTCGCCGCGCTCCGCCGTCGCCGACCTGGTCCACCTCGACGATCTGACCCGCTCCGGCCGCGATTTCTCCCTCTCCCTCTACGAGCCCGTCGGCGCAAGCCCCGGCGAACGCCGCTTCAAGATCTACCGCGCCGGCGAACAGGTCTCCCTCTCCGCCGTCCTGCCCGTGCTCCAGCAGCTCGGCTGCGAGGTCGTCGACGAGCGCCCGTACGAGCTGCGCAGCACCGACCGCGGGAACGCGTGGATCTACGACTTCGGTCTGCGGATGCCGATTCTGGGCAACGGCGGGAACGGCAACGGCGACTACCTCGCCGACGACGCCCGCGAGCGGTTCCAGGACGCCTTCGCCGCCGTCTGGACCGGCGACGCCGAGAACGACGGCTTCAACGCCCTCGTCCTGCGCGCCGGGCTGACCTGGCGGCAGGCGATGGTGCTGCGCGCCTACGCCAAGTACCTGCGGCAGGCCGGGGCGACGTTCTCCCAGGAGTACATGGAGAACACCCTCCGTACTAATGTCCACACCACCCGGCTGCTGGTGTCCCTCTTCGAGGCCCGGATGTCGCCCGGCCGCCAGAGCGCCGGCACCGAGCTGACCGACGGCCTCCTGGAGGAGCTGGACGGCGCCCTCGACCAGGTCGCCAGCCTCGACGAGGACCGCATCCTCCGCTCCTTCCTCACCATCATCAAGGCCACCCTGCGGACGAACTTCTTCCAGCGCACCGGCGACGGCGGCCACCACGGCTATGTGTCGATGAAGTTCGACCCCCAGGCCGTCCCCGATCTGCCCGCGCCCCGCCCCGCCTTCGAGATCTGGGTCTACTCGCCCCGGGTCGAAGGCGTCCACCTGAGGTTCGGCAAGGTCGCCCGCGGCGGGCTGCGCTGGTCCGACCGGCGCGAGGACTTCCGTACGGAGATCCTCGGCCTGGTGAAGGCGCAGATGGTGAAGAACACCGTCATCGTCCCGGTCGGCGCCAAGGGCGGCTTCGTCGCCAAGCAGCTCCCCGACCCGGCCGTCGACCGCGACGCCTGGCTGGCCGAGGGCATCGCCTCGTACCGCACGTTCATCTCGGCGCTGCTCGACATCACCGACAACCTGGTCGCGGGCGAGGTCGTACCGCCCGCCGACGTCGTCCGCCACGACGAGGACGACACCTACCTCGTGGTCGCCGCCGACAAGGGCACCGCGTCCTTCTCCGATATCGCCAACGAAGTCGCCGTCGCCTACGACTTCTGGCTGGGCGACGCCTTCGCCTCCGGCGGCTCCGCGGGCTACGACCACAAGGGCATGGGCATCACCGCCCGCGGCGCCTGGGAGTCCGTCAAACGGCACTTCCGCGAACTGGGCCACGACACCCAGACCGAGGACTTCACCGTCGTCGGCGTCGGGGATATGTCCGGCGACGTCTTCGGCAACGGCATGCTGCTCAGCGAGCACATCCGGCTGATCGCCGCCTTCGACCACCGGCATATCTTCATCGACCCCGACCCGGACGCCGCCGTCTCCTACGCCGAGCGCCGCCGGATGTTCGAACTGCCGCGGTCGAGCTGGGCCGACTACGACAGCAAGCTGCTCTCCCCGGGCGGCGGCGTCCACCCCCGTACCGCCAAGTCGATTCCGGTCAACGCGCAGATGCGGGACGCCCTCGGCATCGAGGCGGGGATCACCAAGATGACGCCCGCCGAGCTGATGAAGGCGGTCCTCCAGGCCCCTGTCGACCTGCTGTGGAACGGCGGTATCGGCACCTACGTCAAGGCGTCCGCCGAATCCGACGCGGATGTCGGCGACAAGGCCAACGACGCCATCCGGGTCAACGGCGACGAACTCCGCGTCAAGGTCGTCGGCGAGGGCGGCAACCTCGGCCTCACCCAGCTCGGCCGGATCGAGTTCGCCCGCACCGGCGGCCCCGAGGGCACCGGCGGCCGGGTCAACACCGACGCCATCGACAACAGCGCGGGTGTCGACACCTCCGACCACGAGGTCAATATCAAGATCCTGCTCAACGGGCTGGTCGCCGACGGCGATATGACCGTCAAGCAGCGCAACGCCCTGCTGGCCAGGATGACCGACGAGGTCGGCGCCCTGGTCCTGCGGAACAATTACGCCCAGAACGTCGCCCTGGCCAACGCGGCCGCCCAGGCGCCGTCCCTGCTCCAGGCCCACCAGCGGCTGATGCGCCGCCTCGGCCGCGACGGGGCGCTGGACCGGTCGCTGGAGTTCCTCCCCAACGACCGGCAGATCCGGGAGCTGCTGAACACCGGCCGCGGGCTCAGCCAGCCGGAGCTGGCCGTCCTCCTTGCGTACACCAAGATCACGGTGGCGGAGGAGCTGATCGGCACCGGACTGCCGGACGACCCCTACCTCGCCCGGCTGCTGCACGCCTACTTCCCCAAGCCGCTGCGGAAGAAGTTCCCCGAGGCCGTCGACGGGCATGCGCTGCGCCGGGAGATCATTACGACCGTCCTGGTCAACGACACCGTCAACACCGGCGGCTCGACCTTCCTGCACCGGCTGCGGGAGGAGACCGGGGCCTCGACCGAAGAGGTGGTACGGGCCCAGGCCGCGGCCCGCGAGATCTTCGGCCTCGCCACCGTCTGGGACGCCGTCGAGGCGCTGGACAACGAGGTCTCGGCCGGGGTCCAGACCCGGATCCGGCTCCACTCGCGGCGTCTGGTCGAACGCGGTACGCGCTGGCTGCTGGGCAACCGGCCGCAGCCGCTCCAGCTCGCCGAGACCGTGGAGTTCTTCGCCGAGCGGATCGCGCTGGTCCGCGGTGAGCTGCCGAAGCTGCTGCGCGGCGCCGATCTGGAGTGGTACCAGGGCATTCTGGACGAGCTGACCGCGGAGGGGGTGCCGGAGGAGCTGGCGATGTGGGTGGCCGGGTTCTCCTCGGCGTTCCCGACGCTGGACATCGTCGCCATCGCGGACCGCACCGGCAAGGACCCGCTGGAGGTCGCCGAGGTCTACTACGACCTCGCGGACCGGCTGCGGATCACCCAGCTGATGGACCGGATCATCGAACTGCCGCGGGCCGACCGCTGGCAGTCGATGGCGCGGGCGTCGATCCGCGAGGATCTGTACGCGGCGCACGCCATGCTCACCGGGGACGTCCTCTCCGTCGGCAACGGCACCTCGACTCCGGAGGAGCGGTTCAAGGACTGGGAGATCGAGAACGCGTCGATCCTGGGCCGGGCGCGGGCCACCCTCGACGAGATCCAGGGGTCCGACACCTTCGACCTGGCGAATCTGTCGGTGGCGATGCGGACGATGCGCCAGCTGCTGCGGACGCACAGCTAGCGAGCGCGAGCGCGTGGGGTACGAGGGGCCTGTTCCCGGCTTGTCGGGGGCAGGCCCCTCGGCGTACCCGGTGCCGTACCGCCGTACCGCCGTACCGCCGTGCGGCCGTACCGCGGAGCCGTACCGGGACTCGTACCGCGGGGGCCGTGCCCCGGTGCCGTACCGCCGTGCCGTGCCCGGTACCGGCCCGTGCGGGTTCAGACGGTGGCGCGCCAGAGCCGGCGGCAGGCCAGGAAGGCGGCCGTCAGCAGCAGCCCGTTCCGGACCAGCATCAGCGCACACCCCAGTGGGGTCCCGTCGACGACGTCCTGGTAGTGCAGGGGGTACGCCAGGGCGCTGACCGCCGCCGCCGGGACCATCAGCAGCACGGCCGGGCGCTGGACGGTGGTCCGGGCCGTGAGGCAGACCGCGGCCAGCCCCAGCAGCCAGATCAGATACTGCGGGCTGATCACCCTGCTGGTGACGGTGAACAGGAGGACGGCGGCGAACGCGGCGTCGTACGGTGTCGCGGGGCTCCACCGCCGGGCCCTGGCCCGCCACAGCAGCAGCCAGCAGAAGGCCGCGGCCGTCAGCGCGAGGGAGAGCCGGGCGACGGAGGAGACGTACGGCCCGGCGAACTCGAAGGCGCCGTACTGATAGCGGACCTCGCCGCTCCAGCCCACCACCCGGGCGAGCTGGAGCGCGGTGCCGCCCAGTGACTCGATCTGGACGCCCCGCGCGCTCTGCTGCCGCAGAAAGTCGAGGGTGTGGCCGAAGCAGAGGACGAGTACGGCGAGGAGCGCGACGGCCGTGGCCGCGGCCGAGCCCCAGGCGGCCCGGGTGCGATGCCCCCGGGGCGTCCCCAGCAGCGTCAGCACCGGCCAGACCTTGATCATGGCGCCGAGCCCGGCGAGTGCGCCGCCCGCCCCGGGCCGGTGGGCCAGGGCGAGCAGACCGAGCACGGCGACCGCGGTGACGGGGACGTCGTACCTGGCCAGCGGCAGGTTCAGCAGCAGCGGCAGGGAGCAGACCCAGAACCACGCGCCGGGGAGCCCGGCCCGTGCCAGGGCCCGGGTGATCGTCGCATCGGCGACCAGGACGATGACGACGAAGGCCTGGAAGTACGTCAGCCAGGGCAGGGCGGCGGGGGAGAGCAGCACGAGCGCGGCGCCCGGCGGGTACTGCCAGGTGGCGTCGTCCACCGGGAAGGAGCCGTGGACGAGCTGCTCGAACCAGCCGCGGTAGAGGGTGTGGACCTCGCCCGCGACTCCGCTGTCGCCCAGCCGGTCGACGACCAGCAGGGCGAGCATCCCGGCGCGGGTGACCGCCCAGACGGCGGCCAGGGCGACGGTGTCCCGGGGCCGGGCGGTGTCGTGGTTGTCCGCGGCGCGCAGGGCGGGGCGCGGGGAGAGCCGGTGGCCCGAGGGCAGGGGGGTGATCCGTTGCGGAGTCATCGCCCGGTACATTAGTCCGCTTTGTTGCGGTTCGCGGCTTCCGCCACCCCCGGGGCGGGGTGCGCCCGCCCCGGGGGTCGGGTGGTATCCCCCGAGGGCGGGCGAATGGGCTGAAGGGGCGCGCTGGGCCCCAAGCGCCCCCGGAGGCGAACCGAGCCCCGGGAGAGGGGCCCTGGAAAGGCCCCGGGAAAGGAGCCCCCGGGAAAGGGGACCGGTTACTTCTTGCCGCTGGTGAAGGCCTCGTACGCGGCGACGACCTCCTTGGCCGGGCCGTCCATCCGCAGCGTCCCGGCCTCCAGCCACAGGGCCCGCTCGCAGGTCTCCGTAATCGTGGTGTTGCTGTGGCTGACCAGGAAGACCGTGCCGGCTTCCTTGCGCAGTTCGGTGATCCGGGCCTGGCTGCGGCGGCGGAACTTCGCGTCACCGGTCGCCAGCGCCTCGTCGATCAGCAGGACGTCATGGCTTTTGGCCGCCGCGATGGCGAACCGCAGCCGGGCGCCCATGCCGGAGGAGTACGTCCGCATCGGCAGCGAGATGAAGTCGCCCTTCTCGTTGATTCCGGAGAAGTCGACGATGCCCTGGTAGGCCCGCTGGATCTCATCCCGGGTCATGCCCATGGCGAGGCCGCCGAGGATGACGTTCCGCTCGCCGGTGAGGTCGCTCATCAGGGCCGCGTTCACTCCGAGGAGGGACGGCTGGCCCTGGGTGTAGACGCGCCCTTCGGCGGTGGGCAGCAGTCCGGCGATCGCCTTGAGGAGGGTGGACTTGCCGGAGCCGTTGGAGCCGATCAGCCCGATGGCTTCGCCCTTGTACGCGGTGAAGGTCACGCCCTTGACCGCGTGCACCTCGCGTACGCCCGGCGCGGGCTTGCCCGATTTGCGGGCCTTGCGCTCCTTGCGGGAGATCAGTCGGCTCAGTGCGGCGGTGGCGCTGCCCCTGCCGCCACGGCCGCCGTTCACCCGGTACTTGATGTGGACCCCGTCCACGACGACCGTCGGGACCCGCTCCGGGACCGAACCGGCCGGGGTTTGCACTCGGTCCGCTGTCGTCATCAGGTTCTCAGCCACGGCCGTACCGCTCCTCCGCCTTCCAGAAGTACATGAATCCGCCCACCCCGAAGAGCGCGGCCCAGCCGAGGGCGACCGCCCAGACATGCGGCGGAAGCTGGGCCGAGGTGTAGCTGTCGATCAGTGCGAAGCGCACCAGGTCGATGTAGACCGCCGCCGGGTTGTACTGCAGGCCAAGCATGACCCACTCCGGCAGGTCATGGCCCCTCAGGACGGTGGAGATGCTCCACATCACACCCGACGAGTACATCCAGGTACGCAGGACGAAGGGCATGAGCTGGGCCACATCGGGCGTGTGTGCCGAGATCCGGGCCACCATCATCGCGACCCCGGTGTTGAACACGGTCTGGAGCGCGAGCGCGGGCAGCACCAGCAGCCAGGACGCCTGGGGGAGCTGGCCGAAGCCCACCAGGATGACGGTCAGGACGCCCATGGAGAACAGGAGCTGCTGGAACTGCTGCATCGCGAGGGCGATCGGCAGCGACGCCCGGGGGAAGTGGAGTGCGCGGACCAGCCCGATGTTCCCGGTGACCGCCCGGGTCCCCGCCATGACCGAATTCGAGGTGAAGGTCCAGATGAACACCCCGGTGACCAGGAACGGCACGAAGTCCGGGACGTCCTTGCTGGTCCCGAGCAGGATGCCGAAGATGAAGTAGTAGACCGCCGCGTTCAGCAGCGGGGTCACCAGCTGCCACAGCTGGCCGAGCTTGGCCTGGCTGTACTGGGCGTGGGTCTTGGCGGTGGCGAACGCGGTGATGAAGTGGCGCCGGGCCCAGAGCTGCCGTACGTAACCGGGCAGCGTCGGGCGTTCCCCGCTGACCGTGAGCCCATGGCGCAGGGCCAGCTCGCGTGGGGTCTCGGCGCGGGCTCCCGCGGGGCCGCCGATGCCCGTCGGCATCGGTGGGGAGATCGTCTGGCTGCTCACTCTGGTCGCTTTCGCCGAGGGCGGGCAAGGGGGGACTGGCCGGAAGGCGCGGAACCCGGGGGCGTACCGGCCGTACGGGTGGGTACGCGCCGGTTCCGGCCCGGCGGGCGCGGTCCGGGTGGCCGCTCCGCCGTTCGTCTGAATCACCCGTCCGCCCGCCGGTGGGGCCGACGGATGAACCGAATCCATGACGACGGGACGGGTCCGTTTCGTCGCTACGGCGAGAGTAGGGCGTACGTGCGTCGCAACGCAACCGTTTCGTCGTCACGGGTATGCTCCTCGCCATGACCACCGACCCGGACCCGCGACCTCCACGACGCGCGCCCGCGGGTGCCGCAGTGCTCCGCGAGGAAGTGACGGAGGCGATCCGCGCCGCCGTCTTCGAGGAGCTGGCCACGGTCGGCTTCGCCCGGATGTCGATCGAGGGCATCGCGCGCCGCGCGGGCGTCGGGAAGACGGCGGTCTACCGCCGCTGGAAGTCCAAGCTGTCCCTGGTCGTGGACCTGCTGTCGGCCTTCGCCGTCCAGGGTCTGCCCGCGCCGTCCACCGGGTCGCTGTACGGGGATGTACGGGCGCTGCTGGAGGTCGCGTCGCATGCCCTGCGCCACCCCGTGGCCTCGCAGATCATCCCGGATCTGATCGTCGAATCCGCCCGCAGCCCGGAGATCGCCGATGCGATCAAGGCCGCGCTGGTGGACAGCCAGCGGGGGATGGCGGCGATGATCGTGCGGGACGCCGTCGCCCGCGGCGAGCTGCCGCCGGGCACCGACGCGTACCGTCTGCTCGATGTCGCGGTCGGGCCGCTGTACTGGCGTCTGGTGGTGGTGCGCGAGAAGCTCCCGAAGGGCTATCTGGACGTCCTGGCGCGCGGGGCGGTGGCGGCGCTGCGGGTGTGACACCGGGGCCGCGCGGGCCCCGGCGCCCTCCCCGTACCGCCGCCCCGGACTCGGGCTATTTGACCGCCCCGGCCATCACCCCCGAGACGAACTGCCGCTGGAAGGCGAAGAACACCACCAGCGGGACGACCATCGACAGGAACGCCCCCGAGGCGAGGACGTCGATGTTGTTGCCGAACTGGCGGACCTGCCGTTGCAGGACGACCGTGACCGGCGCGCTGTCGGTGTCCGCGAAGATCAGCGCGATCAGCATGTCGTTCCACACCCACAGGAACTGGAAGATCCCCAGCGACGCGATGGCCGGACCGCCCAGCGGCAGCACCACCCGGGCGAAGAGCCGCAGCTCGCCCGCGCCGTCCAGCCGCGCCGCCTCCAGCAGCTCCCGCGGGATCTCCGCGAAGAAGTTCCGCAGCAGGAAGATCGCGAACGGCAGTCCGAAGGCCACATGGAAGAGGATCACCCCGAGCGTGGTCTCGAAGATCCCGATCACCCCGAACAGCTCGGCGACCGGCACCAGCGCCACCTGCACCGGTACCACCAGCAGCGCCACGACCAGCAGAAAGCACCAGTCACGGCCGGGGAAGTCCATCCAGGCGAAGGCATAGCCCGCCAGCGCCCCGACGGCCACCACCAGCACCGTAGACGGAACGGTGATCATGAGACTGCTGACCAGGGAGTCGGTGACCGCCTCGTTCTTCAGCAGCTGGGTGTAGTTCTCGGTGGTGAGCTGCGCGGGCGCGGTGAACACCGACCACCAGCCGTCGGCCGCGATATCGGCGGGGCCGCGCAGCGAAGAGATCAGCAGGCCGATGGTCGGCAGCAGCCAGAACAGACCGGTCAGGATCAGCAGGACCCGGACCCCGCCGGAGCCCGCGCGGGCCGCGATCCGGGCCGCGAGCGGCCGCCGGGCCGGGCCGTACCCGGCGGTGGGTCCCGCTGCCCGCGGGCGGGTCGCCGTCATCGCCGGCCCTCCTTCCGTATCCGCCGGATGTTGACCACCATCACCGGTACCACCAGCAACAGCAGCAGGACCGCGATGGCGCTGCCGACGCCGAGATCGGCCGCCGTCCCGAAGGACGAGCGGTACAGCTGGAGCGCCAGCACATTGGCGTCGTCCTGGGCCGAGCCGGGCGCGATCACGTACACCAGATCGAAGATCTTCAGTACGTTGATCATCAGGGTGACCAGCACCACCGCCAGGACCGGTGCCAGCAGCGGCACGGTGATCCGGCGGAAGACCTGCCATTCGCCCGCCCCGTCGACCCGGGCCTGCTCCAGCAGTTCGCGCGGCACGCTCGCCAGTCCGGCCGCGATCAGCACCATCGCGAACCCGGCCCACATCCAGACATAGCTGCCGATGATCGCGGGGGTGACCAGCGACGGGCCGAGCCAGCTCACACCGTTGTACGCCTCACGGAAGTTGGCCGCCGGCAGCCGCAGCACCGCTCCGTCCGCCTCGGCGGGCAGGGTGAACACGCCGTCCGCCCCGGCCCGCGCCTTCGCCACCACCTTCCCGTCCTTGACGGCCTCGACGGAGATCCCCTTGAGCCCCAGCTCCTGCGGATCGGTGACATTGGGCTTTCCGCCGCCGCCCCGGGTGAAGTCGAGCCACGCGGTGCCGGTGATCCCGCCGTCCGGGTCCGGGGCCGGGGTCCGTGCGGGCCGGGCGTCCGACGGCATCCGATCCGGTGCCACTCCGACCAGCGGCAGCAGTACGGGCGTCCCCGCCGACACCGGCGCCCTGGTGACGAACGAACCGCCGCCGCCCGGCTCCAGCGGGTGCACCGGCAGCGGCCGGGCCCGGGGGAAGGCCGAGGACTCGGTGAAGGTGTCGTGGACCCCGACCCAGACCGCGTTGGCCAGCCCGCGGTCCGGATCCTGCTCGTACACCAGCCGGAAGATGATCCCCGCGGCCAGCATCGAGATCGCCATCGGCATGAAGACGACCAGTTTGAACGCGGTGCCCCAGCGGACGCGTTCGGTGAGCACGGCGAAGATCAGCCCGAGGGCGGTGGTCACGGCGGGGGCGAGCACCACCCAGACCGCGTTGTTCTTCACCGCAGTGAAGATTGCCTCGTCGGTGAAGATTTCCCGGTAGTTGTCGAGCCCGGCGAAACCGGTGCCCGCCTGGTCGAAGAAGGAACGGTAGACCGAGTACCCGATCGGGTAGACCACGAGCGCGCCCAGCAGCACCAGTGCCGGCAGCAGAAAGCCGGCCACCAGGACGGTCCGGGTGCCGGTCACGCTCTTGCGCGGACCCGCGGGGGGCTCCGGCCGGGCCGGGCCCCCCGCCTGCACTGCGGGGGACACCTGCCGTCAGCCCGCGTAAGCCTTCGCGGCGTCGGATTCCAGTTTCGCCTGGATTCCCGCCGTGTCCTTCGGGTTCTTCAGGAAGTCCTGGAGAAGTTTCCACAGACCCTTGCCGGGTGTCCCGCCGAATGCCTGCGGCATCTGGTCCGACATATCGAAACGGACGCCGTCGCCCGCGTCGATCAGCGCCTTCGCGATATCGCGCTGGACGTCGTTCGGATACGCGGCCGGGTCGAGGGATTTGTTCGGCGAGACGAAACCGCCCGCCGCGGCCTGGATACGGGCCGCGTCCGGCGAGGCGAGGAAGGTCAGCAGCGCCTGGGCGCCCTTGCTGTCCTTCAGGGCGACCGCCGCGTCGCCGCCGCCGACCAGCGGGGCCTTCGCACCCACGGCCGGGAACGGGAACACCTTGGCGTCCGTGCCGATCTTCGCCTTGGTCTCGCCGATGGTGACACCGACGAAATCGCCCTCGAAGACCATCGCCGCCTTGGCCCGGTCGCCGCCGGTGAACGTCTGGCTGACCGACGCAGGGAACTCGGTCTGGAGCGCGCCGTCCGCGCCGCCCGCGATCAGCTCGGGCCTGCCGAACAACTGGGCGAGGGTGGTCAGCGCACGGGTCACCGACGGATCGGTCCACTTGATGGTGTGCGCGGCGAGCTGGTCGTACTTCTCCGGGCCCGCCTGGGAGAGGTAGATGTTCTCGAACCAGTCGGTCAGGGTCCAGCCGTCGGCGCCCGCGACCGAGACGGGGGTGACACCGTACGCCGATACGGTCTCGGCGGCGGTCAGGAACTCCTGCCAGGTGGTGGGCTCCTGGACGCCCGCCGCCTCGAAGACGGCCGTGTTGTACCAGACCAGGGACTTGTTGGCGGCCTTGTAGTAGACGCCGTACTGGACGCCGTCGACCTGGCCCGTCTTCTGCCAGCCCGCCGAGTAGTTCTTCGCCAGTTCGGCCTTCGCCTCCGGGCCGACGGGTTTGGCCCAGGCGCGCTGCACGGCCTGGCGGATGGCGCCGGGCTGGGGGAGCAGCGCCACATCGGGCGGGCTGCCCCCGGCGATCTTCGTGCCGAGGAAGTTGACGATCGGGTCCTGCGCGGGCACGAAGGTGACCTTCGCGCCGGTACGCCTCTCGAACTCGTCGAGGACCTTGACGAAGTTCTCCTGCTCCTTGCCGCTCCAGACCGCGGCGACCTGCACGGTCTGGCCGTTCAGCTGCGGGAGCCGGACGGCGGATTCGCTGCCGCCGCCTCTTCCGGTGTCCTTGCCGTCGTCGCCGCCCTTGTCGTCACCGCAGCCCGCGACGGTGAACGCAAGGACGACGGTGCAGGCCACCGCCGCTTTCACGGTCTTGCTCATGCGGAGAGGTGTATGCATTGCTGCCCCGTTCTCTCAGCCGGCGCTGACGTGGTGCGTGTCAGGTCTATGCCTGGGGGGAGGGGTTCGCAATCCGTTGGGAAGAGCGGACGGCTCTTTCGTGATTCCTCTGTGATGTGATGTCCGGTCAAACTCCTGGGCAGTGAAGGAAATCGGTTCTTTCTACGGGGGAGCGGTGGGGAACCGGCGAGGGAGCGCACACCGTTCGTCCGCCGGGTTGCCGGGTTGCCGGGTTGCCGGGTTGCCGGGTTGCCGGGTTGCCGGGTTGCCGGGTTGCCGGGTTGCCGGGTTGCCGGGTTGCCGGGTTGCCGGGCCGTCCGGATTTCTGGCTTTTTGTGCGGTGGTCCTTCGGCGCGGCGCGGTCAAGAGGGGACGGGGGCCAGCGGCGGCAGCGGGGCCGCGTCCACCGAGCCCGCGGCCCGCTCCAGCGCGCTCGCCAGCAGCGCCAGGTCGGTCGGCCCGTTCCCCAGCTCCCGGACCGGTCTGCGGGTCGGCGGATCGCCCATCCGCTCCCACTCCAGCGGGACGACGGTCGGTCGCAGGGTCGCCGTCCGCGGGATCCGGCCGGTGACCCGGCCCCCCTGGAACTCGGTGACCCGGCCGTCCGGCCGGCCGAGCCGCCCGCGGCCCGGGAGCGGGGCGTCCGGTCCCGCCTGCGCCGGGGGCTGGTCGAGGACGGCACGCAGCCCGCCGGAGCGCGCCAGCGCCGTATCGGCCGTCCGGTCCGGGCGGGCGGAGGCGGCGACCAGATGGACTCCGAGGCGCTCGCCGTCCCTGGCCACGGCCTCCAGCGCCCGCACCACGGAACCGGCCGACGGCCGGCCCGTACTGCCGAGGGCCGGGGCGACCAGGGCGTCGAAATCGTCCACCAGGACCACCAGCCGGGGCAGCGGGCCGGGGGCGGGGGCCGGTCGCGTACGGCCGCCGGGGCGCAGCCGTAGCGTGCTGCTCGGCGGGGATTCGAGATCGCCCCGGCCACCCGGGAGGCCCGGCTGGGCGGCGCGGGCGGCGGCCGTACGCGCTCCGACAGCGGCCGTGCCGCCCTGCTCCCCCGCGCTCGGCGAACGCGGGCCCACGACCCGCCCGGCGGTCCGCTGCCCGCCGCCGGTCCGGCCCACGGCGTGCCAGCCGGCGAAATCGGTGCCTTCCAGCAGTTCGGCCCGCCGCTTCAGCTCCGCGCCCAGCGACTGGGCGAAGGTCCGCATCCGCACCGGGTCGCTGGCCACCAGATGGTCGGTGACATGCGGCAGATCCGTGCAGGCCGCGAGGCCCGCGCCCCGCTCTCCGCCGCCCGCGCCGTCGACCAGCAGCAGCCCGAGGCGGTCGGGGCGTCCGGCGGCGGCCAGTGAGGCGGCGACCGAGCGCAGCAGCTCCGTACGCCCGCTGCCGGGCGGTCCTTCGATCAGCAGATGCGGGCCCTCCGCCGCCAGATCCACCGCCAGCGGGCCCTGCGGGCCCGCGCCCAGCACGGCGACCGGCGCCGGCACCTCCCCGGCCGCGGCCCAGCGGGCCATCAGAGAGGCGGGCGTGGCCCGGGCCAGGCCCAGCTCGTCGAGGAGCCGTGAGGAGCGGGGCAGTGCCGCCGCCCGGCCGCCGGAGCCGTCGTCATCGCCGGTCTCTTCGGTACGCAGAGGGGCGAGCGCCCTGGCGAACCGCTCGGCCCAGGCCGCCGACACCGCGTCCGCCACCGCGAGCGTGCCCTGTCCCGAGGGCAGCCCGGCGGACGTCCGCAGCACCCGCAGCCCGGTCGCCACATCGCCGCTGAGCATCCCGACGGCCCCGCACTCGCGGAACGGCAGCGACGCCGCGCACGCGGTCTCGTACACCGCGGCGACCGGGGCCGCCGGAGAAGCCGCGGGCGTTTCGGCCAGCACGATCAGATGGATTCCGGCGGACCAGCCCGCGCCCGCCAGCCGGGCCGCGGTCTCCCGCAGCGCGGCGGACCCGGGGTCGCCGTCGACGATCACGACCGAACGCGGTCCCTCGTACCGCGCGGCGGCCGACGCCAGGGCGGTACGGTCCGCGCTCGGCCAGCCGGGGCCGAGCGGCCCGTCGTCCAGCCGGCGGGTCAGCTCGGCGGTCCGGGCGGCGGCCTGGTCGCGGTCGTACGCCAGCAGCAGCCGGCAGTCCTGGCCGTGCGCCGGACGCAACTGGGGCAGCCAGCCCAGCCAGGCCCAGTCGGCGCGGCGGGCCTCCGCGGCCCGGCTCCGGTCGGCGGAGATCAGCACGATCTCCAGCCCCGCGGGGGAGTGCAGGGCGGCGAGCTGGGCGACGGCCCAGCGGGCGGCGCCGGTGAGCCGGGGCCGCGGACCGGCGATCCCCAGCGAACCGGCCTCCCGCAGCCCGACCGTCACCGGCACGGACGGCAGACCGTCGCGGTCCGCGGTGCCCAGACGCAGCACCAGGGACTCCGGATGCCAGGCGTCGCGCTCCCAGAGCCGGGGGCCGGGCCCGAGGGCGGTCAGCAGAACGGCGGCGGGGTCGGGCCAGGTCTCCGGCACGGGCCGGGCGGGCGGTACGGCCTCGGGGCCGGGCGCGGTGGACAACTCCTCGCCGTCCGGCCCGGGTGACGCTTTGAACCGCCGGGCCCAGGCACCTATACCGCCCTTGCGGCGCGCCGCGGCCTCCGCGGGCTCCGGCTCCCGGACCGCCGGAGCGTCCTCGTGCACCGCGGTCTCCGGGAGCGCGGCGGGAAGGCCGTCACCGGTGTGGCCGGGTCCGTCGTGAGGGAGGTACGTCCCCCGGGGGCGGGCCGGGATCCGGAGGCGGCCCTCGCCGTCCGGGGCGGTCGGCAGGGGCGCGGGGAGCGTGCCGGGGGCGGCCAGCCGGAGCGTCGACTCCCCGATCCGCAGCAGCGCCCCGGGGCGCAGGGGCACCGGCCGCTCGCCGACGGCCCGGCCGTCGAGGGCGGTGCCGTTGGTCGAGCCGAGGTCGGCGACCGTGATCCGGCCGTCCTCGCCGACGGTCACCGCGCAGTGCAGCCGGGAGACGTCCGGATCGTCCAGCGGAACATCGGCGTCTGCGGAGCGGCCGACACCGATCCGGCCGCCGTGCAGCAGATGGACGCCGCCGGAGTCCGGACCCGCCACGATATGGAGCTGCGGCTCCGCACCGGCGTCCGCGGGGCCGCTGTCACCGGGCGACTGGAGCGCGAGCACCGCGCCGTCCACCAGAGGGGGCTCGCCGAGGATCCGGCGCTGGGCGTCCAGCCGCTCCCCGCCCGCGTACAGCACAACGGGACCTGAGGTCTCGGCGCCGCCCGCGACGGCCGCCGCCAGACCCGAAGCCACAGCGGACAGCGCCGTCCCCGCGGGGGCGGTGACCAGCACGTCGCACGCGCGCGCACCACCCGCGTGCCCCGCCGCGGCCTGCCCGCCGCGCGGCACGGACACGGTCAGCCGGATCTGCATCGCCGTCAGCAATCCCTTCTGCACGGATGCCGGCGGGGGCGGGGGAACCGCCTCGTCGCCCCCACCCGGCCGGGTCGGCACGCCCGGGGCTCCCCGCCCCGCGTACGCGCGCTGGGGGAATCCTCGCACCTGCCACTGACAACACGCCCGGGTATCGCCAAGAAGTGATCATGATTGGTCCCCTCCGGCCGGAGAAATGCGTGGTTACGTCCTCAACGGGCCCTCCGGAGGCCTCCATGGCGCGGCACCCTCCGGCCGGGGCGCGCGGGCCCGAGGGGCCCGCGGGGCGCCGCGGCCCGGTCCGGCCGCACGGCCGCGACCCCCTCCTTCCCGCGCGGCTTGCCAGACCCCTCCCGGGCGACGGACGCGCGGCCGGACCGGTGCGGTGGCAGCCGTACGGCGGGGTGTGCGGCCGCCCTCCACCCGGACGCGGACCGCCGGATGCGGCGGGTCGGCCGGGCACGCGCGCGTCGGCGGGCCCGAGTCAGGGTCAACAGCTGGTACCCCTCCTGGACGCCGGCCACGCGCGCGTCCGCGGGCCCGGGGACGCGCGCGCGTCCCCGGGCCCGCCCGCCACGGCTCAGGCCGGGAAGGATGCAGCCGGGAAGGGGGTCCGGACGGTCGCCGGGGCCGCGACCGAACACCCACCCGGGCCGCACGGCCGGGTTCCACGACCGGGTTCACAGGAGATGGCGGCAACCCCGCGCGCCCCGGTGGCGTCTTGTAAGCGAACGGCGTTCAGCGGCGCCCGTACCTGCTGGTACGCGGCCGTACACGGTCACGCGTGCCTGTTTCCGGGTCCGGCGCGTCCGGAGGATCCGCCCCCGTACCGGTCGTACCGGCTCCGCGGCGCCTGTGGACAACCGAACGTCCTACCGGCCCGCCCCACTAAAGTGGGTCGGAACGCCGACCTTCCGGCGCCCCGGACCCCGGGAGTGCCGGGGCCCCGGTGCCGGACCGGGCAAGGACCACGATCAGCAGGGAGCGCAAGACGTGCGGCCTGTAGGCAGCAAGTACCTCCTGGAGCAGCCGCTCGGGCGCGGAGCCACGGGCACCGTCTGGCGTGCCCGGCAGCGGGAGACCGCCGGGGCGGAGGCGGCCGTGCCCGGCCAGCCGGGCGAGACCGTGGCCATCAAGGTCCTCAAGGAGGAGCTGGCGAACGACGCGGACGTCGTGATGCGCTTCCTGCGCGAGCGTTCCGTGCTGCTCCGCCTCACCCACCCCAATATCGTGCGGACCCGCGACCTCGTCGTCGAGGGCGATCTCCTCGCCCTCGTCATGGACCTGATCGACGGCCCCGATCTGCACCGCCAGCTCCGGGAGAACGGCCCGTTCACCCCCGTCGCCGCCGCCCTGCTGACGGCCCAGATCGCCGATGCCCTCGCCTCCAGCCATGCCGACGGCGTGGTCCACCGCGATCTGAAGCCGGCGAACGTCCTGCTGCGCACCGACCCCGACGGTCACTTGCACCCGATGCTCACCGACTTCGGGATCGCCCGCCTCGCGGACTCGCCCGGCCTCACCCGTACCCATGAATTCGTCGGTACGCCGGCCTATGTGGCCCCCGAATCCGCCGAGGGCCGTCCGCAGACCTCCGCCGTCGACATCTACGGCGCGGGCATCCTGCTCTACGAACTGGTCACCGGCCGTCCGCCGTTCGCCGGGGGTACGGCTCTGGAGGTGCTCCACCGCCATCTCAGCGAGGAGCCCCGGCGCCCCAGCACCGTGCCGGAGCCGCTGTGGACCGTCATCGAGCGGTGCCTCAGCAAGGAGCCCGGCCGGCGTCCCAGCGCGGAGAACCTCGCCCGCGGTCTGCGGGTCGTCGCCGCCGGTATCGGGGTGCACTCGTCCGCGGCCCAGATCGACGCGGCCCTCGGCGTCGGCGCGCTGCTCGCGCCCGACCCGGCCCCGGCGCCCGTCCCGGACACCCCCGGTGCCGCCGACCCCACGCAGGTCCTCCCGCACAACGCCGGCGCCTACGACCCCGCGGCGGCGACGAGCGTGCTGCCGCACACCGCGGGACCGGCGGGGGCCGCCGATGCCACCAGCGTGCTGCCGCGCCCGGACGGTCCGCCCGGCGGCCCCGGGCCGGAGGATCCGCACCCCTGGCAGTCCCAGCTGCGGGCCGCGCGCGACCGCAACGAGCAGACGCAGGTCCAGTACCTCGACCCCGGTCAGGACCCCCTGCGCCGCAGGCCGCAGCGGCAGCAGCCGCCCCAGGGCCCGCCCCAGCACCAAGGGCCCCCGCAGGGCCCGCCCCAGCACCACCAGCAGCAGTACGCACCCCAGCCGTACCAGCAGCGTCCCCAGCCCCAGCCGCCGCAGCGACAGCAGTACGCGCCTCCGCCGCAGCAGGTGCAGCCGTACACCCCGCCCCAGCCGCCGCAGCAGCCTCAGCAGCCCGAACCGCCCGCGCGTCAGCCCCGTGAGCCGCGGCCCCCGCGGCAGCGCAGCGCCAATCCCATGCGGATCCCCGGCCTGGGCTGTCTCAAGGGCTGCCTCTTCTCCGTGGTGATGCTCTTCGTCGCCGGCTGGCTGGTCTGGGAGCTGACTCCGCTCCAGGACTGGGTGGCCCAGGGCAAGGGCTACTGGGAGGCGATCGGCGACGGCGTCTCGACGGTCTCGGACTGGATCTCCGACCTCACCGGCTCCGACAGCGGCGGTTCCGGCACAGGTGGTACGGGTGGTACCGGCGGCAGCTCCGGCACGGGCACCGGCACCGGCGGATAGCCGGTACGACAGCGCACCGGACCACCGCACCGGGTGGGCGGGCGGCCGTACCGGCCGCCCGCCCGGTGAGTCTCTTTATCGACTTCCTCAAGGGTGAAATCGGCCGCCTTTTTCCCGGGTATGTCCTGGAATGGCCGTCGAATTCGCCTCGGGTGGGCGTCGTCCGGGGCCATCCGGGGCACATCCGCCCCCGTCAGCCGCGTACGTTATGCGCAACGCCAGCCGCTGAGGGAGCAGTCTTGGCACGGAATATCGGCAGCCGGTACACGGCCCATCAGATTCTCGGACGGGGCAGCGCGGGCACGGTGTGGGCCGGAGAGGGCCCCGAGGGGCCCGTCGCCATCAAACTGCTGCGCGAGGACCTCGCCGCCGACCAGGAGCTGGTCGGACGGTTCGTACAGGAGCGCACCGCCCTGCTCGGGCTGGACCATCCCCGGATCGTCTCCGTCCGCGATCTCGTCGTCGACGGCAACGACCTCGCGCTCGTCATGGACCTCGTCCGCGGCACCGATCTGCGCACCCGCCTCGACCGGGAGCGCAGACTCGCGCCCGAGGCCGCGGTCGCGATCGTCGCCGATGTCGCAGACGGACTGGCGGCCGCCCACCGCGCGGGCATCGTCCACCGCGACGTCAAACCCGAGAACATCCTCCTCGATATGCAGGGCCCCCTCGGCCCGGCGGGCTCCCACCCGGCGCTGCTGACCGACTTCGGCGTAGCCAAACTGATCGACACCGCCCGGCGCACCAAGTCCTCGAAGATCATCGGCACTCCGGACTATCTGGCGCCGGAGATCGTCGAGGGCCTGCCGCCGCGCGCCGCCGTCGACATCTACGCCCTCGCCACCGTCCTGTACGAACTGCTCGCCGGGTTCACCCCCTTCGGCGGCGGCCACCCCGGCGCCGTACTGCGCCGGCATGTCACCGAGACCGTCGTCCCGCTCCCGGGCATTCCGGACGATCTGTGGCAGCTGATCGTCCAGTGTCTGGCCAAGGCCCCCGCGTCCCGGCTGCGCGCCTCCGAGCTGGGCGTCCGCCTCCGCGAGACCCTGCCCGGTCTGGCGGGCCTGCCGCCGCTGGACGTCCGGGACGTCGACGGCCCCGGCGACGGGGAGGGCGACGACGGCCCGGCTACCGAGCGGTACGAGACCGGTACGCCGGACCTCGCCGCCCCCGCGGGCGCGCCCCGCCGCCGGGGCGCGGTCCCCCTGGTCCCCGGCGCCGCCCCCGCGGACGCCAACCGCGATACCCACACCTCCATGCGGGTCCCCGGCCCCGAGGAGCTGTCCGGCGGCGCCCGCGGCACCGCCCGCGCCCCCCGGACCCCGGGCCAGCGCCGTCCGGGCTCGGCCCGCAACAAGGGCAGCCGCCGCTCGGTCCGGGTGCGCCGTGGGGTGGCCGTGCTGCTGGTGGCGGTGGTCGTGGGCGTCGGCGGCTGGCTGGCCACCTCCGACGCGGACGCCCTGCCACGGCCCGCGGAGCCCGGCAGGGCCGCACCCCGGTAGCCGCGACGGGCCCGGCTGCCCACCCCGTTCCCGCCGGGCCCGCCCCCGCCCCCTACCGGGCCCGGAGCCCTCCGGCGGGCCCGTCCGCGACCGGTGTCCGCGACCTGGCGGACCGGGTCGGCGCGCCCAGCCGTTACGCTTGGACGCGTGGCAGTCGTCGATGTATCCGAAGAGCTGAAGTCCCTCTCCGCGACCATGGGGTCGATCGAGTCCGTTCTGGACCTCGACAGGATCAGGGCAGACATCGCCGTGCTCGAGGAGCAGGCCGCGGCCCCGTCCCTCTGGGACGACCCCGACGCGGCGCAGAAGATCACCAGCCGGCTCTCCCACCTCCAGGCGGAGCTGCGCAAGGCCGAGCACCTGCGCGGCCGCATCGACGACCTCGCGGTCCTCTTCGAGCTGGCGGAGGCCGAGGACGACGCCGACACCCTGGCCGAGGCCGAGGCCGAGCTGGTCAGCGTCCGCCGGGCCGTCGACGAGATGGAGGTCCGCACCCTCCTCTCCGGCGAGTACGACGAGCGCGAGGCCCTCGTCAGCATCCGCGCCGAAGCGGGCGGCGTCGACGCCTCCGACTTCGCGGAGCGCCTCCAGCGGATGTACACGCGCTGGGCCGAGCGGCACGGCTACTCCACCGAGATCTACGAGACCTCGTACGCGGAGGAGGCCGGCATCAAGTCGACCACCTTTGTGGTGAAGGCCCCCTACGCCTACGGCACCCTCTCCGTCGAACAGGGCACCCACCGTCTGGTGCGCATCTCGCCCTTCGACAACCAGGGCCGCCGCCAGACGTCGTTCGCCGGTGTCGAGGTGCTGCCCGTCGTCGAGAGTTCCGACCACGTCGAGATCGACGAGTCCGAACTGCGCATCGACGTCTACCGCGCCTCCGGCCCCGGCGGCCAGGGCGTCAACACCACCGACTCCGCGGTCCGGATCACCCATATCCCCACCGGAATCGTCGTCTCCTGCCAGAACGAACGCTCCCAGATCCAGAACAAGGCGAGCGCGATGAACGTCCTCCAGGCGAAGCTCCTGGAGCGCCGCCGCCAGGAGGAGCAGGCCAGGATGGACGCCCTCAAGGGCGACGGCGGCAACTCCTGGGGCAACCAGATGCGCTCGTACGTCCTCCACCCCTACCAGATGGTGAAGGACCTGCGCACCGAGTTCGAGGTCGGCAACCCGCAGGCGGTCCTCGACGGCGAGATCGACGGCTTCCTGGAGGCGGGCATCCGCTGGCGGAAGCACCAGGAGAAGTAGCCACGGAGGGGCTCGCCCCCGCCCGTATACGAGGAGCGCCGCCCCACGGGGTGGCGCTCTTCTTGTTTCACCGCCCCCTCATGGAGTTATCACGTAATTTTCATGAGTTGCTTACATTTCAGCCAATCCCAAGATCCTTTG
Organism: Streptomyces sp. NPDC094448; assembly: GCF_044763775.1. Lineage (NCBI taxonomy): Bacteria > Bacillati > Actinomycetota > Actinomycetes > Kitasatosporales > Streptomycetaceae > Streptomyces > Streptomyces sp. NPDC094448. The sequence continues at coordinate 374,133 of NZ_JBIWGU010000007.1, read as the reverse complement.
GAATGGTCCTTGCCCTGGCTGCAGCGCTGGGGAGGGGATGGGAATCAGCCGCTCCGTCCGGCGCGCCTCAATTGTCGATCCATTACTTCATTGACGTGATCATGTTCGCGTCGTGAGGATGCGCGCACAGTGACATGAGTGACCTACGGGGGGTGGGCGATGTCTGTGCCTGGCATGCGCATGCGGACTTTGCGCCGAAGAGTCGTAACGGTGGCACTGAGCGCCGCTCTGGTCTGGACCGGAGCTCCGGCCCTCGCCACGGCAGAGCCCGTACGAACCCCGGGAGTCACCGCGGGGACGGGTGAGGACGAGGCCCGCGCAGCGCTGCGGAAGGCCGCCGATACCGGGGAACGTGTCGAGGTCGTCGGTGCCCGCACCGAATTCGAAACCACCTACGCCAACCCCGACGGCTCCTCCTTTCGACTGGAGCAGTCCGTCACCCCGGTCCGGGTTCGAGCCCGCAACGGTTCCTGGACCAAGCCCGACCCCACTCTGGAGAGGCAACCCGACGGAACCCTGCGCCCCCGGGCGGCCGCGGTCGGCGTCACGCTCTCGGGCGGCGGTGACGGGGCCGGCCTGGTCAAGATCACCCGCGACGGCCGCACCCTGGGCCTCGGCTGGCCCGGGAAGCTGCCGAAGCCCGTACTCGACGGCGCGAGCGCCCTCTACCCGGACGTCAGGCCCGGTGTCGACCTGCGGATGACCGTGACCGCCGAAGGCTTCCGCGAGGTGCTGGTCGTCAAGACCCCGAAGGCCGCGGCCGATCCGGCACTGAAAAAGATCACCTTCTCCACCGAGGTGAACAGACTCAAGATCACCCGGACCGAGGGCGGCGGGATGGCCGCCGTGGACGACAATGCGACCAAGGTCTTCACCGTCCCGCCCGCCCGGATGTGGGACTCGTCGGGTGCCGCCGCGGCGAACCGTGCCGGAACACCGTCACCCGGGACCCGTACGGCACCGCAGGGCACGGCCCCGGACCCTGCCGCTGCACTGGACACCGCTCCAGAATCCGGCCCCCTCCCCGGCTCGGACCTGGCCGAACTGCCCATCAGCGTCGCCGAGGACCGCATCAGCTTCGTTCCCGACGCGGCCCTGCTGAAGAAGACCGACCCCGCCGCCTTCCCCCTCTACATCGACCCGATCGTCTCCTGGGGCGAGGCCGAGCGGACGCTGCTGCGCTCCGACGGTCACACCGATTACGGCTGGGACAACGGTTCCGACGACCGCGGCAAGGGCGCCGGCAAATGCGGCAGCTGGGGCGGCTACTACTGCGGCCCGGGCTATGTGCAGCGGCTCTACTTCGAGTTCTCACCCGCCGCCCTGGCGGGCAAGCACATCCTCGACGCCACCTTCCGGATCACGGAACCCTGGGCCTTCCAGTGCGACCCCCGCTGGGTCGACCTGATCCGCACCAACAACATCTCCTCGGCTACGACCTGGTCGAGCCGCCCCGCCGATCTCGATCTCCTGGTCGACCGGAACGTCTCCGCGGGCCGCGGTTCCCTGTGCGACCCGGACTCCCCCGACGCACCGATCGACTTCAAGGACAACCCGGAGGAGACCAACGAGAACCTGACGGCGACGGTACGCAGTTTCGCCGCGGGCAAGTTCTCCCACCTCACCCTGATGATCCGGGCCCACGACGAGACGGACACCAGTGCCTGGAAGCGGTTCAAGAACGACGCGACTCTGGTGGTCGACTATGTCGGGCTTCCGTACGCCCCCCGCAAGGTGGGATTTGTGACCGGCTCGGGCGTGGCGTGCTCCACCAACGCGGCCGACCCTTCGACGATCAGCGATCCCACACCTCAGGTGACCGCCATCGCCCAGACCGCTTCGGGCGGATCGGCGGAGGCCCGGCTGCGGGTGCAGTTCCGGGTGGACAAGCAGGTCGGTACCGCCTGGACTCAGGCCGTACCGGCACTCGTCTCACCGACGACCGGACATCTCGTCAACCAGCAGGCCACCAATCCGACCGTGCCCCAGACGCTGGTGGAGGGCACCCTCTACCGGATGCAGGCGAAGTCGCTCTCGTACTTCAACAACTACGTCAGCGTTCTGACGTCCGGCGGCAGTGTGCTCTGCTACTTCCGGATCGACCCCACGGCACCGAAGGCGCCCACCATTACCCCGGGCACCGTGTATTCGCTCTGCACGACTACCGCATGCGTTCCGGCGGGCGGTCCTGGCGTCAAGGACACCTTCACCTTCGCCCCCGCTGCCGGTGACACCAACATCACCGCCTATCAGTACAAGTGGTCCAACTCCGCCGTCTGGTCTGCGCCGGTCCCGACCTCGGCCCCCACCCTCCGGCAGCCGATCGCCCCGCCCGAGTCCGGCACCTACCAACTGGAGGTCCGGGCCAAGGACACCGTCGGCCGGTGGGGCGCGTCGCAGGTCGTCAGCTTCCTGGTGAAGGAGGGCGACGGACCGGTCGGCCGCTGGCGCTTCGACGAGGCGACCGGGGCGGCCGTCGACACCTCGACCACCGTCCCGGCGCAGCAGGACAACGCGACCCTGGGCGCGGGCGCGGTACGCGACGACCGGGGGCGGCGCGGGGAGATCTGGTACGACGCGCAGGGCCAGCCGCTGGCGCAGCCGCGGAACGACCGGGGGCTGAAGCTGGACGGAGCGTCCACCACGACCGTGGCGACCTCTGGCCCCGTGTTGGAGACCCGCTCTGCCTACAGCCTTGCCGCCTGGGTGCGGCTGGACAATCCCGCCATCGGCGGGACGATCGTCTCTCAGGACGGGGCGAACTTCAGTCCGTTCCGGCTTGCTTACCATATGCCGTCGCGTAAGTGGTATTTCGGAGTGAAGGAGACAGACACCTTCGATGGGAAGAGCTTCTGGGGACCGGTGTCCACGGAGACGGCCGTGGCTGGTGTCTGGACGCATGTAGCCGCTTCCTACGACCCCGCGATCGGGCGTCAGGCCCTCTATATCAACGGTGTTCACCAGAAGACGGTGCACAACCCTGGGTCTTGGTCGTCGTCCGGGCCCCTTCAGTTCGGTCGCACCAAATGGGAGGGCCAGCACGTCTTCGGCATGATCGGGTCCATCGACGAGGTCGCGGTCTGGCAACGCATCCTCACTCCCGAGGAGATCGCCCGCGAGGCCCGTACCCTCTCCACCCGCACAGGCTTCTCGGATGTCGAACTCGTCGCCGACTGGAAGGCCACCGGGGCGACCGGAACCGCCGTCGCCGACACCACCTCCGGCTACGGCCGGGGCCTGACACTCGCCGGAGGCGCCGCTCTCGACGGGGAGGCGATCGCCCTCGACGGCGCCGACGGCGCCGCCACCACCGCCGGTCCGGTGGTCGACGAGACCGGGGCCTTCACTGTCACCGCGGTCGCCGAACTCGACCGCGCCAAACTGCTTACCAAAGAGATCGGCTACACGGGCCAGGTCGTCGGGCAGCGCACCGCCGACGGATCTTCCTGGGGTGTCTGGTTCGAACTGACCGGCAAGGAGAACCGGCCCGACGACGAAGGCGTCGCGAGGCCCCATCCCGTGGGCTTGTGGCGGTTCGGACGGATCAACGCGGACGGCACCAAGTCCTGGGTCAGCTCGGACGTGGAGGCCGATGTGGACACCCCGGTACGTCTCACCGGTGTCTACGATCCCTTGGCCGACGGCGGACCCGTCATCCGCCTCCATGTCGGGCACACCCAGAACGACATCGACCAAGCGTACACCGCCCGCCCGGGCTCCGGAGATCTCGCCGTCGGGAAGGGCTTCTCCGCCACCGCGTGGAGCCACTTCCTGCCCGCGAAGGTCCGTGAGGTCCGTATGTGGGCCGGGGCCATGGCAAGCGAGGAACAGGTCCAGAGCGTCATCGGCGACTGACCAGTGAGGGCTGCCGTCGCCGCAGGGCGCGGCGACGGCAGCCCTGCGCACCCGGCACCGGCATCGCACCAACACACCCCGGGCAGCCACGGCGCGAGCGCGCGCCGCTGCCCCCGTACGCGACAACGTGGGGGTTCGTCCATGCTCAAACGCACGATCAGAGGCACGGCAAGAGGATCCGGACCGGGCCGGACACGCATCTGGGCGATCCCGCTCCTCGCAGCGGTCCTCGCCGTACCCGTGGGACTCACCCCGCTGACACCAGCGGCACAGGCTGCCGGCCCGGGCCGCCCCGATGTCCCGGACCAGCGCGTCAGCAAGGTTCGCAGCATGGACACGGCCGGGGCGAAGAAGGCCCGGGAGCGCGTCGCGAAGGAACGGGCGGCCGACCTGGCCGGCATCAACAGGGCCGCGCAACAGCAGAACGCGTCCCGTTGGCCCGCCGCCGGAACCGTCACCGTACCGCTGTCGGACAGCCCCCGGACCGCCAACGCGGGCGGCCTCGCCTTCGGAGTGAGATCCACCGACCGGAAGCGCACGACACCCGTGAGTGCCACGGCCCGTCTCACTGTCCTCGACCGGCGGGCCACCGCGGCGGTCGGTGTCGACGGCGTTCTGCTGACCGCCCGGACGGAGCAGCCGGTCACCACCGATCTGTCGGTCGACTACTCGTCCTTCGCCTCCGTCATCGGCGGCGGCTGGGCATCGCGGCTGAAACTGTGGCAGCTCCCCGCCTGCGCTCTCACCACCCCGAAGGCCCCGGACTGCCGCAGACTGACCCCCCTCGACACCCGTAACGACATCCGTGCCCAGCGCCTCACGGCCAAGGCCCCACTGGCCGCGAACACGGTCCTCGCGGTGGCCGCCACCGGCCCGGGGCAGTCGCCGTCCGGCGCCGGCGACTACTCCGCGACCCCCCTTTCTGCCTCGTCCACCTGGACGTCCGGCGGTTCCTCCGGAGCCTTCACCTGGTCGTACGACATGGGGGTGCCCGCACTCGCCGCCGGACCGGTGCCCACCCTCGGCCTGTCCTACGACTCGGGCAGCATCGACGGCCGCACCGCCTCCACCAACAACCAGGGCACCGAGGTCGGCGAGGGCTTCGACCTCACCGCCGTGTCGTACATCGAGCGCAAGTACGACTCCTGCCACAAGGACGGGCACGACAAGAAGTACGACCTCTGCTGGAAGTACGAGAACGCCTCACTCGTCCTCAACGGCAAGTCCACCGAACTGGTCAAGGACGACACCAGCGGCGTATGGCGGCTCAGGGACGACGACGCCTCGATCGTGACCTACAGCGTCGGGGCCGACAACGGCGACGACAACGGCGAGCGGTGGACCGTCACCACCGGCAACGGCACGAAGTACCACTTCGGCAGGGACAAACTGCCCGGAGCGGGCACCGAGCGCACCAACTCGGTCTGGACCGTGCCCGTCTTCGGCGACGACACGGGCGAGCCCGGATACGACGCGGGCAATGCCTTCGCCAACCGCTCGCTCAACCAGGCGTGGCGCTGGAACCTGGACCTCGTCGAGGACGTCCACGGCAACGCCATGACCTACTGGTACACGGCCGAGACCAACCACTACCGCAAGAACAAGGCCTCCACCGCCGACGCGAAGTACACGACCAGCGGCTATCTGCACCGCATTCGCTACGGGCAGCGGGCCGACACCCTCTTCAGCGAGACCGCACCCGGCGTTGTCGCCCTCACCCACGCCGACCGCTGCACCGCCGCGGACTGCGCCCCACTGACCGAGACCACCGCCAACAAGTGGCCCGACGTCCCCTTCGACGCCCTGTGTACCGCGGGTGAGAACGACACGGACTGCATCGCGGAGAGCCCGGCGTTCTTCTCCCGCAAACGCCTCACCAAGGTCGAGGTGTCCGTGCTCAGCGGCACCGCCTATGCACCGGTCGACTCCTGGACGCTCGGCAACCGCTTCGTCGACAACGGCGACCTCGCGGACCCCTCGGACCAGACCCTCGTCCTGGAGAGCGTGCAGCGGACCGGCCACACCGGCACGCCCATCACCCTCGACCCCGTCTCCTTCACCTACCACCGCCGGCCCAACCGGGTCGCGGGCGGTACCCAGCCCGGCGGCGGCAACATCCTGCCGCTGACCCGCCCCCGGGTCGCTTCGGTCACCACGGAGACGGGTGCGATCACCAACGTCTCGTACAACGACCCCGAATGCGTCCGCGGGTCGGCTTCCATGCCTGCCGCGGAGGACTCCAACACCAAGAGCTGCTATCCCCAGTACTGGAACATCAACGGCGCCACCGACGCTTCCATCGACTGGTTCCACAAGTACCGGGTCGTCGCCGTGACCGCGTCGGACCCGGCCGGACACGGCGAGCCCGTCGAGTACGCGTACACCTACGAGAATCCGGCCTGGCGGCACAACGACAGCCCGTTCGTCCCGACCGCCGAACGCACCTGGTCCCTCTGGCGCGGCTACGGAAAGGTGACGGCCTGGACCGGCGCGACCAACGGCACCCGTTCGCGGACCGTCACCGGCTACCTCCAGGGCATGCACGGCGACCGGATCAAAGCAGGCGGTACCCGCACGGTCAGCGCACCCGGTATCGACCTGACCGGGCTGAACGTGCCCGCCGTCAGCGACTCCGAGCAGTATGTGGGCTTCCAACGCCAGCAGATCACCTACGACGGAACGACACCGGTCTCCGTCACTGTGAGCGACCCCTGGTCGGCGCGGACCGCGACCCAGCACAAGTCGCACGCCGACACCGAGGCGCACTATGTCCGCACCCGCACCACCTACCAGCACACCTATCTGCCACTGAAGCAGTCATGGCGTACGACGTCGTCCACCACGGACCACGACTTCTACGGCATGCCGGTGAAGGTCGCCTCCGCCGGTGATATCGCGAAGACCGGGGACGAGACCTGCACCCGCACCTGGTACGCCCGCAACCCCGGAGCGGGACTCACCAGCACGGTCTCCCGCACCCGTACCGTCGGCAGCGTCTGCACCACGGACGAAGCCGATCTGAATCTGCCTGCCTCCACCGCCACCCGTGGTGATGTCATCTCCGACACGGCGACCGTGTACGACATCACCCCGACCGAGACCACCACCTGGACTGCGGACCAGACCCCCACCAAGGGCCTGGCGACCTGGACCGCCCGTGCGTCCGCCTACCCGCCGACGGTTACTGGCGGCGAACGGCCCCCGTCCGCATGGCAGCGGCAGGCCACCACTGCCTACGACACGCTCGGTCGGCCCCTGTCCGTGATGGACGCGGCGGACCGCACGACCACCACCGCGTACACGCCCCCGGGAGCGGGAGCCACGACCAAGACCGTCGTCACCAATCCCAAGAATCACACCGTTACCACCTACCTCGACGGTCTCCGCGGTCTCCCCCTGCGCATCCACGATGCCAACAACAAGAAGACCGAGCAGGTCTACGACTCCCTCGGCCGCGTCACCGGAGTCTGGCTGCCCAACCGCAACAGGGCCGCCGCCCAGAGCGCCACTACGAGCTTTGCCTACACCCTGCGACGTGGTGTGGTGCCGTCCATCGCCACCTCCACCATCAAGTCATCGAGCACAGTGATGACCTCCTACGAGATCTTCGACTCGCTGCTCCGTCCGCTCCAGAAGCAGACCTCCACCCCGCTCGGCGGGCGGCTGCTCACGGACACACGGTACGACTCGCGGGGCCTGGCATACGAGTCGTACGCCGGGATCTACGACACGACGAGTGCGCCGAACAGTACGTACGTTCGTGCGGAGTTCGGCGAGGCACCCCGGCAGCTCCAGACCGTTCTCGACGGCGCTGGGCGCGCTCTATCCAGCAGCCTTCTCGTCTTCGGCGTGAAGAAGTGGCAGACGACCACGGCCTACACCGGCGACTCCACGGCGACCAGCGCCCCCTCGGGCGGGCAGGCCGTTCGCGTCGTCACCGACGCGCTGGGCCGCACCTCTGAGCGGCGAGAGTACGCCGGTACAGGCTTCGCGGACGCTGACTTCGGCGGTGGTCTCGGCAGCGGTCGCACCACCACCTCGTACACCTACACCCGGGACGGCAAGCAGGCGACTGTCACCGGACCGGACGGCGGCCAGTGGTCGTACACCTACGACCTCTTCGGACGAAGGCTCTCCGAATCGGACCCGGACAAGGGCACGACCCGCACCGGATACACCGTCCTCGACCAGGCGGACTGGACCAAGAACTCCGAAAACGGCCAGCTCCTCTACGATTACGATGAACTGGGCCGTAAGACCGGTCTGTGGTCCGGTACCGAGCGCAGCAACGTGAACAAGCTGGCCGCCTGGACATACGACACCCTTGCCAAGGGGCAGCCCGACGGTTCCGTCCGCTACGACGGCGGTACGGCGGGCGAGGCGTACGGCAAGAAGATCGTCGCCTATGACGCGCTGTACCGCGCCACACAGACCCAGGTGACCCTCGCTGCTACGGACGATCTGGTCATCGCGGGTGCGGCGGCCACCAGCTACTCCTTCTCGACCTCGTACGACCTCGACGGCTCCGTCGGCTCCAGTACGGAACCCGCAGCCGGCGGTCTCGCCTCGGAGATCATCTCTTACCGCTATACGCCGACCGGCCAGCCCGTCGGGATCTCCGGCTCCTCCGGCTATCTGCTGGACGCGACCTACAGCGCCCAGGGACAGCCGCAGCAGCTCGTCCTCGGTCTGTCAGGGGCGACCGAGGCGAAGAAGACATACATCGACAAGCGGTACGAGCCGGGAACCGACCGGCTGACCCGGTCCTTCGTCACGACGCCCCAGACCGCGCCGTTCAAGCCGCAGGACCTCAGCTACACCTATGACGACGCGGGCAATGTCACCAAGATCGCTGATACACCGAACGCCGATCCGTCGCTGAAGACCGACATCCAGTGCTTCAGTTACGACGGTCACCGTCGGCTCACCGAAGCGTGGACCCCGTCGACGGACAACTGCACAAGCCGTACCCTCGGCGGCGCAGCCCCCTACCGCACCGCCTTCACGTACAACGCCTCCGGTCAGCGGGCGACGGAAACCCGGACCCCGGTCACGGGCACGGCGACGACCACGAGCTACTGCTACCAGGACCCTGAGCGCCGCCACGCACTGACCCGGACCACGACCGCCACGGAGTGCGGAACACCGTCGGCCGAGGCCATGTACGCGTATGACAAGACGGGTAACACCACCAAACGGCCTGCGCCCGGCACCGGAACGCAGGCACTGACATGGAACGCCGAGGGCAAGTTGATCGAACTGGTCCAGGGTTCCCGGAAGACCGGCTATCTGTACGACGCCGACGGCACTCTGCTGATCCGGCGTGCCATGACCGGTGACGGGGAGAGTGTCCTCTATCTGGGGGCCACGGAGATCCACCACAAGGTCGTGGGCACCACGAAGACGACCTGGGCGACGCGTACCTACGTGGCCGGAGGCATCACCGTTGCCCTGCGCTCCACCGAGTCCGGTACCTCTCGTGTGTCCTTCCTCGCGGCCGACCGGCACGGCACCGCGAGCCTGGCTCTCGACGCCACGACGCAGGCTGTCTCCAAACGCTTCACGACGCCTTTCGGCGCGCCGCGAGGCACGGCCGTCGGCACCTGGCCCGACGACAAACGGTTTCTGGGCAAGCCGGTGGACACGGCCACTGGGCTGACCCATGTGGGAGCACGTCAGTACGACCCGGCGATTGGTCAGTTCATCAGTGTTGACCCGCTGATGGAGATGGACAAGCACCAGACGCTCAACGGATACACCTATGGTGCGCAGAACCCGGCGACTTTCTCCGACCCCTCCGGTCTCGGCTTGGCATGTGGCAAGAAGGACATGCCTGCTTGTCCGAAGCGGCCTGACGGGACTCCGGGGAACGGCCGTCCCGACGAGGGTGTGGACCACTCCAAGCCGAAGCCAGGTAGCAGTGGTGGCCATGGCGGCGGCAACGGCCGAGGTGGTGGCAGCAGTGGTGGCGGCACCCACTGCTACTCAGGCAACATGTCCGCAAGCTGCCCCGCGCCGAACAGGGGGGCGCCGGCGCCGAATCCCGTCTACGTCCAAATTCTCCAGTTCATGGTGGATGAGATGAACGCCAACGCGAAGTCGGAAACTGCGGCGGCCATTCGGTGCGCCATGATTCCTACCGAGTGTTTCTCTCTAAACGGGTGGATTCCCGAGATCAGTCCCGCCGTCTTGGCCCACACGAGCGCACCGGGCACGGGCTTCATCGCAGGACTGGGGATCTGGACGGCCATGGTGCACAGCGAAGGGCCATGGGACCACAAGCACCAGCTCGACGAGAAGTTCGAGCTGAAAGAGAGAAGGCTTTACCGTACTCCCATTACCACCGATCCGGGGAGTAAATCCGTGCTCTACGACGTCTGGTCGAATATCCACTACGGTTATGTCGGGCGAAAGGCCGCGATCAGTGAGGGGGTTCTTATGAAGGGCTCTCAGGTGAGCGAGCGGGGAGTCGGTCATACCGATGAAGGTGACAACATATCCATTCGTGCTGGATACCGGCTGTTCGAGGAGACGGAAAGTTCCGGGAAGGACGTAACTGTGGAGCAGCTCCATAGGATCGTCATGGAGACGATTCCTGACTGGGAAGCGGCTCCGGGGCTCGGGTGGGGCGAGAAGATAAAGTGATCAAAATATTCACCCGCTCGGGCAAGTGGCTGTCGCTCATGGCGGCCTTCGGGGTCCTCGCTGTGGGATGCGCCGGGAAAATCGAAATCGACGCTCGTCCTGAGAGCCTACTCATGACGGTCAATGATATCCAGGATGATTCTTGCGGCCCTTGGGAATCTGGCGGTGTGCGTCACCAGAAGGATAAACAGGGGGCGGTGGCGGCTGCTGTCATTGACTGGGAAACGCCTGACGGTTGCGAAGTGGGTGTCTCTGTTTTCGCTTACGGCGATGCGGAGGGGGCGGGGAAAACCTTCGAGAGAGGGGGCCCGCGGCATTGGTGGGGAGACATCTGGCCGTATGACCCGGTGAAGGTCGATGTGACTGTCCCGGTGGCCGCGGATGCATATGAACTTCTCTGTATCGGAGGTTCGGGGGAGCAGGGCTGTTTCAACTGGAGCTATTGGGCTCGATATGGTTCCCATTTGGTGGATCTGGAGTCCTTCGGTCTGGACCGGAAGGATCGCTACATCTCCAAGGAGGCGTTTATGAGGACGTTGGGAAACGTGGACAGTCGCATCGCGAGCGTGCTCAAGCGGAGTCGGTAGGGGGTGAGGGGGGCGTCGTCGATGCCCCCCATCCGTGCCACGCGAGGTCGTGGCTGCCCCTTGGCGGGCTGGTGTGATGGCATCTCAATTTTATGTCGACAAATAGGCAATGTCGAATGCAATTGGATGTCGGTGCGCTCTGTGGGTCACAGTTGCATTGCCCTGCCCCAGGCAACAGCCCTCATATCGGGCATCGTTCGCACTGCGCGCTTGACGGGCCCTTCCGAACTGGCAAGGCTGGCACGCGGCATGCGTGTTTCCCGGGGCGAGAGCGAGCGGGGTGAGAGCGGAAGCTCTCCCCTGAGTAGCCGCCCGGGAGACCCGGCTCAATGACGAAAAGCTACTGGGGGTAGCAGGTAGATGACGAAGAAGACGCGTATCCGCGTGGCACGGATCGCCGCCGGCGCGGTGATCGCTGCTGGCGCGTCGCTGACGGTGGCCGGTGCGGCCTCCGCATTCAGCGGGCCGCAGTCCAGCGAGGCCGGCCTGGGAGTGAACGACGAGAAGCCCCCCACCAGCGGCGGGGGTGAGGGTCAGGGAGGCGCCACAGGTGTCATCGCCGGTGGTGAGAACCAGGGCGGTGCTGAGGGCCAGGGCGGTGCTGAAGGTCAGGGCGGTGCCGAGGGCCAGGGCGGTGCCGAGGGCCAGGGCGGTGCCGAGGGTCAGGGCGGTGCTGAAGGTCAGGGTGGCGCTGAGGGCCAAGGCGGTGCCGAGGGTCAGGGTGGCGCTGAGGGTCAGGGTGGCGCTGAGGGCCAAGGCGGTGCCGAGGGCCAAGGCGGTGCTGAAGGTCAGGGTGGCGCTGAGGGCCAAGGCGGTGCGACCAAGGGCGGTACGTCCAGCCAGGGCGGCGGCAACAACGTCGGCGGTGGTGAGACCAAGGGCGGTACGTCCAGCCAGGGCGGCGGCAACAACACCGGCGGTGGCGACCAGGGCGGCAACAACAACGGCGGCAACAGCACCTCCGGTGGAAGCAACACCTCCACCAGTGGCAACGGGTCCGGCGGTTCGACCGGCGGGTCGGCCGGTGGTGGGGACCAGACCGACACCAACAACGCCGGCTCCCAGCCCGTCCAGCAGGGCGAGGCCAAGGAAGAGCTTGCCGAGACCGGAGCGATGGAGACGACCTTCCTGCTCGTCGGCGCCGCGACGATGATCGCCGGTGGAATCGGGTTCCGGATGCTGCCCCGGCTCGTCGGCGGCAACCGCGCGGCCGTCTGAGTGAGACCGTAACCGCTGAAACGCGGAGAGTGACGAGGGGCCCGGGGTGTGGCACAGCACCCCGGGCCCCTCGGCCGTGTCGGCGGGAGGCGGCCGCTCAGGCCGTACGCGTCGCCAGCAGGGCCACCGCGGCGATCAGCAGCACCAGCAGGCCCGCCAGGGCCGCCGGGGTCAGCGCCGAGAACGGGCTCTGCTGCTGGAGCCGCTCACGGTTCGCCCGGCACACCGGGCAGCGGCCCTCGGAGACCGGGGCCGCGCAGTTGGCGCACACCAGACGGTCGTAGGTCATGCGCTCTCCTCTCCCGCGTGTCGGAGCCGCAATCCGCGGACCGTCAGCACACTTCCCGTCCGACAACGCTCAAGGACACGCGACTGTTCCCTACCACTGTGCCAGCTCCTACGCCGTTCGGCGCGCGGCCGGGGGAAGCTCCACCCTCCGGGGGCCGGCCCCGGGCGTGCCACTTGGGCGTGACAATCCACGCATCCCCGGCCGTCGACTGCGTACTCACGCCCCGTTCGCGTAGTGTCACGCACACCCTTTGACCCCGGCCGACATGGTGTGCCCCGTGATCCGATTCGCCCATGTTTCGAAGACCTACCCCAAGCAGAGCAGGCCAGCGCTGCACGATGTCTCCCTGGAGATCGCCAAGGGCGAGTTCGTCTTCCTGGTGGGATCCTCAGGCTCCGGAAAGTCGACCTTCCTCCGGTTGATCCTCCGCGAGGAGCGGGCCAGTCACGGCTCCGTCCATGTGCTCGGCAAGGACCTGGGGAAGATCTCCAACTGGAAGGTGCCGCAGGTCCGGCGGAAGCTGGGCACCGTCTTCCAGGACTTCCGGCTGCTGCCCAACAAGACGGTCGCGCAGAACGTCGCCTTCGCCCAGGAGGTCATCGGCAAACCGCGCGGCGAGATCCGCAAGGCCGTACCCCAGGTGCTCGACCTGGTCGGCCTCGGCGGCAAGGAGGGCCGGATGCCCGGCGAGCTGTCCGGTGGTGAGCAGCAGCGGGTGGCCATCGCCCGGGCGTTCGTCAACCGTCCGATGCTGCTGATCGCCGACGAGCCGACCGGCAACCTCGACCCCCAGACCTCCGTGGGCATCATGAAGCTGCTGGACCGGATCAACCGGACCGGTACGACCGTGGTGATGGCCACCCACGACCAGAACATCGTCGACCAGATGCGGAAGCGCGTCATCGAACTGGAGCAGGGCCGGCTCGTCCGCGACCAGGCCCGCGGTGTCTACGGCTACCAGCACTGAGCCCACCGATCATCCGTACCACCCCGCGCGAGAAAGGCTGACCGCACGCGATGCGCGCCCAGTTCGTCCTGTCGGAGATCGCCGTCGGTCTCCGCCGCAATCTCACGATGACCTTCGCCGTCGTCATCTCCGTCGCCCTGTCGCTCGCCCTCTTCGGCGGGGCGCTGCTGCTGCGCGAGCAGGTCGGCACGATGAAGGACTTCTGGTACGACAAGGTCAACGTCTCCATCTTCCTCTGCAACAAGAACGACGCCCGGAACTCGCCGCAGTGCGCCAAGGGTGCGGTCACCAATGACCAGAAGGACCAGATCAAAGCCGATCTGGACAAGATGAACGTCGTTGACAAGATCCACTACGAGAGCGCGGAGCAGGCGTACAAGCGCTATCAGGACAGTTACGGCGACACCCCCATCGCCGACACGATCACCCCGGACCAGATGCCGGAGTCCTTCCGGGTCAAACTGCACGATCCGGAGAAGTACCAGGTGGTCGCGTCCGCCTTCGCGGGCCGTCCCGGCGTCCAGTCGGTCGAGGATCAGCGGAGCATCCTGCAGAACCTGTTCGACCTGATGAACGGCATGAACGTGACCGCGATCGCGGTGATGATCCTGATGCTGATCATCGCGTTGATGCTGATCGTCAATACCGTCCGGGTCTCGGCCTTCAGCCGCAGGCGTGAGACCGGCATCATGCGGCTGGTCGGCGCCTCCAGCTTCTACATCCAACTGCCGTTCATCCTGGAGGCGGCCATCGCCGGTCTGCTGGGCGGACTGCTGGCCGTGGGCATGCTGATCGCGGGCCGCTACTTCCTGATCGACCACGGTCTGGCCCTCGCCGACAAGATGCCGCTGATCAACTTCATCGGCTGGGACGCCCTGGTGACCAAGCTCCCCCTGGTCCTGGCGATCGGGCTGCTGATGCCCGCCCTTGCGGCTTTCGTCGCGCTGCGCAAGTACCTCAAGGTGTGACATCCGCCCCCGACGCGGTACCGGCAACGGCCCTGCCGCGCCGGGGGCTTGTCCTAGACTCGGCGCCATGCCGGGCCCTGAGTTCTCCCCTCGGCCCCGCCGCATCCGCCGCGGGGCGGCCCTGACATTGGTGTTCGCCGGTGTGCTGGCGGCCGGCGCGGTCACCGACGCCCTGCCGCACGACCGGTCGTCCGGCGACGGGGAGACCCGCCCCGGGGCCGTGCGCCCGTCCGGGCCGGGCGTCGACCGCGACGATCTCGTCCGGGTCGCGTCCGAGGCCGTAGCCGAGGGCGGTTCGGCCGCCCAAGCCGCCGAGGAGGTCGTCAGCCGCAGCGGTGACCGCTGGAGCGCGGTCTACGATCCGCGCGAGTACGAGAAGTTCCAGCAGAGCCTCGACGGCGAGTACACCGGCGTCGGGCTCTGGGCACGCCCCACGGCCGGCGGGCGGGTGGAGGTCGCCCGGGTGCAGCCCGGCGGGCCCGCGGCGAAGGCGGGCATCCGCTCCGGCGACCGGCTGCGGACGATCGGCGGCCGGTCCGTCGAAGGGCGTCCGGTGACCGAGATCGTCGGACTGCTGCGGGGCGAGGAGCGCACCTCCGTCTCCCTGGGCCTCCAGCGCGGCTCCCGGACCTGGACCCGTGAGCTGATCCGTACCACCGTGCCCAGTGAATCCGTCACGGTCGAACAGCTCTCCGGCGGCGCGGTGAAGATCCGCGTCTCGTCGTTCACCCGTGGCTCGGGCGAGCGGGTGAAGGACGCCGTCGAGGACGCCCCGGACGGCGCCGGGGTCCTGCTGGACCTGCGGGGCAACAGCGGCGGGCTGGTCACCGAGGCCGTCACCGCCGCCTCCGCCTTCCTCGACGGCGGACTGGTGGCCACGTACGACGTCGAGGGCGAGCAGCTCGCCCTGTACGCCGAGCCCGGCGGCGACACCGGACGGCCGGTGGTCGCCCTGGTCGACAGCGGGACGATGAGCGCGGCCGAGATGGTCACCGGCGCGCTGAAGGACCGCGGCCGGGCGGTCACGGTCGGCAGCCGCACCTTCGGCAAGGGATCGGTGCAGATGCCGAGCACCCTCCCGGACGGTTCCGTGGCCGAGCTGACCGTCGGCCACTACCGCACTCCCGAGGGTTACGACGTCGACGGCCACGGCATCACCCCCGATCTGACACCCGCCGAGGGGGAGGACCCCGAGCGGCGGGCCGAGACGGTATTGAGTGGCCTCGGCCCCGGGCCATAGTGCGAAAATGACCGCACTATGGCTAAGGAAAAAGGGCGCAAGCTGATCGCGCAGAACAAGAAGGCGCGGCACGACTACCTCATCATCGACACCTACGAGTGCGGTCTCGTCCTGACCGGGACCGAGGTGAAGTCGCTGCGCCAGGGGCGGGCGTCCCTGGCGGACGGGTTCGTCCAGATCGACGGCCGCGAGGCATGGCTGCACAACGTGCACGTACCGGAGTACTCGCAGGGGACCTGGACCAACCACAGCGCCCGGCGCAAGCGGAAGCTGCTGATGCACCGGGAGGAGATCGACAAGCTGGAGTCGAAGTCGCAGGAGTCCGGGCACACGATCGTGCCGCTGGCCCTGTACTTCAAGGACGGCCGGGCGAAGGTCGAGATCGCGCTGGCGAAGGGCAAGAAGGAGTACGACAAGCGGCAGACGCTCCGCGAACGGCAGGACCGGCGCGAGGCGGACAAGGTGATGTCGGCGGTCCGGCGGCAGCAGCGGTCCTGACGCCGGGACCGGACCGGCACCGGACCGGATCGGACCGGAATGGGGCCGCGCCGGACGGGGCCGTCCGCCGCCGCGTGCGGGAATGCGCTGGCACGGGGTCGTGTCGGTCCCGTACGATGGGAACGTCCCTTGGTGAGGGGCGCACCGGGCTGCCGCGAGGCCGCTTCCGGTGATGCTTGAAAAATCAACATGGGGATGATCGGTTTCGACAGCGGCTGTCGAAGCAGGAGAAGCGAGCCGAGGAAGCGGCAATGATCTCGTAAACCATATGTCGCAAAAAATAATCGCCAATAACAAGCGCGATAACTCCGAAGCCTTCGCCCTCGCTGCCTAATAAGCAGTAGAGACGAACCTTCACTCATGGAGCGTCAGCCCGGGGGTGTTCCCGACCCGGATCCTGGCGTCATCTAGGGAACTCAACCTCTAGGCCCGGTCACGGGGTCCTGAGGAACAACCAACAGTGACTGGGCCCGTCGGAGACTTGTCCGCGTGATCTCCGGGGCCGAGAAAAGCGCAGCGGACTGCGCTCGGAGAAGTCCTGATTCTGCACCGTTGGACGCGGGTTCGATTCCCGCCATCTCCACTCATCCCATGTGAGGCACGGGCCCGGCTGTTACGACAGCCGGGCCTTTGTCGTATCCCGGAAGCCGGGACGGAGTGCCGGGGGATCCGCCGTGGCTTTCCGGGAGCGGGCCGGGGCCGGCGCGCCCGGAGCACCGCCGCGGCCAGGCCCTTCGTCGACCCTCCCCGGCGGGACGATCCGCTGGACCGCCGCCATGCCCGCGATCATCGCGGACGCTCACACGCCCGATCCGGGGAAGTGCACCGGGCGAAACGGGAGTTCACCCATGCCGGTGCACCTCTTCCGGTGAAACGTCGTCTACATCTGGTGACGGCGGTCGCGTCCGCGCCGCCGCTCTACGGCCGGTTTGAACGGCCTGAACAGGGAGTACGACCAGATGGTCTCAGCCAAGGTGAGCAGGGGAACCGCGTTCGGTGCCGCGCTGCTGTCGCTGCTCGCGGTCTCCGCGCAGTCCGCGGTAGCCGCACCCGCCGCACCCGCCGCACCCGCCGCACCCGGGAAGCCCGCCGCGCCGTCCGCGCCCGCGGCCCCCGTCCTGTCCGCCCCGGACCCGGACGCCCTGCGCACGGCCCTGCGGGCGGCGCTGGCGAACGGGGCGCCGGGCGCGATGGCCCGGATCGACGATGCGGGGAGCGTGCTCCGGCAGACCGAGGGCATCGCCGACCGGGCCACCGGACGGGCGATGGACACCGACGACCGCTTCCGGATCGGCAGCGTCAGCAAGACGTTCTCCGCGGTCGTCCTCCTCCAGCTCGTCGACGAGGGCGTACTGGCCCTGGACACCCCGGTGAACACCTATCTCCCCGGGCTGCTCGACCCGCGGATCACGGTCCGCCATCTGCTCAGCCACCGCACGGGCCTGTACGACTACACCAACGATATGTTCGCCGCGACCGTGCCCGGCTTCGAATCCGTCCGGAACCGCGTCTACACCTACCGGGAGCTGCTCGACCTGTCGCTGGCCAAGCCGCCGACCGTGACCCCGGGGACCACGTACTCCTACTCCAACACCAACTTCGTCGTCGCGGGCATGCTCATCGAGAAGCTGACCGGGAAGGATGTCGGAGAGGCGTACCGGAAGCGGATCATCCAGCCGCTGGACCTCGACGACACCTTCTATGTCCACCCCGAGACCGCGATCCCCGGCCGCCACGTCAAGGGCTATCTCCGGCCCGACGAGGCCGGCGCGCCGCTGGTGGACTCCACCCGGCAGACCGCCTCCTGGGCGCAGAGCGCGGGCGCGGTCGTCTCCGGCGCCGAGGACCTCAACACCTTCCTGTCGGCGCTGATGCGCGGCAAGCTCGTCTCCGGTGCCGCGCTGGCCGAGATGCGGACCTGGACACCGGTCAACTCCACCCAGGGGTACGGGCTCGGGCTGCGGCGCCGCGACCTGTCCTGCGGGGTTTCGGTGTACGGGCACACCGGTACGGTCCAGGGGTATTACACCTTCGCCTTCACCTCGGCGGACGGGAAGCGGTCGATCACGTCCTTCGCCAACACCTCCAACAACGGGACCGTGCTGAATACGCTGCCGAGGACGCTGGAGGCGGCGTTCTGCGGTGCCACGCCCGTCAAGACCGCGGGCACCGCCAAGACGGCCGGCACCGTCAAGACCGTCAAGACCGCTGAATCTGCGGACAGCGCGCGCAGCGCGGCCACCGGCGGGTCCGCCGTCGAGCGGTACGAGGACATCGCCCCGGGCATCGCCCTGCGGTAGTCCGGCTCCGGAGCACCGCGCGGGGCGGGTACCGGTTCCTGCCGGGCCCGCCTCCGTGGTACGCCCCCGGCCGCCCGGCCCGGGGCCGTACGAACCGGCCTGAACCAGGGGTTCCGGGCGCCGCGCGGCGGGGGCACTCTGGACGGGAGACCCGGCGGCGACCCCAAGGCGGTGAGAGGGGCATGGCGGCACGTGCGGCAGACCCGGCGGAGCGGGTGACCGGCTCCGGTACGGCGGATGGCGCGGACGGACCGGCCGGTCGGCCCTGGCGGTTCGACACCGGACGGCTCTGTCTGGACCTGGTCGCCACCGAGGACCCCGCCCCGGGCGCGGGCCCCCGGGACGAGCCCCTGGCCGGAGCGGGCGGACTGCGGCGCTGGCTGGTCGGTGCCGAACTGGTGCCGCCCGGGACCCCGCTGCCCGCCGACTGCCCCGCCTGGGTCCAGCGGTTCACCGAGCTTCGCGGCCATCTCGCCCAAGTGGTGCGCGCCGAGATCGAAGGCCGCCCCGCCCCCGCGGCCGCCGCGCTGGAGCGGGTGAACGCCCTGGCCGTCGCGGCGCCGCCGGCGGTCAGGGCCGTACGGGACGCCGGTGGCGCCCTGGTCCGGACGCTCGCACGGGCCCCCGAATGCGCCGAACTCCTCGCCGTCGTCGCCCGGGACGCGGTCGAACTGCTCACCGATCCGGCGGCCCGCGCCCTGCTGCGGCAGTGCGAGGGCGAGAGCTGCCGCCGGGTGTACGTCGACACCTCCCGGGGCAGCCGCCGCCGCTGGTGCTCCAGCGAGGTCTGCGGAAACCGGGAACGGGTGGCCCGCCACCGGCGCCGGGCGGCGGCCCTCGCCCGTACCTGAGAGACTCCGGGATCCGCCCGCGACACCCCGACCTGCTAAGGCGCCACACCCCGACCTGCTAAGGCGCCACACCCCGCCCGGCAAAGGCGTCACGGCCCCGGGCAAAGGGCACCACGACACCGCGCAAAGGGTGACACGGCACCGGATCTCCCCCGTGTCCGGAACGTCTTCGCGTCAAGGTGAACCGTTTCACACCTCCCTACGTAAAGCCTGGTGAACGGCGTCTCCGCGGGCGCCGGACACCGGAGGAATGAAGGGCAAAAAGGGCGATCCCCCGGACGCGAGCCGGACCACGGGGGAACTTTTTCCGGTCGGGTTGAGCGCCTCGGCGTTCCCTTCCGTAAAGGACGGGGACAAGCAGTCAGCCGACGCCAAGTCAAGGTCTCGACCGGGAGGTTGCAGGTGCGCAAGGATGCCGCCGTGGCCGATGACCGTCCGCAGAGGGCTCGCCATCGCAGCACGAAGCCACGCCATGCCTCCTCACTGCCTGACGAGGAGTTGGTGCGGGCGCTCTACCGCGAACACGCGGGACCTCTGCTCGCCTATGTGCTGCGTCTCGTCGCGGGCGACCGCCAGCGGGCCGAGGACGTGGTGCAGGAGACGCTCATCCGTGCCTGGAAGAACGCCGGTCAGCTCAACCGGGCGACCGGCTCTGTCCGACCCTGGCTGGTGACGGTCGCGCGGCGCATCGTCATCGACGGCCACCGCAGCCGGCAGGCCCGGCCGCAGGAGGTGGACCCGTCGCCGCTGGAGGTCATGCCCGCGGAGGACGAGATCGACAAGGCGTTGTGGCTGATGACGCTCTCGGATGCGCTGGACGATTTGACGCCCGCGCACCGGGAAGTACTTCTTGAAACGTACTTCAAGGGCCGTACGGTCAATGAGGCGGCCGAGACGCTCGGCATACCCAGTGGCACGGTCCGCTCGCGGGTGTTCTACGCACTGCGTTCCATGAAGCTCGCACTGGAAGAGAGGGGGGTCACAGCATGACCATGCGGGGGCAGGACTCGATTCACGACGCCGTCGGGGCGTATGTGCTCGGGGTCCTGGACGACGCGGACGTCTCCGCGTTCGAGGCGCATCTGGCGGGATGCGATATCTGTGCGGTCCATGTGGAGGAGTTCTCCGGACTGGAACCGATGCTGGCCGCCCTGGCCGACGCCCCCGTCCCGCCCGCCGCCTCCCCCCAGCTCCGCCGAGTCGGGCCCCCGGCGGCAGCGACTCCGCCGCTCCGGTCCCTGCCCGTGCTGCCGGGACCGCCGGGCCCCCGGATCCTCGGCGGGGTGCTGGACGAGGTCGCGGGGCAGCGGGCCGCCCGGCGCAGGCGCGGCCGGTATCTGGTCGCGGCCGCCGCGGCGCTGGTCGTCGCCGTCCCCGTGACGACGTATGCGCTCATCCGGGACGGCGACGCGCCGAAGGGGGGCGTGGCGGCCCACCCCGCCTTCCCGGCCGAGGACGCCTTCTTCCGGCATATGCCCGAGAAGATCCGCGCGACCGATCCCACGACCCGGGTGTCCGCGGCCGTCGGCCTGGAGAAGAAGGGCTGGGGGACGCACGCGGTGCTGGAACTGAAAGGGGTCAAGGGGCCCCTGAAGTGCAATCTTGTCGCCGTGTCCAAGACCGGCGAGGAGGAGGTCATCACCTCCTGGTCCGTCCCCCGATGGGGTTACGGCATCCCGGACGGCCCCTCGGACGCCTCCAAGGCCCCGCTGTACGTGCACGGCGGGGCCGCGATGGACCGCGCGGACATCGACCGCTTCGAGGTACGTACCTTCGACAACCAGAAACTGGTCGAGATAGACGCCTGACCGGCGCCTGACAGAAGGCTCCCCTTCGCGTACGGTTGACGGCTGCCCAGTGCACGTCAGAAGGGGGCCTCGGTGGCCAGGCACAATGCCGCTGCGGACACGGCCGGTGACCCGGCCGCCGATACCGGCGAGGGAATCACCGGTACGGACCAGGGAACGGCCGGTGACTCCGTCCGCGACCGGGAGATCGCCGTCGAACAGGAACATCTCGACCGGGTGTACGTACGCCTGGAGGAGAAGATCCACGAGGCGGAGTTCCTGATGCACGACGCCGCCCGGCTCGGCCAGGTCGGCACCCCCGGCGCGCTCGCCGAGCGCGATGCCCAGGTCTTCCGGGCCGGGGTCCATCTCAACCGTCTGCACGCCGAGTACGAGGACTTCCTCTTCGGCCGCATCGACCTGCTGTACGGCAAGGACGGCAAACGCGGCCCGGACGGCGCCTACACCTCGGTGGAGCCCGCGGACGACGCCGTACGCCCCGACAACACCGCCGATATCGGCGAGACGCTGCACATCGGCCGGATGGGTGTTCTCGACGAGGAGTACGCGCCGCTGGTCATCGACTGGCGGGCGCCCGCCGCCGCGCCCTTCTACCGGGCGACCCCCGTCGATCCGGGCCGGGTGGTACGCCGCCGGGTGATCCGCTCCAAGGGCCGCCGGGTCCTCGGCGTCGAGGACGATCTGATGCGCCCGGAGCTGACCGCGAGCCTCGGCGGCCGGGAGCTGGCCGCGATCGGCGACGGCGCGCTGATGGCCGCGCTGGGGCGGGCCCGCGGCCACACGATGCGGGACATCGTCTCGTCCATCCAGGCCGAACAGGATCTGGTGGTCCGGGCGCCCGCCGCGTCGATCACCTATGTGGAGGGCGGTCCGGGCACCGGGAAGACCGCCGTCGCCCTGCACCGGGCGGCCTATCTGCTCTACCAGGACCGGCGGCGGTACGCGGGCGGCATCCTGATCGTCTCTCCGACGCCGCTGCTGGTCGCCTACACGGAGGGCGTGCTGCCGTCCCTCGGTGAGGAGGGGCAGGTCGCGATCCGCGCCGTGGGCAGTCTGGTCGACGGCGCCGATGCGACGGTCTACGACGATCCGGCGGTGGCCCGGGTCAAGGGTTCGTCCCGGATGGCCGCCGTACTCCGCAAAGCCGCCCGGGGCGCCCTGGAACTGCCGCCCGCCGCCGGACGCGGGACGGAGCAGGGGCAGCTCGCCTTCGGGGACGACGACGGCGACGGCGATGACGAGAACGGCACCCCCGCCCCGGTACGGACGGATCTGCTGCGGGTCGTCGCCTTCGGCCGGCGTCTTGAGCTGGACGCCGCCGAACTGAAGCGCATCCGCGGAACCGTCCTCAGCGGTACGGCCCCGGTCAATCTGCTGCGTCCCAGGGCCCGCAGACTGCTGCTGGACGCGCTGTACGCCCGTTCGGGTTCGGCCGGACGGCACTCCGACCCCGAGCTGGCGGCCGAACTGCGCTCCTCCTTCGACGAGGACGTGACCGGCGAGGACTCCTTCGCCGCCTTCCTCGACGCTTGGTGGCCGGAGCTGACCCCGCGCGCGGTGCTCGCCGCGATGGCCGACGAGCGGCGGCTCGGACGGTGGGCGCGCCGGGTGCTGAACCCCGGAGAGGTCCGCCGGGTCGCCCGCTCCCTGAAGCGCGTGGGCGCGGACGGCGGCGGCCCGCTGTCGGTGCACGACGTCGCCCTCCTCGACGAGCTGCACACCCTGCTCGGCACTCCGGCCCGGCCCCGCAAGAAGCGGGAGTACGACCCGCTGGACCAGCTCACCGGCCTGGAGGAGCTGATGCCGCGGCGCGAGGAGACCCAGCGCGAGCGGGCCGAGCGGCTGGCGGCGGAGCGTACCGAATACGCCCATGTCATCGTCGACGAGGCGCAGGACGTGACGCCCATGCAGTGGCGCATGATCGGCCGCCGCGGACGGCACGCCACCTGGACCGTCGTGGGCGATCCCGCGCAGTCGTCGTGGCCGGAGCCGGAGGACGCGGCGGCGGCCAGGGACGAGGCGCTCGGCACCCGCCCGCGGCGGCGGTTCGAACTGACCGTGAACTACCGCAACCCGGCGGAGATCGCGGAGCTGGCGGCGAAGGTGCTGGCCAGGGCCATGCCGGGGGCGCAGTCCCCGTCCGCGGTGCGGTCCACCGGGGTGGAGCCGCGGTTCGCCCGTGCGGACGGTTCGCCGGGCGCCGGGGAGCTGGGGGCGGTGGTACGGGCGGAAGCCGCGCGGCTGCTGGGCCGGGTCGACGGGACCGTCGGCGTGGTCGTCGCGATGGACCGCCGCGAAGAGGCGGCCGGCTGGCTGGCCGGGCTGGGGGACCGGGTGGTCGCGCTGGGGTCCCTGGAGGCCAAGGGCCTGGAGTACGACGCGTCGATCGTGGTGGCGCCCGCGGAGATCGCGGGCGGCAGCGAGGCGGGGCTGCGGGTGCTGTACGTGGCGCTGACCCGGGCGACCCGGGAGCTGACGGTGGTGACGGCGGACGCCGACGAGCCGGACGCGGCGGGCGTTCCGGAGCTGCTGCGCGACTGAGGTACGCCGTCCCGGGGGACCGGACCCACGGCGGTTGCCCCGGTCGGCGGATCGGTCGGGGCGACCCGGCTGCGAACCGCGATCCGTTTGTTAGCCTTGGGGTTGGCACCGGCTCGATCCAAGCCCCCGGGCCCAACCTTCGTCGCTTCGAGCGACCACTTGCCGCGAGGCGAGCATGGCGGGTCGGTGCTGCTAGTTCATCGGATCAGGTCCGCGTCCCTCCGGGGCGCGGGCCTGATCGCGTTTCCCGGGCGTGGCGGGGGCGGAACGGCGGATGGGAACCCCCGCACCCCACCGGGAATCCCGTATCACGGAAGTGTGTTTCCAAAAACAATACGACCACTATTACCTGCTACTGGCAGGTAGGTGCGACCATCGGAGTGCGCCGCCGAGGCCAGCGTCCCGTACGCGACCTCGGCGGTGGAGCGACAGAGCTAGGGAAAGCAGAGGAATCCGGCCATGGCAACGGCGCCAAGCGTCTCGTACTCGATGACGGTCCGGCTGGAGGTGCCCGCGAGCGGAACCGCGGTCTCCCAGCTCACCACGGCGGTGGAATCCTCCGGAGGATCCGTCACCGGCCTCGATGTCACCGCCTCCGGGCACGAGAAGCTGCGGATCGACGTGACGATCGCGGCCACCTCCACCGCGCACGCCGACGAGATCGTCGAGGGCCTGCGGTCCATCGAGGGCGTCGTCCTCGGGAAGGTCTCCGACCGGACCTTCCTGATGCACCTCGGCGGCAAGATCGAAATGCAGTCGAAGCACCCGATCCGGAACCGCGACGACCTCTCGATGATCTACACGCCCGGCGTCGCCCGGGTCTGCATGGCCATCGCCGAGAACCCCGAGGACGCCCGCCGCCTCACCATCAAGCGGAACTCCGTCGCCGTGGTCACCGACGGCTCCGCCGTACTCGGTCTCGGCAATATCGGCCCCAAGGCCGCCCTGCCGGTCATGGAGGGCAAGGCCGCCCTCTTCAAGCGGTTCGCCGGGATCGATGCCTGGCCGCTCTGCCTCGACACCCAGGACACCGACGAGATCGTGGCGATCGTCAAGGCGATCGCGCCCGGGTTCGCCGGGATCAACCTGGAGGACATCTCCGCCCCCCGCTGCTTCGAGATCGAAGCCCGGCTGCGCGAGGCCCTCGACATCCCCGTCTTCCACGACGACCAGCACGGCACCGCCATCGTGGTCCTCGCCGCGCTGACGAACGCGCTGCGCGTGGTCGGCAAGGCCGTCTCGGATGTACGGGTCGTCATGTCCGGTGCCGGCGCCGCCGGTACGGCCATTCTCAAGCTGCTGATCGCCGCCGGGGTCAAGCACGCCGTCGTCGCCGATATCCACGGTGTGGTCCACGCCGGCCGCCACGACCTGGTCGACGCCGCGCCGGGCTCCGCCCTCCGCTGGATCGCCGACAACACCAACCCCGAAGGCGCCACCGGCACCCTCAAGGAGGCCGTGGTCGGCGCCGATGTCTTCATCGGCGTCTCCGCGCCCAATCTGCTCGGTGCCGAGGACGTCTCCGCGATGGCCGACGACGCCATCGTCTTCGCGCTCGCGAACCCGGACCCGGAGGTCGACCCCGCCGTCGCCCGCCGTACCGCCGCCGTCGTGGCCACCGGCCGCTCCGACTTCCCCAACCAGATCAACAATGTGCTGGTCTTCCCGGGCGTCTTCCGCGGTCTGCTGGACGCCCAGTCCCGGACCGTCAACACCGAGATGATGCTCGCCGCCGCGGCGGCCCTCGCGGACGTCGTCACCGAGGACGAGCTGAACCCCAACTACATCATTCCTTCGGTCTTCAACGACAAGGTCGCGGGTGCCGTCGCCGGCGCCGTGCGGACCGCGGCCAAGGCCGCGGCCGCCGATGTGACGGCTGCCACCCCCGTCTGACCTCGGGTCTTCGGCGCGTCGCGGGGTGCGGCGCGCCTGCCCCCGATCTAGGGTGGCCGGAAGCATGGGCCCGCGTGGCTGCGTTGCGTCCCCGCCGTGTCGACGCAACGTCACCACGGCGGGCCGGTGGCGCTTTTCGTGTGATCCAGGAGGGTGCCGGATTGGCGTTCCCGCCATTGGTGGAGGCAGGATGCTGCTCCGAGGACCCGCGTCCCTGGGGAGATTCCACCGGACAGGGCGGGGCCGCTGACGGACCCCCTGACCGGTGGACTGTCGGAGGGCCCTGGCAGCATCGGCTTCGATCTCACGCCTCACAGGCAAAAGAAACACGGGAGTAAGAACATGAACCGCAGTGAGCTGGTGGCCGCGCTGGCCGACCGCGCCGAGGTGACCCGCAAGGACGCCGACGCCGTGCTGGCCGCCCTCGCCGAGACCGTCGGCGAGGTCGTCGCCAAGGGCGACGAGAAGGTCACCATCCCCGGCTTCCTGACCTTCGAGCGCACCCACCGTGCCGCTCGCACCGCGCGCAACCCGCAGACGGGCGACCCGATCCAGATCCCCGCGGGCTACAGCGTGAAGGTCTCGGCGGGCTCGAAGCTGAAGGAAGCCGCCAAGGGCAAGTAACCCTTCCGGCCGAACGGCCCGAACGGCATCGAGGGGCGGTCACCAGGGCCTGGTGACCGCCCCTTCGCGTACCCGCGCGGCCGGTGCCCGAGGCCGGGTGGGCACATGCGCACGCACTGCCCGCGCCACCACCGCGCCACCACCGTGCCGGTGCCGGTGCCACCGCCGTGTCGTTGCCGTGCCGGTGCCGGGATTTCGCAGGCCGCAGGCCCGTACACCCGTACGGAGCAGTCCGGCCGGCCCCCTCGCATACCTGGTCCTGCGCGCCGCCCGCGGCTGTACGGAGGCGGCCGGGAGCCGCCCGTACGCAAAAGGCCGGGGCGCCCCCCCCTGGAGGAGGAGCGCCCCGGCCGCAGAACGGTCCGACGGGATTACAGAAGCGAACCCGCCTTGGGCAGTTCCACCTTCGCGCCGAGATCGCCCAGTTTGGCCATGAAGTTCTCGTAGCCGCGGTTGATCAGGTCGATACCGTGCACCCGGGACGTGCCCTGGGCCGCCAGCGCCGCGATCAGATACGAGAAGCCGCCCCGCAGGTCCGGGATGACCAGATCCGCGCCCTGGAGCTTGGTGGGGCCGGAGACGACGGCCGAGTGCAGGAAGTTGCGCTGGCCGAACCGGCAGTCGGAGCCGCCGAGGCATTCGCGGTAGAGCTGGATATGGGCGCCCATCTGGTTGAGCGCGGAGGTGAAGCCCAGCCGGGACTCGTAGACCGTCTCGTGGACGATGGAGAGCCCGGACGCCTGGGTGAGGGCCACCACCAGCGGCTGCTGCCAGTCGGTCTGGAAACCGGGGTGGACGTCCGTCTCCAGGGCGATGGCGTTGAGGGAGCCGCCCGGGTGCCAGAAGCGGATGCCCTCGTCGTCGATCTCGAACGCGCCGCCCACCTTGCGGTAGGTGTTGAGGAACGTCATCATCGACCGCTGCTGCGCGCCGCGGACGTAGATATTGCCCTCGGTGGCCAGCGCCGCGGAGGCCCAGGACGCGGCCTCCAGCCGGTCCGACAGCGCCCGGTGGGTGTAGCCGGAGAGCCGGTCCACACCGGTGATCCGGATCGTGCGGTCGGTGTCCATCGAGATGATGGCGCCCATTTTCTGCAGGACGCAGATCAGGTCTTCGATCTCGGGCTCGACCGCCGCGTTGGACAGTTCGGTGACGCCCTCCGCGAGGACCGCGGTCAGCAGCACCTGCTCGGTGGAGCCGACCGAGGGGTACGGCAGTCGGATCTTGCAGCCGCGCAGCCGCTGCGGGGCCTCCAGATACTGGCCGTCGTCCCGCTTCTCGATCTTCGCGCCGAACTGGCGGAGCACGTCGAAGTGGAAGTCGATCGGCCGGCCGCCGATATCGCAGCCGCCGAGGCCGGGGATGAAGGCGTGGCCCAGCCGGTGCAGCAGCGGTCCGCAGAAGAGGATCGGGATCCGGGACGAACCCGCGTGGGCGTCGATGTCCGCGACGTTGGCGGACTCCACATACGTCGGGTCGAGGACCAGTTCACCGGGCTCGTCGCCGGGGCGGACGGTCACCCCGTGCAGCTGGAGCAGCCCCCGCACCACCCGCACGTCGCGGATGTCGGGCACATTGCGCAGTCTGCTCGGTTCACTGCCGAGAAGAGCGGCGACCATCGCCTTCGGCACCAGGTTCTTGGCGCCGCGGACGCGGATCTCGCCCTCCAGCGGGGTTCCGCCGTGGACAAGCAGTACATCGTCTGTGCCGGTCATGAATCTCGCGTTCCGGAGTGGTCGGGCAGGGGGCCAGAGAAAAGGGTAAGGGGCCGGTGCCCCTGCCCGGTCAGGGCGGGGAGGGCCGGACAGGTCATGATTCGGGTACAGCACCCTCGGTCGGCCCATCGTGGCGGAGCGTCACCACCGGGGCCGGGTCCCGCGGCGGGCGCCGATGCGGGATCATTGCCCGCATGGCCGAGGTGTCCTCGCTCACCGGGCGACTGCTCGTCGCCACCCCCGCCCTCGCGGATCCGAACTTCGACCGCGCGGTCGTCCTGCTGCTCGACCACGACGAGGAGGGTTCCCTCGGCGTGGTCCTCAACCGGCCCACGCCCGTCGGCGTCGGTGACATCCTCCGGCCGTGGGAGGACCTCGCGGGGGAGCCCGGGGTGGTGTTCCAGGGCGGCCCCGTCTCCCTCGACTCCGCGCTCGGGATCGCCGTCATCCCCGGCGAGGAGGGTCCGCTCGGCTGGCGCCGGGTGCACGGGGCGATCGGGCTGGTCGATCTGGAGGCGCCGCCGGAGCTGGTCGGAGCGGCGCTCGGCTCGCTGCGGATCTTCGCCGGGTACGCGGGCTGGGGCCCCGGCCAGTTGGAGACCGAGCTGGAGGAGGGCGCCTGGTACGTGGTGGAGTCCGAACCGGGCGATGTGTCGTCGCCGCGGCCGGAGCAGCTGTGGCGGGCGGTGCTGCGACGGCAGCGCAGCGAGCTGGCGATGTTCGCGACGTATCCGGACGACCCCTCCCTCAACTGACGGTCCGGCCGGGGTCCGGCCGTACCGCGGTCCGGGTGCCGTACGGGCCTTGGGGATGGCGCTTCCCCGGCCCGGGACCCGGGTACCCTTGGAGTTCATGAGCACTCTTGAGCCCGGGCAGGGGACAGGGACGGGAACCCTCGTAGAGCCGACGCCGAAGTTGTCCCACGGCGACGGCGATCACGAGCGCTTCGCCCACTACGTCCAGAAGGACAAGATCATGGCGAGTGCCCTCGACGGCACTCCCGTGGTGGCGCTGTGCGGAAAGGTCTGGGTGCCGGGGCGCGACCCCAAGAAGTACCCGGTCTGTCCTCTCTGCAAGGAGATCTACGACTCCATGGGGCCCGGCGGCGACAAGGGCGGCAAGGACAAGAAGTAGGCCGTTTTCCGGACGTGATCCGGGATCCCGCCCGGATTCCGTGCGGATTCCTTGCGGTATCCCGGCTCGCCGGCCGGCCCGGCCCTCGCCGGTCTGCTCCGTCCGCTCCGGTCCGCCTTGGTCGGCACCCGGGCTTCCGGTCGGTCCGGCGCCGGGAGCCGTCCGGGCGCAGGACGGGTGCGGCGGTGTGTGCAGCGGGTACGGCGTACGGCGAGTAAGGCCCGATCGGGGTCGGAATCCGGCCATGATCGGAGCATCGCCGGGGGTGATTTCGGCCCACCCGGGCCCGCTTCCGCGGCGGCTTTAAACCTTCTTCACGGCCCTGGGGGCACGCGACTCGCGTGCCCCCAGGGCCGTTTTTGCTGTCTTCCGGGGTTTTTGTCGTCCGTTGCACAGGATGCTTCGCCCGGTCACAGAGTGGTTGAGACCACTTGTCGATGCGTTTGAGCCGTTCTATGTTCACCGGTGTTGTGCAGCACGAAACACGCGTTGCATATGTCGCAACGCGCTTCGCACTCTCTCCGAGGGACCGCCAATGAAGCTCCGCTCCCGCATCGCCGTACCGGTCACCGCTTTCGTCCTTGCCGGCCTCACCGCCACCGCCTGCGCCCCCCAGACCTCCGACAACAGCTCGTCGAAGGACGAGAAGTCCGGCACGCTGCGGGTCTGGCTGTTCCAGGAGGTCAACAACGACCCCAAGAAGAAGGTCGTGGACGAGGCGATCGCCGGCTTCACCAAGAAGCACAAGGACACCAAGGTCGAGGTCGAGTACATCCCGGTCGAGACCCGTGCCCAGCGCATCAAGGCCGCCTTCAACGACCCGAAGAGCGCGCCCGACGTGATCGAGTACGGCAATACGGACACCGCCGGTTATGTGAAGGACGGCGGGCTCGCCGATGTGTCCAAGGAGTTCGGCGAGTGGGCCGACGCCAAGGACACCGACCCGACGGCCAAGCAGTCCGTCACGGTCGGCGGCAAGGTCTACGGCGCCCCCTTCTTCGTCGGCGTCCGCGCGCTGTACTACCGCACCGACGTCTTCAAGGAGCTGGGCCTCAAGCCGCCGACCAGCCAGGCGGAGCTGATCGCGACGGCCAAGCAGATCCGCAAGGCCAAGCCGCAGATGTACGGTCTCGCGGTCGGCGGCACCTACCTCTACGGCGCGATGCCGTTCATCTGGTCCAACGGCGGTGAGATAGCCACCGAGAGCGGCGGGAAGTACCAGGCCGCGATCAACAGCGCCGAGGCCAAGAAGGGCATCACGGCGTACACGTCCCTCTTCGGCGACGACAACTGTCCCGCCGCCAAGTGCGCGACGATGGGCGGCAACGCCACCGTCACCGCCTTCGCCTCCGGCACCGCCGCCATGGCCATCGGCGGCGACTTCAGCCACGCGGCCGTCGAGGCCGGTGCCGTCAAGGGCAAGTACGCGGTCGTCCCGCTGCCCGGCACCAAGTCCGGCGAGATCGCCCCCGCCTTCGCGGGCGGCAACAACATCGGTGTCCTCAAGAGCAGCTCCCACCGCACCCTCGCGGTCGACCTGATGAAGTCCTTCGCGGACAAGAACATCCAGCGCAAGCTCTTCGACGCCATGGGCTTCCTGCCGACCTACACCGACGTCCGCAACGAGGTCGCCGCCAAGGAGCCCTTCGTCAAGCCGTTCGTCGACACGCTCGCCTCCGGGGCCAAGTTCGTCCCCGCCTCCTCGGCCTGGGGCCAGATCGACGCCTCCACGGTGCTGCCCACGATGTTCCAGGAGATCGTCAGCGGCAAGAAGGACGTCGCGACGGCCGCGGACGACGCCGCCAAGAAGATGGACGCCGCGTTCTCGGCCGCGGGCTGACCGGACCGGACCCCGACGGAACCGGAGAGCACACCGATATGACGCACGAAGCGACAGCGGAGCCGGGCGCGGTGAAGACCGCCGCCCCGGCTGCGGCCGGCGCCCCGGACGGGCGCCGGTCCGGCCGGACCGGCACACGGCGGGGCGGCGCGGGGCGGCGCGGCAGCGGGTGGACGCCCTGGCTGTATCTGGCGCCCGCGCTCGTCGTCCTCGCCGGACTGCTGGTCTACCCGATCTACCAGCTCGGCCTGATTTCCTTCCTCGAGTACACCCAGGCCCAGGTCAGCGGCGGTGAACCCACCACCTTCAAGGGGCTGGGCAACTACCAGGAACTCTTCTCCGACCGGCAGTTCTGGGACGTCCTGCTGGCGACGGTGGTCTTCGCCGCCGCCTGTGTGATCGCCACCCTGGCCGTCGGCTGCGCCCTGGCCGTCCTGCTCACCAGGATCCGGGCGCTGCCCCGGCTGCTGCTGATGATGGCCGCGCTGGGCGCCTGGGCGACCCCCGCGATCACCGGCTCCACGGTCTGGGTCTTCCTCTTCGACCCGGACTACGGCCCGGTGAACCGGCTGCTCGGGCTCGGCGACCACTCGTGGACGTACGACCGGTACAGCGCATTCGCCCTCGTCCTGTTCGAGGTCGTCTGGTGCTCGTTCCCGTTCGTCATGGTGACCGTGTACGCGGGCATCAAGGCGATCCCCTCCGAGGTGCTGGAGGCGGCTTCGCTGGACGGCGCCTCCCAGTGGCGCATCTGGCGTTCGATCATCGCGCCGATGCTCCGGCCCATTCTGGTGGTCGTCACCATCCAGTCGATCATCTGGGACTTCAAGGTCTTCACCCAGATCTATGTGATGACCTCCGGCGGCGGTATCGCCGGACAGAATCTCGTCCTCAACGTGTACGCGTACCAGAAGGCCTTCGCCTCCTCGCAGTACAGCCTGGGCTCGGCCATCGGCGTCGTGATGCTGCTGATTCTGCTGGCCGTCACGCTCGTCTATCTGCGGCTCATGCGACGCCAGGGAGAAGAACTGTGAGCAGCACCGTGAACGCTCCCGCGAACGAGCCGGACGAGGCCCCCGGCACGGACTCCGCAACGGTGTCCGGGAAGGCGGCCGGAAAGCCGGCCGGGAAGGCGGCCGGAAGGGCGGCCGGGAAGGCGGGAGGCGGCTTTGCGGTCCGCCGCGGGGGGCCGCTGATCCGCCGCCCCTGGCGGCTCGCCGCCGAGATCTCGGCCGTTCTCATCGCCGTCGTGGTGGCCTTTCCGCTCTACTGGATGGTGCTGTCGGCGTTCAAACCGGCGGGCGAGATCCAGTCCACCGACGCCAAGCCCTGGACGCTCAATCCGTCCCTGGACTCCTTCCGCCGGGTCTTCGAGCAGCAGGAATTCGGGCGGTATTTCCTCAACAGCCTGATGGTGGCCGGAGCGGTCGTCCTGGCGTCCGCGCTGATCGCCTTCCTGGCGGCGACGGCGGTCACCCGCTTCCGTTTCAAGTTCCGTACGACGCTGCTCATCATGTTCCTGGTCGCGCAGATGGTCCCGATCGAAGCGCTGACCATTCCGATGTTCTTCCTGATGCGCGATCTGGGGCAGCTCAACACCCTCTGGTCGCTGATCCTGCCGCATATCGCGTTCTCCCTGCCGTTCGCGATCTGGATGCTCCGGGGATTCGTCAAGGCGGTCCCCGAGGCGCTGGAGGAAGCCGCGTACATCGACGGCGCCAGCCGTACCCGCTTCCTGTGGCAGATCCTGTTCCCGCTGGTGTTCCCCGGTCTCGTGGCCACCAGTGTGTTCTCGTTCATCTCCACCTGGAACGACTTCCTCTTCGCGAAGTCGTTCATCATCAGCGACACTTCCCAGTCGACGCTGCCGATGGCGCTGCTCGTCTTCTTCAAACCGGACGAGAACGACTGGGGAGGAATCATGGCCGGGTCGACCGTGATGACGATCCCGGTGCTGATTTTCTTCGTACTCGTACAGCGGCGGCTGGTCTCCGGACTGGGTGGCGCGGTCAAGGACTGAGCGGTACCGGGGGAGCGGGGGGCAAAAAGGGGGCCTAAGGAACCGGCGCCGCCGGGACGACCCCAACCGGCCCGAGCGACCCGACACGAGACGACCCGAGACGATCCGAGAGGAAGGCTGAAGACGGTATGAGCGACACAGCAGCGACGGCGGGAGCCGGAGAGCGTACGGCAGGTTCCGGGGGGCCCGTGGGGGCCGCCGGACTGATCCCCGCCCCGGTGTCCGTCACCGCGGTGCCGGACGGCGGGACGTTCACCGCCGACACCGCCACCGCGCTCGCCGCGGGCCCGGGTACGGAGACCACGGAGCGCTGGCTGCGGGGCACCGTCGGCGGCGCCCTCGGACTGCCGCTGCCGCCCGGCCCGGCCGGGGCGCCCAACACGGTGACGCTCGTCGTCGACGCGGAGCTGGCGCCCGAGGCGTACCGCCTGACCGTCACCGCCGGCATCGGGGTGGAGATCCGCGGCGGCAGCGGCGCCGGGGTGTTCTGGGGTGCCCAGACCCTGCGCCAGCTCCTCGGCCCGGGGGCCTTCCGGGCCGCGCCGGGCGCCGGATCGGCGATCCCCGCGATCCCCGCGCAGACCGTCGCGGACGAGCCGCGGTTCGGCTGGCGCGGGCTGATGCTCGACGTGTCCCGGCACTTCACCGCCAAGAGCGACGTCCTGCGGATGCTCGACCTGATCGCCGCCCACAAGCTGAACGTCTTCCACTTCCACCTCACCGACGACCAGGGCTGGCGTATCGAGATCAAGCGCCACCCCCGGCTCACCGAGGTCGGCGCCTGGCGGCCGCGGACGAAGTGGGGCCACCGGGCCTCGGAGCTGTGGGACGA
Organism: Streptomyces sp. NPDC094448; assembly: GCF_044763775.1. NCBI lineage: Bacteria > Bacillati > Actinomycetota > Actinomycetes > Kitasatosporales > Streptomycetaceae > Streptomyces > Streptomyces sp. NPDC094448. The sequence continues at coordinate 340,308 of NZ_JBIWGU010000007.1, read as the reverse complement.
GAAGCCGTACGGCGGCTACTACACCCAGGACGACATCCGGGAGATCGTCGCGTACGCCGCCGAGCGGCATATCCGGGTGGTGCCCGAGATCGACCTCCCCGGGCACTCCCAGGCCGCGATCGCCGCCTATCCGGAACTCGGCAACACCGATGTCCTCGACACCTCGAAGCTGGAGCCGTGGGGCGACTGGGGCGTCAGCCCGAACGTCCTCGCCCCCACCGAGGACGTCCTGCGGTTCTACGAGGGCGTGCTGGAGGAGGTCCTGGACCTCTTCCCGGCCGAGGTGTCGCCCTTCGTCCACATGGGCGGCGACGAATGCCCCAAGGACCAGTGGAAGGCGTCCCCGGCGGCGCAGGCCCGGATCGCGGAGCTGGGCGTAGGCGACGAGGACGGCCTCCAGTCCTGGTTCATCCGCCACTTCGACACCTGGCTGGCCGAGCGCGGCCGCCGGCTCATCGGCTGGGACGAGATCCTGGAGGGCGGGCTCGCACCGGGCGCCGCGGTCTCCTCCTGGCGCGGCTACGGGGGCGGTATCGAGGCCGCGCGGGCGGGCCATGACGTGGTGATGTGCCCCGAGCAGCAGGTCTATCTGGACCACCGCCAGCACGGCGGGCCGGACGAGCCGATGCCGATCGGCTACGTCCGCACCCTGGAGGACGTCTACCGCTTCGAGCCCGTTCCGCCGAGCCTGGAACCGGAGGCGGCGGCCCGGGTCCTGGGCACTCAGGCGAACGTCTGGACCGAGGTCATGCAGGACCGTTCCCGCATCGACTACCAGGTCTTCCCGCGGCTCGCGGCCTTCGCCGAGGTCGCCTGGTCGCCGCTGGGCGCCCCGGCGGACCGGGACTGGGCCGGATTCGAGGGCCGGATGGGCGCGCACTATCCGCGGCTTGAGGCGCTCGGCGTCGACTACCGGCGCCCCGCCGGTCCGCTGCCCTGGCAGAAGCGTCCGGGCATCAAGGGCCGTCCGATCGAAGGGGCCCCGCCGAACGTGTGACGCCGTCGGTGCCGGAGCCCGTGAACGGGGCCGGGTGCCGGGCTGTGTCCCCGCGCCCGGCCCCGTCGGCATGCCCCGACAGCCCGGCCGGTCCGCCGGGTTCACCCGGTTCGCGCCGCCACGGCCTCGCCCACCGGAACACGGCTCGGGCGGTGCTTTCCGGGCTTTCCGGCCGCCGTACGGGCCCGGCCGCTCCACCCGCACCGGGGAGGGCACGCCGCGGTGGGCGGAACGGGAGTTCTCCACCGGGAACGCCTGTTTCGGCTACTGCCGGGCGTGCCATGCCATTTCGGTCTCCGCGGGGGATGCCGGATGGCGCGGGTGAAAGGGGTGCATCGGGGTAGTAAAGGTGGCATCTGTCGTGGACGGGCCCTTCGCGGACCCTCCCGCCGGTCGGTCCGGAAGATGTGCCAGAGTTGCCACGTCCGGGCTGTGAGCACGTACGGTACGGCAACACAGGCGGGACGCCGGTACACCGGGAAGGGGCAGCTAGGTGACCACGCACGCACCGCGGACATCGCAGTCGGTGACGCTGCCGGGTTCGCTCGACGAAGCCGTGGCTGCGCTGGCGGCCATGCCTGCGGCCGTACCGGTCGCGGGCGGCACCGACCTCATGGCAGCGGTCAACCGGGGCCAGTTGCGGCCCGCGGGACTCGTCGGCCTCGGCCGGATCAGCGAGCTGCGGAGCTGGCGCTACCAGGACGGCGGACACGCCCTCCTCGGCGCCGGACTCACCCACGCGCGCATGGGGCGGCCCGACTTCGCCGCGCTGATCCCCGCGCTCGCCGCATCCGCGCGCGCGGCCGGACCGCCGCAGATCCGCAACGCGGGCACGCTCGGCGGCAATATCGCCTCCGCCGCACCCACCGGGGACACCCTGCCCGTGCTCGCCGCCCTGGAGGCCGAGCTGATCATCGCGGGCCCCGGCGGCATCCGCCGGGAGATCCCCGTCGCCCATCTGCTGACCGGCCGCGATCTGCTCGGGCCCGCCGAACTCATCGGCTTCGTCCGGGTCCCGCTGCTCCACGCGCCCCAGGTCTTCCTGAAGGCCACCGGACGCACCGGTCCCGGCCGGGCGACCGCATCGGTCGCGGTCGTCCTCGATCCGCAGCGGCGCGGGGTGCGCTGCGCCGTCGGCGCCATCGCGCCGATGCCGCTCCGCCCGCTGGAGGCCGAACGCTGGATCGCGTCGCTGATCGACTGGGACGGCGAGCGCGGGCTCGCGGCCGAGGCACTGGCGGCCTTCGGCGAGTACGTCGCCGCCGCCTGCATCCCGGATCCGGAACCGGCCGCCGCGGGCGAGGAACAGCAGGTGCTGTCGCCCGCGGTACTGCATCTGCGGCGCACGGTCGCCGCGCTGGCCCGGCGTGCACTGGGGAGGGCGCTGTCGTGAACGGCTCCAACGACATCAACGGCATCAACGGCACCGACGACAACACGGCCGACGACCACCGGGTGCGGGGCGGTGAGCACCCCGGGCAACACGAACACGAACACGAGCACCAGCACCAGGGGCACCATCCGCAGTACCCGCAGCAGCCGGGCCACGGGGGCTGGCAGCCCATGCCCCAGGGCGCGTTCGACCACGAGGCCACCGCGTTCGTCCAACTGCCGCCGGAGGACGCGCTGCACGCCGCGCCGCTGGAGGCACCCGGGCACGGCTACGTACCGCCGATGATCCTGCCGCTGACGCCCGTCGCCGATCCCCAGGTGCCGCCGGAGGCCCGGCTGCCCGAGGACCACGGCCACGGGCATGCCCCGGGGCAGCCGCACGGCGGCTGGCCCGAGCCCGCCGCGCCCTACGCGGACGCTCCGCACCGGCCGCACGATCCGCACGCCACCGGCCAGTGGGCCTTCCACGACGCCGCGGGCGGGCAGGGCGCCGGGCCCGCGACCGATGTCACCGGGCAGTGGACGATTCCGGTCGCCCGTGGGGACCTCCCCGAGGAGACCGGCGAGTACACCCCCGCCATGCTCCAGGGGCAGCAGTGGCACGCCCCCGCCCCGCACGCGCCCGCGGCCCCGCACGCGCCCGCGCGGGAGGCCCACGCGCCCGCGCCCCCCCAGGACACCCTCCCGGGCGCCACGGAGGCGCCCTGGGCCTCGGGGGCGCCCGCGACCCTGCCGGGCGGCGCGTCCGCGCCGTGGGCGCCGGAGCCGCATCCGCACGCCGGGACGGGGGCGCACCCGGAGGCGGTCGCGCACCCCGGGACGGCCACGCGCCCGGAAGCACCGGAAACCGTCGCCCACCCGGAAACGGGCGCGCATCCCGAGGCGGTCGAGCACAGCGGCCCCGCCGGTTTCGCCCCGCCGGTCGAGCCCGCGGACCCCGCGGGCCGGCCCGTTGTGCCGCAGCCCGCCGCGCCCGCCGCCGAGGAGCCGGCCGGACACCCGGCCCATCCGCCGGCCGCCGAGGCCCCCGCGCCCGACCCCGCACCGGAACCGGAGGCCGGTCCGGAGGCCGGCCGGGAAACCGCGCCGGAAGCCGCGGTGGAGCCTGCCGCCGAAGCCCCGGCCGCCGCATCCGATTCCGCGCCCGATTCCGCGCCCGAGCCTGCGCCCGAGCCCGGTCCTGAACCCGTACCGGAGCCGGAAGGCGGGCCGGAGGCCGCGGCCGACCCCCATCCGGAGCCCGCCGCCGAACCCGCCCCCGAGCCGGTGTTCGCCGAATTCGAGGAGCACCCGCCCACCTCGTACGTCCTGCGCGTCAACGGCACCGACCGGCCCGTCACCGACGCCTGGATCGGCGAGTCCCTGCTGTACGTGCTCCGCGAGCGCCTCGGCCTCGCGGGCGCCAAGGACGGCTGCTCCCAGGGCGAGTGCGGAGCCTGCAACGTCCAGGTCGACGGCCGGCTCGTGGCCTCCTGCCTGGTGCCCGCCGCGACCGCCGCCGGAACCGAGGTCCGTACGGTCGAGGGGCTGGCCGCCGACGGCGAACTCTCCGACGTCCAGCGGGCCCTGGCCGAACAGCGCGCCGTCCAGTGCGGCTTCTGCATCCCCGGTATGGCGATGACCGTCCACGATCTGCTGGAGGGCAACCACCGCCCCACCGACCTGGAGACCCGGCAGGCGCTCTGCGGCAACCTCTGCCGCTGCTCCGGCTACCGCGGGGTGCTGGACGCCGTGCACCAGGTCGTCGCCGAGCGCGAGGCGAGCGCCGCGGCGGCGGAGGAGGGCGCCGGATCCCCGGCGGAGACCCCCGGCCCGGAAGCCCGCATTCCGCACCAGGCGCCGCCCGGCGCGGGTAGTGTGCAGCCCCACCCCCATGACGGAGGCATGGCGTGACCAGCGACGCCACGGCGACCACCACCGCGACGCCCCGGACGGCAGCGGTCTCCGGACCCGGCCCCGAACCGGTACCCGGGCCGCCGCCCCACGGCCTCGGCACCTCGCTGCCCCCGGCCGACGCCCGCGCCAAGACCGAGGGCACCTTCCCGTACGCCTCCGACCTCTGGGCCGAAGGCCTGCTGTGGGCCGCGATCCTGCGCTCGCCGCATCCGCACGCCCGGATCACCTCGGTCGACACCTCGGCCGCGGAGCGGATGAAGGGCGTCCGGGCCGTCATCACCCACCGCGATATCCCGGGTGACGCCGCCTACGGCCGCCGGATCGCCGACCGCCCGGTCTTCGCCGCCGAACTGGTCCGCCACCACGGCGAGGCGATCGCCGCCGTCGCCGCCGACCACCCGGACACCGCCCGGCTGGCCGCCGCCGCCATCGCCGTCGAGTACGAGGTCCTGGAGCCCGTCACCGACCCCGAACTCGCCTTCGAGGCACCGCCGCTCCACCCGGACGGCAATCTGATCCGGCATATCCCGCTCCGCTACGGCGACCCCGACGTCACCGGCGAGGTCGTCGTCGAGGGTCTCTACCGCATCGGCCGCCAGGACCCCGCGCCGATCGGCGCCGAGGCCGGACTCGCCGTCCCCCGCCCGGACGGCGGCGTCGAGCTGTACGTCGCCTCCACCGACCCGCACACCGACCGCGATCTGGCCGCCTCCTGCTTCGGCCTCGAACCGGACCGGGTGAAGATCGTCGTCACCGGGGTGCCCGGCGCCACCGGCGACCGTGAGGACCCCGGCTTCCAGCTTCCGCTGGGCCTGCTGGCGCTGCGCACCGGCTGCCCGGTGAAGCTGACCGCCACCCGCGAGGAGTCCTTCCTCGGGCACGCCCACCGCCATCCCACCCTGCTCCGCTACCGCCACCACGCCGATACCGAGGGCCGGCTGGTGAAGGTGGAGGCCCAGCTCCTGCTGGACGCGGGCGCCTACGCCGACTCCTCGTCGGAGTCGCTGGCCGCGGCCGTCGCCTTCGCCTGCGGCCCCTACGTCGTCCCGCACGCCTTCATCGAGGGCTGGGCCGTGCGCACCAACAACCCCCCGTCGGGCCATGTCCGCGGCGAGGGCGCCATGCAGGTCTGCGCCGCCTACGAGGCGCAGATGGACAAGCTGGCGAACAAGCTCGGCATGGACCCCACCGACGTCCGGCTCCGCAATGTCCTGGCCACCGGCGACATCCTGCCCACCGGCCAGACGGTCACCTGCCCGGCGCCCGTCGCCGAACTGCTGGAAGCCGTACGCGACCATCCCCTCCCCGCGCTGCCGAAGGACTCGCCCGAGGACGACTGGCTGCTGCCCGGCGGCCCCGAGGGCGCGGGCGAGCCCGCCGCCGTCCGCCGGGGTGTCGGCTATGCCCTCGGCATGGTCCATATGCTGGGCGCGGAGGGCACCGACGAGGTGTCCACGGCCACGGTCAAGGTCCAGGACGGTACTGCCACGGTCATCTGCGCGGCCGTCGAGACCGGATCCGGATTCAGTACGCTCGCCCGCCAGATCGTCCAGGAGACCCTCGGCGTCGACGAGGTCCACATCGCCTCCGTCGACACCGACCAGCCCCCGGCGGGCGCCTCCTGCCACGGACGCCACACCTGGGTTTCGGGCGGCGCGGTGGAGCGGGCCGCGAAGATGGTCCGTACGCAGCTCCTCCAGCCCCTGGCGCACCAGTTCGGCATGTCCACGGAGCTGCTCCAGATCGCCGACGGCAAGATCACCTCGTACGACGGGGTGCTCTCGGTGACCGTCGCGGAGGCCCTGGAGGGCAAGGAGCTGTGGGCGACGGCGCAGTGCCGCCCGCATCCGACCGAACCGCTCGACGAGGCCGGTCAGGGCGATGCCTTCGTCGGTCTGGCGTTCTGCGCGGTGCGCGCGGTCGTCGACGTCGACATCGAGCTGGGCGCGGTCCGGGTGGTGGAGATGGCGGTCGCCCAGGACGTCGGCCGGATCCTCAATCCGGCGCAGCTGGCGGTCCGGATCGAAGCGGGCGTCACCCTCGGCGTCGGTACGGCCCTGACGGAGAACCTCCGCACCAACCGCGGCGTCGTCCGCCGCCCCGATCTGACCGGCTACCCGCTGCCGACGGCGCTCGACGCGCCGGATATCCGGATCGTGAAGCTGGTGGAGGAGCGGGACGTCGTCGCCTCCTTCGGCGCGAAGCCCGTGAGCGCGGTGCCGGTGGTGACGTCTCCGGCGGCGGTGGCGGCGGCGGTCCGCGCGGCGACGGGCCGCCCGGTCAACCGCCTCCCGATCCGCCCGCAGGCGGCGGTGGCGCACACGTAATCCGGGCGCCGTTGGAAATGCCGTGGAGAAGGCCAGGGGCCGTGCATAGCGTCGCCCCATGACCGATCACCGCCACGCCCCCTTCGGCCCCGTACCCTCCGTCGTCCTCGTCACGGGCATCATGGCCGCCGGGAAGTCCACCGTCGCCCAGGCGCTGGCCGAGCGGCTGCCCCGGTCCGCGCACGTCCGCGGCGACGCGTTCCGGCGGATGCTGGTGTCCGGCCGGGCGGACATGGGCACGGACGAGGCGGGCCGGGCGGAGGTGCTGGAACAGCTCGCACTCCGCCACCGGATCGCCGCGCACACCGCCGATCTGTACACGGAGGCGGGCTGGACGGCGGTCGTCCAGGACATCGTGATCGGGGCGGCGCTGCCCGCGTTCGTCTCGCTGGTCCGCACCCGCCCGCTGTACGTGGTGGTGCTCGCCCCGCACGCGTCGGTGGTCGCGGCCCGGGAGGAGCAGCGCCCGAAGACCGGTTACGGACTGGGCTGGACCCCGGAGGGCATGGACGCGCTGCTGAGGGCGGAGACCCCGAGGACCGGGCTCTGGCTGGACTCGGCCGGGCTGACACCGGCGGAGACGGTGGACGCGGTGGTGGCGCGGGCGGCGGAGGCGAGGGTGGAGTAGGGGGTACGGGTCGCCTGGGCGCCCGGCGGAAGGGGGCGTACCACCCGCGCATCGGTCCTGAGCGTCTTGAGTGCACCGGCCGCAGCAGAGCGCGACGGCCTCCGGACGGCGCAAGCCCGGCCGCCCCCCTTCCGCCGGAGGGGGACGGCCGGACCCGTTCCCTGTTGCCATGGGCGCTGCCATGGGTCGCCCGCCCGAAGGCGGGACGGACCGAGACCGTGACCGGAATCGAACCGGCGTAACTCGTTTTGCAGACGAGTCCCTGAACCTCTCGGGTACACGGTCGTGAGTTTCTCCCGCCGGGCTTCCCCTGTGCTCCACCCGGCCGGGCCTTCCCTCTGGTCACGACCGTAGGCCCCATCCGCCTTGTGGACCAAGGGAATCGGGGGCCCCGCAACACGACCGCCATGCTCCGTTCACAGACTCCGCTCGCGGACGTAGGTCCAAGGGATGAAGCCGATCCCCGCCCTGCGACAGGTTTTATCGTTGGCCATGCCACTTACCCTGGGCTGATGAGCGCCCTCGAACCCCGTGGCCCGGAGGTCACCCAGCAGCCCCCCGGACCTGTCGTATCCCCCGCCCTGGAGCGTCCCCTCGCCGTGGACACCGGGCCGGACGCCCTGGGACCGGAGGCCGGGGTGCTCAGCCGTACCTACCGGGCGCTCAGTATCGGGATCATCGCGGTGGTGCTGCTGATCGCCTTCGAGGCGACGGCGGTCGGCACGGCGATGCCGGTCGCGGCCCGGGAGCTGAACGGCGTCGAGGTGTACGCGTTCGCGTTCTCGTCGTACTTCACGACCAGCCTGCTGGGCATGGTGGTGGCCGGGCAGTGGGCGGACCGGGACGGTCCGCTGCGTCCGCTGGCCACCGGGATCGCGGCCTTCGCCGTCGGTCTGGTGCTGTCGGGGACGGCGACGGCGATGTGGCTGTTCATTCTGGGCCGGGCGGTGCAGGGGCTGGGCGGCGGTCTGGTGATCGTCGCGCTGTACGTGGTCATCGGGCGGGCGTACCCGGAGCATCTGCGGCCGAAGATCCTCGCGGCGTTCGCGGCGAGCTGGATCATTCCGTCGATCGTGGGCCCGCTGGCCTCGGGGACGGTGACGGAGCAGCTCGGCTGGCGCTGGGTGTTCCTCGGCATTCCGGCGCTCGTGGTCTTCCCGCTGGCGCTGGCGCTGCCCGCGATCCGGCGGATGACGTCGGGCCCGGCGGACCCGTCGGCGCCCCGGCCGCCGTTCGACCGCCGCCGGATCCGGCTGGCACTGGCCATCTCCGTCGGCGCGGGGCTGCTCCAGTACTCGGCGCAGGACCTGGTCTGGCTGTCGCTGATCCCGGCGGCCGCCGGTGCGGCCCTGCTGGTGCCCGCGGTCCTGGGCCTGCTGCCGAAGGGCACGTACCGGGCGGCCCGCGGACTGCCGTCGGTGGTGCTGCTGCGGGGTGTGGCGGCGGGTTCGTTCATCGCCGCCGAATCGTTCATCCCGCTGATGCTGGTGACCCAGCGCGGTCTCTCCCCGACGATGGCCGGCTTCTCGCTGGCGGCGGGCGGGCTGACCTGGGCGGCGGGCTCGTTCCTCCAGTCGCGCCCGTGGATGGAGCCGTACCGCGAGAAGCTGATGGCCGCGGGCATGGTGCTGTGCGGTCTGGCGATCGCCGCGGCCCCGACCGTACTCATCGACGCCGTCCCGGTCTGGACGCTGGCCGTCACCTGGGCACTCGGCTGCTTCGGCATGGGCATGGTGATCGCGTCGACGGCTGTGATGCTGCTGAAGCTGTCCGCGCCCGAGGAGGCCGGGGCCAATTCGGCGGCGCTCCAGATCTCCGACGGCCTCTCCAACATCATGCTGCTGGCGGCGGGCGGCGCGGCGTTCGCGGCCCTGGGCGGCGGCGCGGTGGGCCACCACGGGGCCGCGGCGGCCTCGTCCTCCGGCGGCTCCCACCCGGCGGCGTTCGCGGTGGTCTTCATCCCGATGGCGGTGGTGGCGATCCTCGGCGCCTGGGTGACGACGCGCCTCAAGCCCTCGGCGCCCGAGACGGTGTGAGCGGCCCCCGATAGGGTCGGGCCCCCGTACCGAGACAGAGGGAGCGGATGTGCCGGCGGACATCGTGATCGCACAGACCACCATCGACGACGAGGGCAGGGCGGAGGCCCTGGCGCGGGGCGCGGTGGAGGCCCGTCTCGCGGCCTGCGCCCATATCGACCCGCCGCTGAAGGCGGTCTACCGCTGGCAGGGCGCCGTCCAGGCCGAGCGGGAGTGGCGGATCTCGTACAAGACGCCCCGCGACCGGCTGCCCGCACTGGCGGAGTGGGTGGCGTCGGCGCACGCGTACGAGGTCCCGGAGTGGATCGTGCTGCCGGTGGACGGGGGCTCGGAGGCGTATCTGCGGTGGGTGGCGGAGGAGACCGCGGACGTCTGAGACGCCCATGCGAAGGCCCGTACCGGTCGGGTACGGCCCGCAGCCGTTCGGATTCCGTCTGCTCTCCCTCCGTCCGCAGGACGCCCGTCCGTCCCGCTGAGTACGGTGCTGGAAAGCGTCCGAGCGGATGGAGCCCGAGCATGCTGGAAGAGCCTGAGGAGATCGGCCGCCGGGTGCGGCGGGCGCGGCTGCGGCTGGGGATGCCGCAGGCGGATCTCGCCGCCGCACTCGGGCGGACCCAGGGCTGGGTGTCCAAGGTCGAGCGCGGACTGATCGAACTCGACCGGGTCGGACTCCTCAACGAGGTCGCCGCCGAACTCCACATCCATCCGAACGATCTGATCGGACGGCCCTACAACAGCTCGCCTGAGGAGAACCAGTGGCAGATCGCGGCCTCCGCCATCCTGCGTGAACTGCGGCGCTACGACCTGACCCCGGTCTTCGACGGAACACCCCGCCCGTCCCGCGAACTCTGGCGGCAGACGGAACGGCTCCACCGGCTGCGGGACTCGGCGGCGAACACGGCGATCCTCCGCGTCCTCCCCGACCTGTTCCGGGAGGCGCGGGCGCTCGCGGAGGTCTCCACCGGGCACGAACGGCAGGAGGCGTACGCGATCTACGCGGTCTGCTGCAAGTTTGCCCACACCGCTGCGCATGCGCTGGGCCACCCCGAACTGATCGCGATGGCCTGTGAACGGGCGGCGTGGTCGGCCCGGCTCTCCGGAGACTCCGTCCTGCCCGCCGTGGCGGACTGGATGCGGGTGTGGGACATGTGGGCCACCGCCGACTGGGACGACGCCGTCGCCCTGTCGGACCGGGCCCTGGAAAGCATCCGGCAGGGGTACGAACGAGGCGACGAACCGGCCGTACGCGCCTGGGGGACACTGCATCTGAGGGCGGCGGTCTCCGCGGCACGCGGCGGCAGAGCGGCGGAAGCACTGGAGCGCATCGAGCACGCCCGGACCGCGGCCGGCCGACTGGGCGACCGCACCGGCCCCCCGGCGTACGACCGGCACTCCCTCACCTTCTCGGCGGGCAACGTCGAGATCCACGCCATCAGCGTGGCCCTGGAACTCGGCGAACACGCCACGGCCCTGGCCGCCAACCGCACCACCGACCCCGCCCTCGTCGCCGCCCTCCCCAACTCCCGCCGCGGCCACCACCACATGGACCTGGCCCGCGCATGGCTCTGGGACGGCAGCCGGGACAAGGCCCTCGCGGAACTGGAGACCGCCGAACACCTCGCACCGCAGCTGGTACGCAACCACCCCGTCGCCCGCGCGACGCTCCGCAGCCTGGTCTGCGCCGAGCGCACGACGACCCGCGAGAAGCTCCGCCGCATGTCGAACCGGTTCCACCTGGACGGATAGCGGATCAGTGTCGGCCCCACCGGGCATCGTGACGGCCCGACCTCAGGGTGTCGAGCCGGTGCCTGAGTTCGGCGGCAGCGGTCCGGTCGCCCGTGTCGGCGCGCTGGATGAATGAGCCGAGGGTGTGCAGGTCGCGCATGGTTACCAGAGTCCGCAGGCCCGGCCAGGGCGAGGGATCGTGGCCGTAGGCATCGGTGAAGGACCGGATCTCCTGGGGCGTACGTCCGTACCGGACACCCTGAAAGGTGTTGGCGAGGTCGAGTTCACGGGGTCCGACGGCGACTTCGTCCCAGTCGCCCAGCCGCACCTGCTTGCCGTCCCACAGGGTGTTTCCGGGGTAGGCGTCGCCGTGGACGAGGCCATGCCCCAGCGGGAAGTCGAGCCGCCGGTATTCGTACACCAGCTTGTCGGTCATCTCGATGAGCCACGCGCACTCGTCGGTGTCCAGGGTGCGGCTGCGCTTCACACTCGCGGTCAGGGAAGTGAGCGGCTGGTACGGCGGCAGGGCGACCGGCGGTTCGGGGAGGTGGTGCAGCTCCCGGAGCAGTGCGCCGAGTGCTCCGGCGGGCGGTGGCGTGGTCGGCTGCGGATAGTGGGACCACAGAGTCACCACGTACGGAGGCTCCGTCAGCGGTTCGGTCAGCGGTTCGACCGCCGGATAGCCCAGGCCGATCAGCCACCGCAGCAGTTCGGAGAGCTTGAGGGCGGCCGTCGACTCGTCCACCGGGCGCACTCGTGCCACCGCGCCCTCAGAGGGCAGTAGATAGACCCCGGTGGCGTGCCGCCGGATCGCCCGCAGCCCGGCGGTGGACAGCCCGGCACGGCGGCAGACGTCGCGGACGGCTTTCTCCTGGGCGTGCTGCGTCGAGGTCATCACTGGGACGGTAGCGCGGGTGCGCCGAACGCCCGGTGGGTCAACTCGTTTTCTGCGCAACAACGTTCTCGGTCTGGGTAGGGTCGTTGTCCCTGACGGAGGAGGGAGCGGACGTGCCGACGGACATCGTGGTCGCGCAGACCACCATCGACGACGAGGGCAAGGCAGAGGCGCTGGCGCGGGGCGCGGTGGAGGCCCGGCTCGCGGCCGGTGCGCATATCGACCCACCGCACAAGGCGATTTACCACTGGAAGAACGAGATTCAGGTCGAGAGGGAGTGGCGGATCTCGTACAAGACGACTCGTGACCGGCTGCCCGCGCTGGCGGAGTGGGTGGCGTCGGTGCACGCGTACGAAGTACCGCAGTGGAATGTGCTGCCGGTGGACGGGGGCTCGGAGGCGTATCTGCGGTGGGTGGCGGAGGAGACCGCGGACAGTTGACGTGCGTCGGGCTCTGCGCAGGGGCAGCCGCATGACCTACAGGGTGGAGGCCGCCCAATCCCATGGGCGAGCCGCCACCTTCTCCTACGTCAGGGACGTGCCGTGGCGCTCTACCGGATCAGGCGTTCCAGTCTGCCAGCAGATCGTGCACAGTGGGCAGGTGCCGATGGGGTGTGAGGCGGTCGAGGACCCCGTTGACCCAGTTGTCGGTCCGCGGTGAGTCGGTGCCCTTGACGAGTGCGACGGCCCGTCCGGCCGAGGCGACCGCGCGGTCGAGGTCACCTGCGTCGATGTACGAGCCCGCCAGCCAGCAGGCGAAGAGGGCGACCTCGCGGGAGTGGGTCTCGTCGTACGGCATGTCGATGCCTTCGAGGACGGGCACGGCACGCCGGTGCTCGCGCAGCTCGGCCCAGCAGCGGCCTGCCATGATCCGCGACTCGTCCCGGTTGATCCAATACACCCAGTCGGGCTCGGGTTCCGTACTGGAGTCGCGGCGGTCGTGGAAGTCTTCCGACAACCCCAGTGCCCGGTCCACCCCCTGCGCGTCGCCGGTACGGGCGCAGGCCCAGGCCAGCCGATCAGCGAGGAGGACCCGGGCGGAGGGCAGGGCGTCCTGCGGCGCGAGTGCGAGGGACGCGCGGGCCATCTGAACGGCCTCGCGCGGCTGCGGCCCCGATGCCGTCAGATACGACAGCTCCGAGAGCGCGGAAGCCGCGAGGATCCGGTTGCCTGCCTGGTGGGCTGCCGTCGATGCCCGCTGGGCCAGTCGTTTGGCCTCGCCGAGCCTGCCCGAGTCGAAGGCCACCCAGGAGGTGAGCTGGTGCGTTTCGGCGAGCACCTCCAGCATCCGCCGCCCCACCTCGTCCGTGTAGACGGCCCTGCTGAGGACGTTCTCGGTTTGCCGGGCCGTCCTTACCGCCAGCGGGTAGGTCACTCCGCCGCCCGAGTAGTCGTCGAGCCTCCGGAGATCCGCGAGTGCGAGCCGGAGCCGCTCGACATCGGCCTGCCCGACCCGGCGGCCCTCCTGGGCCGAGGCCTCTCCCGGGACCATCGCACCCGCGAAGACGCCCGCTCCGGCACTGATGAGTTCTCTGCGGTCCACATCCGTCTCCTTCTCCTCCAGTGCCTCTGCGGCCAGTGTGGAGCACGGCACCGACGATGCGATCTCCAGTTCGAGAACGGTCGCGAGGGCAGATAACCAGTCGCGCGGTGAGCGCCGTCCGGTCTCCCAGCGGTAGACATCGTTGGCCGTGCAGCCGCCGTACTCGTATCCGCGCAGCTCATTGAGGCGATCGGCCAACTGGCGCTGAGTCCAGCCCCGTTGCCCCCGGGCCGATTTGATGGCGCTTCCGATGAGTGACGGTCGACCCTCATGCATCACTCGTTCCCCCCGTCAATCTGCCTGGTTGGCAGAAGCCTGGCAGACCGTCGGGCAGGTCCACGGCCGTACGCAGAAGGGCTTCACTTCCATCAGCGGCCGGATCGGCGGCTCCGCCTGTGATCGGACACCAGGCCGGACCGGGCGTACCTCGTCCACCCCCCTTACATCCCCCTTCTGGAGGTGCCCATGCGCAGTTCACCCGGTGCCCGGCCGGTTTCGTTGACGCCTGGACCGAGGTGCTGGAGCTGCGGCACCGAGAACGGCGTCCAGCAGGTTGCGTCCGTGCCCACCGCGTCCGGTTCCGACCGTCCCGTGTACGGGTGCCCCGAGCACGCCGACGGGCTGCGCCGGGCCGCGGACAAGACGCTCCGGGTCGCGGAGGCGCTGCTGCGCATCGCCGGTCGGGGGGCGCCATGAGCACCCCGTACCGCATGGACTGGTGCACCCGCTGCGGGCGGCCCGTCGAGGCCACCGAGGAGAACGAGGTCTTCGACGGGTTCTCCGCCTCCGGCGCCCGGCCCGCGCTCTACGCGCACCCCGACTGTGACAACCCCCTGCCGCCTGCCGCCGGGCGGACCTGAGACCGGGTTCCGGCCCGGTGTCCCCGTCCCGGGCCGGGGCCCCCGCATCCGAGGAGCCGACGCAACCGTGCGCGCACTCGTCAACCGACTCGCCGCCCGACTCGCGGGTGCCCGGCGCCCGGGGCCGGGCCGGCACACCGCCACCCACCTTCGCGCCGCCCGCGTCCCGCGCGCCCGGGCCACCCGGCACGGCACCCGCACCCGGCGTGCCCCGAACCGGCCCGCGAGCCCCTGGGACCGGCCCTTCGCCGGGCCGACGCAGGCGCAGGCCCGGGCCTTCTTCGCGCGGCAGGCCGCCAGCCCGCTCCGGACCCGCTTTCTGCACCGCGGCCACCGCACCCTCTACATCGCGCCCCAGGGCATCGACCTGCCCCTCCTCGCACTCCTCGCCGGGCCCCCGGCGCCCCGCCGCGAGGTGTGCTGCGTCTGCGGGCGCGCCACCGCCGCGCCCGTGGCGATACGGGACGTCATGGGCCCCGGGGGCCGTACCCGCACGCTCTACGCCTGCCCCCACCACGTCGACGCCCGGCTGACCGGCCCCGGGGGCGACGATGCCCCCTGACGGGAGCCTTCACCGGACCCACCCCTCCTCCGGGGCCGGCGCACCGGGCCCGGAGGTTAGCCTGCGGGCGTGGACATTCCTCGCGCAGCCCGCATCCCGCATGTACCGGGGAAGCGCCCCCGGGTCGGGCACATCCAGTTCCTCAACTGTCTGCCGCTCTACTGGGGCCTGGCCCGTACCGGCACCCTGCTCGATCTGGAGCTGACCAAGGACACCCCGGACCGGCTGAGCAGTCTGCTGGTCGACGGGAGCCTGGACATCGGCCCGATCGCCTGTATGGAGTACCTCAGGCACGCCGGTGATCTGGTGCTGCTGCCGGACATCGCCGTGGGCAGCGACGGGCCGGTGACCTCCTGTCTGATCGTCAGCCAGGTGCCGCTGGGCGAGCTGGACGGGCGCCGGGTCGCCCTGGGGTCCACCTCGCGCTCCTCCGTACGCCTGGCCCGGCTGCTGCTGGAGGAGCGGGAGGGGGTCCGTCCGGAGTACTTCACCTGCCCGCCGGACCTGCCGGTGATGATGCAGGACGCGGACGCCGCCGTGGTGATCGGCGACGCCGCGCTCCGCGCCTACCTCCATCAGGCCGAGGAGCTGGGCCTGCGGGTGTACGACCTGGGCGCGTTGTGGCGGGAGTGGACCGGTCTGCCGTTCGTCTTCGCGGCCTGGGCCGTCCGGAAGGACTATCTGGCCCGGCATCCGCACATCGTGCGCGAGGTCCACCGGGCCTTCCTGGAGTCCCGGGACCTCTCCATGGCCGAGATCGACAAGGTGTGCGAGCAGGCCGCCCGGTGGGAGGCGTTCGACGAGGAGGCCCTGCGCCGCTACTACACCGAGGCGCTGGACTTCTCCTTCGGGGAACGCCAGCTGGAGGGGGTGCGCGAGTTCGCCCGCCGGGTCGCCGCGGACTCGGGCTTCGATCCCGAACTGGAACTGACGATCCTGCGGCCGTAACCCACTCCCGCCGGGCGGGGGACCGGTCAGAAACCCGAGGCGGGGCGCGCGGTGTAGTGCTCCCCGAGCCGGGCCAGCTCCTCGGCGCCGAGCCTCAGCCCGACCGCGGCGACGGCGTCGGTGAGGTGGTGCGGCTTGGTGGTGCCGATGACCGGCGCGGTGACGGCCGGCTGCTGCATCACCCAGGCCAGCGCCACCTGGGCGCGGCTGACACCGCGCTCCGCCGCGATCGCGGCGACCGCGTCGGTGATCCCCCGGTCGGCGTCCGCGGTCCCGCCGTAGAGGATGGTCCCGGAGCCGTCCGTGTCGCTGCGCAGGGTCTGCTCCTCCGGGTCGCGGGTCAGTCGGCCGCGGGCCAGCGGGCTCCAGGGGATCACGCCGATGCCCTGGTCCAGGCAGTACGGCAGCATCTCCCGCTCCTCCTCGCGCTGGAGCAGGTTGTACTGGTTCTGCATGGACACGAACCGGGTCCAGCCGTGCAGGTCCGCGGTGTGCTGGAGCTTGGCGAACTGCCATGTCCACATCGACGACGCGCCGATGTACCGGGCCTTGCCCGCCTTCACCACGTCGTGGAGCGCCTCCATGATCTCCTCGGCCGGGACCTCCGGGTCGAGCCGGTGGATCTGGTAGAGGTCGATGTAGTCGGTGCCCAGCCTGCGCAGGCTCTCGTCGACCTGGGTGAGGATCGCCGCCCGGGACAGGCCGCCGCCCTTCGGCCCGGGGCCCATCCTGGCGTGCACCTTGGTGGCGATGACCACTTCGTCCCGCTGCGCGAATTCGCGCAGCAACCGGCCGGTGACCTCCTCGCCGGCGCCCAGCCCGTACATATTGGCGGTGTCGAAGGCCGTGATCCCGGATTCGACGGCCTGCTTGAAGTACGGCCGGGACGCGTCGATGTCCAGGGCCCACTGATGGATGCCGCGGGCCGGATCGCCGAAGCCCATACAGCCCAGCACGACCTTGGAGATCGACAGCCCGCTCTTGCCCAACCGGATGTACTGCATGGCGACAGGTCCTTACCAGGTGACGGGAGGGATGGGACGCCGTACACGAAGGTGCCGTACTCGAACGGGTGAGGCGGAGAGGGCGTACGAGTACGGCAACTCTGCGTAACTTAGCGTTCGTTCAGTTATGGAGGGCAGAGTAGCCCCGCCCGGCCGCGTGCGCTGTTGCGTACGGGCCGGATGTGACCCAGGTCATTCCGTGACGAGCCAGACCACTTCGTCGACGAAGTCGAGGAGGGCCTCGGCCGGTACCGGGTCCCCGGCGGCGTGCCAGAGCGCGACCCGCCCGTGGGTCGCGGTGAAGACCAGGACCGCGGCCCGCCGCGCGGGCAGCCGCAGCCGTACCCCGGCCCGTTGGCAGCCCTCGAACGCCGTGGCCACCCTGGACACCAGGTCGATCATCGGCCCGGTCCGGGGAGCCGTCAGCGGCTGATGGTTGATCATCAGGCGGTAGTGGCCGGGGTGGTCCACCACGAACCGGCAGTAGGTCCGCACCTGGGCCCGCACCCGTTCCAGCACGGCGTCCTGCGGGCAGGATTCGTCGGCCGCGGTCATGGCCCGCGAGATCTGCTCGTAGTCGTCGTCGATCAGGCCTCTGACCAGTGCGGGCTTATCGGCGAAGTGCTGGTAGATCGCGGCGGGCGAGATCCGCGCGGCGCGGGCGACGCCGCGGATCGTCAGCCCCTCCTCGCCGCCCAGTTCGGACAGCAGGCGCCCGGCCGCCTCCAGGATCTCCAGGCGGAGCCGGTCGCCCTGCCCTCGTGGATTGCGTGCGCGCTGTGTCGTCTCGGCCACGAGGCACTGTAACCGGTGCGGCCGGACCGGCCGGGCGGGTGCCGCCGCCCGCCCGGATCCCGGTGCGACCGGTGGCCGGGCCCGCCGTGGGGTGCTTCCGGGTGGGCGCTGTCGGTGTGGAAACGCGGGCGGGCGGGTAGCGCTGCCTAGACACACTGAACGAATGTTCACTTATGGAGGATGGTCATGTCCCGAAAAGCTCCCCGCCAGGCCCGGGACCGGACTGCCGGGTCCCGCGAAGCGCCGCGGTCCGCCGCGACCGGCCGGGGGACCGGCCGATGAGCCCCGGCCCCGGACCGGTCGTCGCCCGCCCCGGGTCCGGCCCCGTCACCGGCATCCGCGGAGCGGACCGGTTACTGCGGTTCCCCGGAATCCGCTACGGAACCGCCGAACGGTTCGCGCGGCCGGTCCGGGCCGCCCGCCACCGGGACACCGTCGACGCCACCCGGCCCGGCCCGATCTGCCCGCAACTCCCGTCGCTCCTGGAACCGGTCTACGGCCCGCAGCGGGACGAGCCGCCGCACTCCGAGGACTGCCTCTACCTGGCGATCACCACACCGGATCTCACCGGGACCCGCCCGGTGATGGTCTGGGTCCACGGCGGCGGCTATCTCACCGGTGGCGGCACCCTCCCCATGTCCGACGGCGGGCGGCTCGCCGCCGACGGCGACGTCGTCGTGGTGTCGGTCAACTACCGGCTGGGCGCGCTGGGCTTTCTGGCCCACGAAGGGGTCAGTGACGGCAACCTCGGCCTGTACGACCAGATCCTCGCGCTGGAATGGGTGTCCGACAACATCGCCGCGTTCGGCGGCGACCCGGCGAACATCACCGTCTTCGGCCAGTCCGCCGGTGCGAGCTCGGCCCTGGTGCTCGCGTCCGTCCCCCGCAGCCGGCGGCTCATCCGGCGGGTGATCGCACAGAGCGCGCCGACCCTCGCGACGCTCCCCACCCGCGAGGAGGCCTTCGCCGCCGGGCCCCGCTTCGCCGAAGCGGCCGGGGGCGGCGATCCGAGGACCCTCCCGGTGGAGCGGATCCTCGAAGCCCAGGCCCGGACCGCGCAGTGGAACGCCGATCCGTCGGCGGGGACGGGGGCGGTGCCCTTCCGGCCCGCGCTGATGGAGCCGCTCGGGGAGCCCGCGGCGTACGAACGGATCTTCCGCTCCGAGCCGGTACCGGACCTCGTCATCGGCTACACCTCCCACGAGGGCAGGGCGTTCGCCGTCAGCGCCCCGTCCCCGGTGCCGGAGGAGGCCGTCGCGGAGCTGACCCGCACGCTGTTCACCGAACCGGCGCACCGGACCGGGCGGCAGCTCCTCGACGCCGGGGGAGCGGTGTTCCTGTACGAGTTCGGCTGGGCCCCGGCTGAAGGCGGCTTCGGCGCGGTCCACGGGGTCGAGCTGCCCTTCCTGCTGGGTACGGAGGAGGCCTGGGCCGGCAGCCCGGTACTGGGCGGCACCGACTGGGCCGGCGTCGAGGCCGGGGGCAGGATCCTGCGGCGGAGCTGGGCACACTTCGCCCGGTACGGATCGCCCGGCATCGACGGATTCGCCTGGCCGCGGTGGACCGGCGACGACACATCCGTCCGGCTGATCGGCCGGTGACCCGTACCGGTCCGCAGGAACCCGGCCCGCCCCGTGTGAGGTAGGTCGCACCCGGCACCGCACCGGCCTCGTCCGGCCCGGGGCGGTCCGGGTGCACCGGTAGGGTGGCCCGGTTGTCATACCGAGCCCCGGGGGCCCGGACGGGCCCGCCCGGGACCGTGCCGGACCGCTGGATTCCGGGGTACGCGACCGACCGCCCGCCGCCCACCGAGCCCCTGCACCGGAGACCGTGACTACTACCGCCTCCCACTCCCACCACCTTTCCCCCGCCTTCCCCGGCCGCGCCCCCTGGGGCACCGCGGGCAAGCTGCGAGCCTGGCAGCAGGGGGCGATGGACCGGTACGTACAGGAGCAGCCGCGGGACTTCCTCGCGGTCGCCACCCCCGGCGCGGGGAAGACCACCTTCGCGCTCACCCTCGCGTCCTGGCTGCTCCACCACCACGTGGTCCAGCAGATCACCGTCGTCGCGCCGACCGAGCATCTGAAGAAGCAGTGGGCGGCCGCGGCCGCGCGGATAGGGATCAAGCTCGACCCGGACTACAGCGCCGGTCCGCTGAGCCGGGAGTACCACGGCGTGGCCGTGACCTACGCGGGTGTCGGAGTCCGCCCCATGCTCCACCGCAACCGCTGCGAGCAGCGCAAGACGCTGGTCATCCTGGACGAGATCCACCACGCGGGCGACTCCAAATCCTGGGGCGAGGCCTGTCTGGAGGCCTTCGACCCGGCGACCCGGCGGCTCGCCCTGACCGGTACGCCCTTCCGGTCCGACACCAACCCCATCCCCTTCGTCACCTACGAAGAGGGCAACGACGGAATCCGCCGCTCCGCCGCCGACTACACCTACGGCTACGGGCACGCCCTCGGCGACGGCGTCGTCCGGCCGGTCATCTTCCTCTCGTACAGCGGCAATATGCGCTGGCGTACGAAGGCGGGCGACGAGGTCGCCGCCAAGCTCGGCGAGCCGATGACCAAGGACGCGATCTCCCAGGCCTGGCGGACCGCGCTCGACCCGCGCGGCGAGTGGATGCCGAACGTGCTGCGCGCCGCCGACCAGCGGCTGACCGAGGTCCGCAAGTCCATCCCGGACGCCGGGGGGCTCGTCATCGCCGCCGACCAGGACGCGGCGCGGGCGTACGCGAAGCTGATCCGTGAGATCACCGGGACGAAGGCGACGGTCGTCCTCTCCGACGACACGGGCGCCTCCAAGCGGATCGACGAGTACAGCGAGAGCACCGACCGGTGGATGGTCGCCGTCCGGATGGTGTCGGAGGGCGTCGACGTACCGCGGCTGGCGGTCGGCGTGTACGCCACCACTATCTCGACCCCGCTGTTCTTCGCCCAGGCCGTCGGCCGTTTCGTACGGTCGCGGAGGCGCGGCGAGACCGCGTCCGTGTTCCTGCCGACCATCCCCATGCTCCTCGGCTTCGCCAACGAGATGGAGGTGGAGCGCGACCACGTCCTCGACCGTCCGAAGAAGGACGGCGACGAGGATCCGTACGCCGAGTCCGAGAAGGAGATGGACGAGGCGAACAAGGCGCAGGACGAGGACACAGGAGAGCAGGACCAGCTCCCGTTCGAGGCGCTGGAATCGGACGCCGTCTTCGACCGGGTGATGTACAACGGCGCCGAGTTCGGGATGCAGGCGCACCCGGGCAGCGAGGAGGAGCAGGACTACCTCGGCATCCCCGGCCTGCTGGAGCCGGACCAGGTGCAGATGCTGCTCCAGAAGCGGCAGGCGCGGCAGATCGCCCACAGCCGCAAGAAGCCCGACGACGAGGCGGACCTGCTGGAGCTGCCCGCCGAGCGGCGGCCGGTAGTCTCCCACAAGGAGCTGCTGGAACTGCGGAAACAGCTCAACACGATGGTGAGCGCGTACGTCCACCAGAGCGGGAAGCCGCACGGCGTGATCCACACCGAGCTGCGGCGGGTGTGCGGCGGCCCGCCGAGCGCGGAGGCGACGGCGGGGCAGATCCGCGAGCGCATCAAAAAGGTGCAGGAGTGGGCGACCCGGATGCGGTGAAGGGCCTCGCCCGCTCCGGCATCGCCCATATGTTCGGTCGGTCTATCGTGGCGTCATGACGACGACCGCCCCGACACCGAACCGTGTGCTGAGAGCCGTCCGCATCGACATGGGCCTGAGCCAGGACGATTTCGCCGCCGCACTCCGCCGGGCCGGCGACGAACTCGGGGAACCGAACAAGGCCTCCCGGCGGCTGGTGGAACGCTGGGAGTCCGGTACGAGCAGGACGCCTCGGGCCGGGTACATCAGGGCCCTGGAGCGGGTCACCGGTATGACGGCCGAGGACCTGGACATCGGCTGGTAGGTCCCGGCTTGCCTCAGCCGAGTCTGGTCCGTGCCGACCGCGGGCCGGACGCAGACCGCCGCCCGCGGGCGCGCCGGACCGGGCGCGCCGGATCGCCCGCGGCGTCCGCGGCCTGAGCCGCCCGGAGGGCCATCGCCTCGAACAGCGCGGCGGGCAGCCCGGACCGCGCGACGATCTCCCGGGCGGCGGCCCGGCACTGCCCCAGCCCGCAGTGGACCGGGCTCGCGACGAGCCCGGGACGACCGGGGTACGTCATCGACTCGGGGGGCAGGTAGTGGGCCGCGCAGCCCAGGCACAGGTACCACGTGCGCACTTTCGCTCCTTACTGCGGGTGCTGGTGGCTGGTTCCGGATCCCGAACAGTGGCTGCACGCCCCGGTCCACCGGTGCACCACCGGTCTGTGGTGGCCGTGTTCGTCCGGTTCGACGGTGTGCCGCTCGTGCTCGGTCAGCCCCGTCTCGCCACACGAGGTGCACGGCTGCTCACTCATGCCACCAGGATGGCGCACCGGGGGGCCGGCCGGGAGGGGGCGTTCGGGGGCGTCGGCCGATTACCGTGCCGCGCGGACGGACTCCACCGTCTCCCGTACGCCCGGGTCCGGATCGCCGGCGAGACCGACCAGCAGCCCGGCGACCCCGGGCGAGGGCCAGTGGCCCACGGCCCGCGCCAGGGCGTCCCGTAGCGGACGCCAGATGTACGGACATCGCCATGAGCGGGCATGGTACGGGCCCGTTTCCCCGGCCGTCCCGGGAATGGGCGCCGCTGGACGTCAGGAGGCCCCGAGCTTCCGGTAGTCGAGAACGCCGTCCTTGAGCTTCGCGGTGGGGGTCTCGCCGTTCTGCACCTGACGGGACCGCTCGGCGATCACCTTGCCGAGAGCCACCAGCTCCGCCCCGACGTAGATCTTCGCATTGAGCCCGCCGGTCTCGACGATGAGCAGGGTGGTACCGACCCTGCTGACGGTGACCGAGGCCTGGGAGCGCAGCTTGCTGGTGCCGCGTTTGGCGCGCGAGGAATCACCGATCTCTGCGGGCAGCCGACTGTCGTGGATGCTGTCAGGAAGCAGGTTCGCCGCGGCGTACTGGTCCAGCATGGGCACCGCGGCGCCCATGGCGGCCGAGACCTTGTCGTACGCGTACACGGTGACGGTGATGGTCCCCGCGTCCGGGCGGGTGAACATCGTGCTGGTCGCGAAGAGCGCGCCCGGGCAGATCGGGTCCTTCCGCTTCACGCAGCTCACCGGCAGCCACTCCTGGGTGCGGAGGTTGACGGTCGGGTCGTGCCCCTGGTGGCCTTCCCAGCCGGGAAGATCGCCCTGCCGCGGCAGGACGGCCGCGACCTGCTTGTCGTCGAGCACGGCCCCACTGCCGGCGACCCCGGGTGCGCTCGACGAGGGCTTGGTGCCCTTGGCCCCTGTGCTGCTGTTGCTGTTGTTGTTGTTGCTGCTGCCGTCGCTGTCGCCGGAGCACCCGGTCACGAGCAGCGCGCCGACGAGCGCGCCGACGACGGCGGCCCGGTGCGTGAGCCGACGGCTGTGCCCTGTGGCGCTTCTCCTGTGTCCCATGTTCCCCCCAAGCAGTTGCCCGTCCGCGATGGTACGGACGGCCGGCGCTCCGGTGGGCCGGCCGGGGAGGCGGGGCCGTCGTACGGGAATGACTACGCGGGCGGGGCGGTGTCCGGTTCCAGATGGCCGGACCATCCCCGCGCGTGCGGGGCCGACCTGGCCGCGTCCGGCAGTAGTCCCTCATGAGCGGGAACACCCCCGCTCGCGCGGGGACCACTTCCGCGGCCCTGGCCGAAGATGGGCCGGGGCCGCTGGGTGCTACATCCGGGGAACGATGAAGCCCTTGATCGGTCGTTGGTGCGAGTTGTTGCCCGTCGACCGCTGTGCGCGTCGCCAGGCAGCCACCAACTCGGCGTACCGAGGGTCGATCCACTCCTTCTTCATGGAGCCTCCTATCCGGTCCAGCCTAGAACCATCCCCGCACGCGCGGGGAGCGCCCTTCCGTCCAGGTCAGCGGGCATCCACTCCCCGGACCATCCCCGCACGCGCGGGGAGCGCAAGGGTCCGGGAACGACCTGTAAAGGGTCCGGGGGACCATCCCCGCACGCGCGGGGAGCGCAGACCGGCTATGTGGATGCCGCGCTGAAGCATGGGACCATCCCCGCACGCGCGGGGAGCGCAAGACCGTGGGGTTTACCTACGCGTCCGGGACGGGACCATCCCCGCACGCGCGGGGAGCGCATGGCGGCGCACGTCGCGGTCGCCACCGAGACGGGACCATCCCCGCACGCGCGGGGAGCGCCGATGAACAGCTTCAAGTTGGAGGGGAAGGACGGGACCATCCCCGCACGCGCGGGGAGCGCACTTCCTGACCTGTCGCTTTCTCATCCGCCGACACCGTTTTGAAGCAACTTCACCGACTCCGGCGAAATGCGTCAAATCGGCTCAATGTGTACGGGCCGATACGCCTCCACCCCTCCCGCCGCTCCACCGCACCCCGACCCTACTGACCGGCCCCTCCCCTCACCGCCGAAATGCACCGGCCGATGCGGAAGGGGAGCCTCCGTGGGGCCGTGGTGAAGCCTCGGCAAACAGCTATCAAACGGGCCGCGTTGGTATACCCCCGACCGGATTCTGGACGAGGTCTTCCGCTGAGCGAACCTGGTCGATACTGTCCCGCTCACCAATCTTGCGCCCCGTGGCAGCGAAGCCGCGGAGCCCATCCGGTGTGCCATGGCCTGCCGGCGGGTCCTCGGTGCGTCGCCGGCGGGACGGCGCCGCGTCAGCCGTGGGGCTTCGCCGTCACTCACTCCGAAGGAGAGGGTCTCGTGACCGCGGAGACCTCCCAGACGCTCGACCGGGGACTACGTGTCCTCAAGCTCCTCGCCGATACCGACCACGGGCTGACCGTCACCGAACTGTCCGCCCGGCTCGGGGTCAATCGCACCGTCGTCTACCGGCTGCTCGCCACGCTGGAGCAGCACGCGCTCGTCCGGCGCGATCTCGGGGGGCGGGCCAGGGTCGGGCTGGGCGTGCTGCGCCTGGGGCGGCAGGTGCATCCGCTCGTACGGGAAGCCGCCATGCCCGCGCTGCGCGCCCTCGCCGAGGACATCGGCGCCACCGCCCACCTCACCCTCGTCGACGGCGCCGAGGCGCTGGCCGTCGCGGTCGTCGAACCCACCTGGACCGACTACCACGTCGCCTACCGCGCCGGGTTCCGCCACCCCCTCGACCGGGGCGCCGCCGGGAAAGCCATACTCGCGGCCCGCCAGGGGAACGGCGACAACCCCGGCTACACCCTCACGCACGGCGAACTGGAGGCCGGTGCCAGCGGAGCCGCCGCGCCCCTCGTCGGTGTCACCGGGATAGAGGGCAGCGTGGGGGTGGTCATGCTCTCCGACTCCATTCCCGAGCGCGTGGGGCCCCGCGTTGTCGACGCCGCCCGGGAGGTCGCCGACGCGCTGAGGTGAAGTGAAAGGGGAGGGGAGGAGGGGAAGGGGAGGGGAGCGCGGGGAGTCGGGGGGTGCGCTCGGATGCTCCCGGACCCGCCCCGACCGGCCCCGGCTCCGCCCGCCCCTCCGGCCCCGTCCTCCCCGCCCGCCGCCGTACCCTCCGCCGCCCCGATAGATTGGGCCCGTGCCCTTCCGCCTCACTCGCCCCCGCGCCCTCCTCCTCAGCGCCGCGCCCGTCCTCGGGCTGCTCGTCGCCGCGGCCTTCGCGCCGCTGCCTTTCGTGATCGCGCAGCCCGGGTCCACCGCCGATGTGCTCGGGGCGCAGGACGGCACCCCGGTGATCACCATCGAAGGGGCGCCCGTCCGGAAGACGACCGGTGAGCTGCGCATGACCACCATCTACGCGACCGGGCCCGCCACCGACGTCAATGTGGACGAGGTCGCCGACAGCTGGTTCAGGGGGGACCGGGCGGTTCTTCCCCGGGAGGCCGTCTACCCCTCCGGGAAGTCCGACCAGCAGGTCGAGAAGATCAACCTGGAGGCCATGGAGGAGTCGCAGAATGATGCGGCCAAGGCAGCCCTCCGCTATCTCAAGAAGGACCCCGCCGAGGTGAAGGTGAAGCTCCGGCTGGAGGACATCGGCGGGCCCAGCGCCGGTCTGCTGTTCTCCCTCGGGATCGTCGACAAGCTCGACGGCAACGGCGCGGGCGGCGATCTCACCGGCGGGCGGAGCATCGCCGGTACGGGCACGATCAGCCCCGACGGCACCGTCGGCGAGGTCGGCGGCGTCTCCCTCAAGACCCAGGCCGCCAAGCGCGACGGCGCCACCGTCTTCCTGGTGCCCGAGGGCGAATGCTCCGACGCCCGCGCCGAGCAGCCCAAGGGGCTCAGGCTGATCCCCGTCACGACGCTGACCGGCGCCGTCGACGCACTCCGCGCCCTGGAGAAGGGCGGCAAGGTTCCGTCCTGCTAGACCGAACCCAAGGGCTTGGGTGAGTAAGCCCGGAGCGTGGCCGGTGGTCGCAGGCGACGAGTGACCTGGTCAGTGGGGTGCCGGTGGCCCCGCTGTGCCGGATTGCCGTGGTCGGGGCGAGGGTGCGTCGTCCGACGCCGGCCAGGATTCCGGCAGGGTCCCGGCTTATGACCCCCGGTGATCAACTGTGTCGCCCGCCCTGGCCGTGGCTGCGACGGAACCACCCTGATCAGGAGGCGGCGGTCTCGGCGGAATCGGGGTAGGCGTCCGCCATGGGGGAGGTGCCGGTGGTGAGGAAGTCGTGGATCGCGGCCAGATAGGTGTCGCGGTCGACGGTACCTCCGCCGTGGACGTCGAGTGCGGTGAACGCGGCGGCCGCGCCGCCGGCGCTGTTCCCGGTGGCGGCCCGTAGCCGGGTGAACTCGTCGCGGCTCAGGCGTCCGTCGCCGTCGAGGTCCGCGAGGTCGAACAGCGAGCCGAGTGCGGGGCGGCAGGACTCCTCGAACGCGTCGTGTCCGGCCCAGGCCCGGTACTCCTCGAAGGTGACGCGGCCGTCGGCGTTCCCGTCCATCTGCTCGAAGACTTCCCGGTGTGCCGCCGTGGCGGCTGTGACGAGGGGGTGGCTGGGGTCCCGGCCACTGGCCGCCGCGGCCCGTTCCACCCGGCCGAGGTACTCGGGGAGCGTGATCACGCCGTCCCTGTCGGCGTCCAGCATGGCGAAGATGAGCCGTTTCGCGGTGTCCGACATTCCATCACTTTCCATTCCTCAGGTGCAGTGCCACTCCAGGAACGGCTCCCGGCCCCCTTCGGACACTGGCCCGCCGGTGTGAAAGCCGCAGCCGATCGGCGGCCTGACGCATCGGAGCGGACCCGCCGACCTGGAGAAGTGTCTGCGGGACGAGGAGGCGATCCGGAGCCTGCCGCCGCCCAGCGACCGCCGACGCCCTGCGGGTTCGGCGGCCCGGCGCTGCCGGCCCCGGACGTCGTCCGGCGGCATCGGCACCTCACCCCTTGGCCGTCCCGGAGGCCGGGGCGGGCACGTCCTGGCCGACCCGCGTCGGACGACGCATCCTCGCCCCGACCACGGCAATCCGGCACACCCGGGCCGACGGCACCCCACTGACCAGGTCAGTCGTCGCCTACGGCCGCCAACCACCCACACTCCGGGCTTACTCGTTCAGTGGTCGGCCGCCTGTTCCACCAGCGGGATGATCCGCAGCGGTACGGGGTTCTCCATCACGATCGCCGTCGACGCCCGCACGATCCCCCCGAAGCCCACCACCCGGTCGATCACCCGTTGCAGATCCGCGTTCGACCGCGCCACCAGCCGGCAGAGCATGTCGCCCTCACCCGTCGTCGTATGCAGCTCCAGCACCTCCGGTACGGAGGCCAGATGCGCCCGTACGTCCGGGCCCTGGCCCTGTTTGATCTCCAGGGTCGCGAACGCCGTCACCGGATAGCCCAGCGCCGCCGGATCCACCTGGGGGCCGAAACCCCTGATCACCCCGGTCGACTGGAGCCGGTCCAGCCGCGCCTGCACCGTCCCGCGGGCCACGCCCAGCCTGCGCGACGCCTCCAGTACGCCGATTCTCGGCTCCCGTGCCAGCAGCACGATGAGCCGTCCGTCCAGATGATCGATCGCCACGAGGACTCCCCGATGGTCATCATGTACAGAAAGTGCCCCCATCGTGGACCCACAGTGGGCAGATTGCCCAGGGGTCCCGCGAACTATTGCGCACCTTGTGGATCGGGGGGAGCCTGCGACTATGACTGAGACCACTGACCACCACCCCACCACCGCGCGCGAGGCCGACCCCTTCCCGGTGAAGGGAATGGACGCGGTCGTCTTCGCCGTCGGCAACGCCAAGCAGGCCGCGCACTACTACTCCACCGCCTTCGGTATGAAGCTGGTCGCCTACTCCGGACCGGAGAACGGCAGCCGCGAGACCGCCGCCTATGTCCTGGAGAACGGCTCCGCCCGCTTCGTCTTCACCTCCGTCATCAAGCAGGCCACGGAGTGGGGCGCCTTCCTCGCCGGCCATGTCGCCGACCACGGCGACGGCGTCGTCGACCTCGCCATCGAGGTCCCGGACGCCCGCGCCGCCTACGCCTACGCCACCGAGCACGGCGCCACCGGTCTCGTCGAGCCGTACGAGCTGAAGGACGAGCACGGCACCGTCGTCCTCGCCGCCATCGCCACGTACGGCAGCACCCGCCACACCCTCGTCGACCGCTCCGGCTACGACGGCCCCTATCTGCCCGGCTTCGTCGCGGCCGACCCGATCGTCGAGCCCCCGGCCCGCCGTACCTTCCAGGCGATCGACCACTGCGTCGGCAATGTCGAACTCGGCCGGATGAACGAGTGGGTCGGCTTCTACAACAAGGTCATGGGCTTCACCAATATGAAGGAGTTCGTCGGCGACGACATCGCCACCGAGTACTCCGCGCTGATGTCGAAGGTCGTCGCCGACGGCACGCTCAAGGTGAAGTTCCCCATCAACGAGCCCGCGATCGCCAAGAAGAAGTCCCAGATCGACGAGTATCTGGAGTTCTA
Organism: Streptomyces sp. NPDC094448; assembly: GCF_044763775.1. Classification (NCBI taxonomy): domain Bacteria; kingdom Bacillati; phylum Actinomycetota; class Actinomycetes; order Kitasatosporales; family Streptomycetaceae; genus Streptomyces; species Streptomyces sp. NPDC094448. Next base: position 311,793 of record NZ_JBIWGU010000007.1, on the reverse strand, counting down.
CGGCGGCGCCGGAGTCCAGCACATCGCGCTCGCCACCAACGACATCGTTGCCACGGTGCGTACCATGCGTGCCGCCGGGGTCCGCTTCCTCGACACCCCCGACTCGTACTACGACACCCTCGGCGAGTGGGCCGGCGAGACCCGCGTCCCCGTGGAGACCCTGCGCGAGCTGAAGATCCTCGTCGACCGCGACGAGGACGGCTATCTGCTCCAGATCTTCACCAAGCCGGTCCAGGACCGGCCGACGGTCTTCTTCGAGATGATCGAACGCCATGGCTCCATGGGCTTCGGCAAGGGCAACTTCAAGGCCCTCTTCGAGGCCATCGAGCGCGAGCAGGAGCGCCGCGGCAACCTCTGAGACTGACCGCCCCGGAAAGAGACGAGTCCAGGTGCGGTACGGGCCGCCGGCCCCGTACCGTACCCCCGTTCGACTCTCGTACCTGTCTACGATCGGTGCCGTGTGCGCACATGTGATGATCGCCGAGGACGACGACAAACAGGCCGAGCTGATCCGCCGCTATCTGCTGCGCGAAGGGCACTCCGTCACCCTGGTGGCGGACGGCCGCACCGCGGTCGAGGCCGTCCGGCACCGGCCCCCCGACCTGCTCGTCCTGGATGTGATGATGCCCAGGATCGACGGCCTGGACGTGCTGCGGATCCTGCGGGCCGAGGCGTACGAACTGCCCGTGCTGATGCTCACCGCCCGCTCCACCGAGGACGATCTGCTGCTCGGACTCGACCTCGGCGCCGACGACTACATGACCAAGCCCTACAGCCCGCGCGAGCTGATGGCCCGGGTCCGTACCCTGCTGCGGCGCACCGCACCGCGCGGCACCACCGCCCCGCCCGCCGGCGAGCATCTGCTGACCGTCGGAGACCTGGTCGTCGACCCGGAGAAACACGAGGTCAGGGTGAGTGGCAGCGGGATCGACTGCACACCGGGGGAGTTCCGGATCCTCGCCGCGATGGCCTCCGAACCGGGCCGGGTCTTCACCCGCCCGCGCCTCCTTCAGGAACTCCACGGCTACACCCGCTATATCGGCGACCGGACCGTCGACGTCCACATCATGAATCTGCGGAAGAAGGTCGAGACCGAGCCCAGGCGGCCCGAGAAGCTGCTGACCGTTTTCGGCGTCGGCTACAAGCTGGTCGACCCCGCGGCCGGTACGGCCAGGGGCACCGGCACCGGCACCGGAGGCGGTGGACGTGCGTCGTAGCCGCCCGGGACGGCAGGACCCGCGCGCCCGCCCCCTGCCGCTCCGCAAAAGCCTGCTCGCCCGGCTCCTCGCGGTCTCCGCCCTCGTCGCCGTCTGCTCCGTCGCCGCCACCGCCTGGCTCGCCGCGCAGACCACCACCGGCGCCATCAAACGCGAACAGGGCCGCGATCTGGCCAAGGACGCCCAGATCTACCGCGAACTCCTCGGCCACGCCGCCACCGGCCCCCAGTGGGACGGGGTCGAAGGCAAGGTCGCTGCACTGGCCGCCACCCACGACCGGCGGATCGTCCTGGTCAACCGCCGTACCCAACTCGTCATCGCCGACTCGTCCACCGCGAAGAACCCGCCCCCGCTGCCCGAGACGTCGTCCGCCCTCATCGACCCGCTGAACACGGACGCCGCGCTCGTCGAAGCCACCGAGCGGACCACCGCCGGCGCCGGGGCCAGGGCCGGCAAGGGGAGTATCGACCCGCGTGCCGTCGGCCCCTTCCAACTGCCCGGCAAGGAGCGGGAGGCGCTCCGCGGCCTCGCCGAGAAGGCCGTCTCGTGTCTGCGCGAGCTGTCCGTCACGGCCGAGCGCATGACCACCCCCAGCGGCCGTTCCTACGTCCGGATCGCGGGGCTGGAACCCGAGGGCTACCGGCAGTGGTGCTCACTCGAACGGCTGGCGCGGCCCACCGCCACCGAGGAGAAGGCGGTCGCCGCGCTCAACAAGCTCTCCGACGACTGTCTGCGGCAGGCCAAGCGTCCACCCCTTCCCCTCTGGCTCAGCCATGGCTCCGAGGGCGAACCCCGGATCCTCATCGGCGACGGGAAGGGCCTCATCGAGCCGACGATCTTCCCCGTCTATCAGCCGAAGCCGGGACCCGCCGAGAAGGCACGCGTGCCCCGTATCGAGATCGTCGACATGAAGCTGGCTCCCCACAAGGTCGACAGCATCGTCGAGAACTGCGTCGAAACCGCCCGCCGGGGCCAGCTCGGCTCCCATGTCGCCGCCCCCGCCCAGCTTTACATCAGCGACCCCGACGGCAGTCCCACCGCTCCCGGTTTCGACCTCTCCCCGGACGACTCCGCCCGGATCGCGGGCGTCGCCGCACTGGTCCTGGCGCTGACCGTCGGTGCGTCGGTGCTGGCCGCGACCCGCCTGGTCCGGCCTCTGCGGGCGCTGACCTCGGCCGCGCAGCTCATGAAGGACGGCGAGGCCACCGCCCCCGTCCCCGTGCGCTCCGACAACGAGATCGGCCGGCTCGCCGCCGCCTTCAACGATATGGCGGCCCACCGGGCCCGGCTGGAGACCCAGCGCCGCGAGATGGTCGGCGATGTCGCCCATGAGCTGCGGACCCCGCTGAGCACCATCCGGGGGTGGCTGGAGGGCGCCCAGGACGGTGTCGCCGACCTCGACCCCGCGTTCGTCTCGTCGCTCCTCGAAGAGGCCGTCCAGCTCCAGCACATCATCGACGACCTCCAGGACCTCGCCCAGGCGGAAGCGGGGGAGCTGCGGCTGAGCCCCGCGCCGGTACGGATCGGGGAACTGCTCGCCCAGGTCGCCACCGCGCACGCGCCCCGCGCCGAGACAGCCGGGGTCCGCCTCGCCGTCGCCGCCCCCGACGGGCTGCCCGATCTCACCGCGGACCCGGTCCGGCTGCGGCAGGCCGTCGGGAACCTGGTCTCCAACGCCGTACGCCACACCCCGCACGGCGGCACGGTCACCCTGCGGGCGCACACCACCGGGACCCGGCTGACCGTCGAGGTCGAGGACACGGGGAGCGGGATCCCGGCCGAGGATCTGCCGTATGTCTTCGACCGGTTCTGGCGGGCCGACAAATCCCGCAACCGGCGGACCGGCGGCAGCGGGCTCGGCCTGGCGATCGTACGGAAACTGGCCGAGGCGCACGGCGGTACGGCGACGGCCCGCAGCACCCCGGGGAAGGGGTCGGTGTTCACCCTGGAACTGCCGGTGGCGGGACGGGAGGACGCGGCGGGGCCGGGCCGGTGAGCCGCCGGGCCGCCGGGCCGCCGGGCCGCCGGGCCGTCGGGCCGTCGGTGGCTGCGACGCGGCTGCGACGCGGAGGGGCTCGGCCGCGATGCGGCTGCGATTCGGCCGGGATACAGCCGGAATCCGACGGTACGGCCGCGGTACGGCCGCGGTACGGGCCCGGCGCTGACCGGGAGGCGACAACACCCTGACAGGTTCTTCATACGCCTTGGCCAGCCTGGGGACCGTACCCATCCGAACCTCCGAATGGAGCACCCCATGACAGCTGCGTCCTCGCGTCGCACCCTGCGTGCCATCGCCGTCGCGACCGCCGCCCTCGGTGCCGTCCTGGTCTCCGGCAGCGGCGCGTTCGCCGACAGCAGCCCCTCCCCGGTCAAGATCGAGGTCGTACCGGCCGAGAAGCAGAAGTGCACCCCGGTGCCGGAGAAGGGCAAGGAGAGGGCGAAGCCCGCCGACGGCAAGGACGGCCTCATCTACTGCGTCCTGGCGTCCGACGCCGAGCGCCGTGCCGCGGTCGCCATGCCGCGCGGCGGCGTCGCCGCGGGCGAGCGGCCCACCACGGTCCAGGGCGGCGGCAACCCCACCACCGTGATCGTCGGGGCCACGGCCGCGGCGGTCACCCTGGCCGCCGCGGGCACCGTCGTGATCCGGCGCCGTACCGCGCACCACGACGCCCGCTGAGCCCCAGTAGCACCAGTAGCACCAGCAGTCGTACACCGGTCCGGTCCGCGGTGGTGCCGCTCCCGTCGCCGCCGCGGCCCGGCCCGGCCGCCGTACCCCACCCTGAACATGCGTTACCGGAAGGCTTCCTCATGCGTCGTCGTCGCCTGCCGGCCTGGTACGCCGTCGGTCTGGCCCTCGCCCTCGCGGTGACGGGCTGCTCCACCGAGGCCGGATCCGAGGCCGGATCCGAGGCCGGATCCCCGACCGGAACCGGGACCGGAGCCGGAGCCGGAGCCGGAGCCGCGAAGGACCCCGCGCCGCCGTCCGCCCCGCTCTCCGGGACCTCGGCCGCCGACCCCGTCCAGGTCACCATCCCCGCCATCAAGGTCAGCAGCAAGCTGCTGCGCCTCGGCCTCAACCGCGATCAGACGGTCGAGGTGCCGGCCCCCGAGCAGGGGATGACCGCGGGCTGGTACACGGGCGGCGCGATCCCGGGCCGGAAGGGCGCCGCCGTGATCATCGGCCACAACGACACCAGGTACGGCCCCGCCGTCTTCAAGAATCTGAAGAAACTCGGCAAGGGCGCGAAGGTCACGGTCCGCGACGCCCGCGGCAAGAACCTCACCTTCACGGTCACCGCGACCGAGACCGTACGGAAGACCGCCTTCCCCACCCAGCGCGTCTACGGCCCCACCGCCACGCCCGAACTGCGCCTCGTCACCTGCGACGGCGAGTTCGACGCCCAAGGGCATCCGGTGGACAACCTGATCGTCTACGCGAAGCTCTGACGCTCACGACCGGACCGGACGCCCCTCACCGCGCGGCGGTCGCACGGCGCGGTGTCCGGGCCGGTGAACCGTACGAACCCTGCCCCTCCCGGCCCGTCATCTTCCGGGGGCCGCCCGCCGGGGGATCGCCCAGCGCGGTCAGCGCCGACCGCGCCGCGGGAGCCAGCAGCGGCGAGAACTCGGGGTTGATGCGCAGCGCGTCCCCGAGATGGCGGCGGGCCGCCCCGTACATCCCCAGCGACCGCTCCAGCTCACCGCGGTGGTACGCGAACATCGCACTGCGCGCGCCATCCTTCGTCGCCCGCATCGCGTACGGCAGGGCCTCCTTCCCCCGGCCCGACCGGAACAGCGCCCAGGCGAGCGCGTCCGCCGCCCACGGGCTGCGCACACCCCGGTCCCACTCCTCCTGCAGCCGCTTCGCCGCCACCGCCGCGTCACCCGCGTCGCCGTGCTCCGCCTCGTAACGGGCCAGCGCCAGACCCTCGTTCGCACCGTGCTCCGCCGCCCGGTCGGCGAGGGTGCGCACCTTTCCGTACGACTCCGCCGCCTCCGCGTCCCGCCCCAGCGACTCGTACAGTTCGCCCGCCTCCAGCGCGTACTGCGGCAGCGGCGCCTTCGCCAGCGCGGCCTGCCAGTCCCGTACCGCCTCGTCCGTACGGCCCAGCGCGGTCAGGACACGGGCCCTGGCCGCCAGCGCCTGATGCTGGTCCGGGGCCAGCCGCAGCGCCGAGTCCAGGCTCGTCACCGCCTCCTTGTGGTCCCCGCGCTCCCAGGCCAGCTCCCCGACCCGCCACAGCGCCACCCCCTTCTCCGCGGCGCTCTGTGCCGCTCCCACGGCGTCGTAGGCGTTCGCCGTCGCGTCCTCGCGCCAGCCCAGCTCGCGGTAGACCCGGGCGGCGAGGGCCCGCGCCTGCGAACCGCCGTAGAGGTTCTGCACCGAATCCAGCGACTTCTGCACGGCCTTCTTCGCCCCGAGTCCGCTGTACGCGTCGACCAGCGCCCGGTGCACCGTCCAGCGGCGCGGCTTCTGCTTGCGGGCCAGGACCGCGTAGTCGCGGGCCGCCGCGTAGTCGCCGCGGGCGTTGGCGAGACCGGCCATCCCGAGCAGCGCCTCCGTATTGCCGCGCTCGCCGGACCGGACGGTGAGGGACCGTTTCAGCGCCGTCTCCGCCTTGGCGTACGCCGCCCAGTCGGCGCGCCGTACGGCCCGTTCCGTGTAGGCGGTCCCGAGCGTCGCCCAGGACTCCTCGTCGCGCGGATGCGTCCGCAGCCACGTCTCCCGGTCCGCGATCAGCGCGTTCAGCTCGGCCGGGGAGGCCGGGGCGCCCGCCTGCGCCGCCGACTGCGCCCGGGCGAGCGGGCCGGGCAGCGGGGGCGGGCCCTTCGGCGGGGAGCCGGGGATCGCGAGCACGATCCCGGTGAGCAGGGTGACGGCGACGAGCGCGGCGACGGCGGCGTTCTTCGCGGACTCGGTGGCGAGCAGCCCGCCGGAGCCGGAACCGGAACCGGAGCCGGAACCGGAGCCGGAACCGGAGCCGGAACCGGAGCCGAAATCGGAGCCGGAGCCGGAGCCGGAGCCGGAATCGGAATCGGAACCGTCGTGGCCGGAGGCGTACCCGTAGCCTCCGGAGCGGCTGCCGAAGGGGCCCGGGTCCGGCGGGCCTCCCGGACCCCCTGTGCCCCCTGTGCCCCAGGGACCCCCTGCGCCTTCCGCGCCTTCCGGGCCGCCGGGCACCCCGTCTGCTCCTGCGCTCACTCTCCTCATGTCCCTCACTCTGCGTCCGCCGACCGTCCGGTACGACGATCCGCCAAGGGGCGCAAGCACGGGTTCACACCGATGGCGGTCGGTGCGACGCTGGACCCATGGATCATGACGACGATCTCCGCGACGGTCCGCCCCCCGGCCGCTCCGACGGTCTCCTGGACCGGCTCCGGGCGGGGCTCCCCGCCGAAGCCCTGATCACCGACCCCGACGTCACGGTCTCGTACGGACGGGACATGGCGAGCTTCTGCGAGGCGGGCACCCCCGCCGTCGTCGTCCTGCCGCGCACCGTCGAGCAGGTCCAGCATGTGCTGCGGACGGCGACCGAGCTGCGGGTGCCCGTCGTCCCGCAGGGCGCCCGCACCGGCCTGTCGGGCGCGGCCAACGCCTCCGACGGCTGCATCGTGCTCTCCCTGGTCAAAATGGACCGGATCCTGGAGATCAGCCCGGTCGACCGGATCGCCGTCGTCGAACCGGGTGTGATCAACGCCGATCTGTCGCGCGCGGTGGCCCGGCACGGGCTGAGCTATCCGCCCGATCCGTCGAGCTGGGAGTCGTGCACGATCGGCGGGAACATCGGCACCGCGTCCGGCGGGCTGTGCTGCGTCAAGTACGGGGTGACCGCGGAGTACGTCCTCGGGCTCGACGTCGTCCTCGCCGACGGACGGCTGCTGACCACCGGCCGCCGTACCGCCAAGGGCGTCGCGGGATACGACCTCACCCGGCTCTTCGTCGGCTCCGAAGGCAGCCTGGGAGTCGTGGTCAAGGCGGTGCTGGCGCTGAAGCCGCGGCCGCCGGAGCAGCTGGTCCTCGCCGCCGAGTTCCCCAGCGCGGCCGCCGCCTGCGCGGCGATCTGCGCGATCATGGAGAGCGGGCACACCCCGTCCCTGCTGGAGCTGATGGACCGGACGACGGTCCGGGCGGTCAACGCGCTGGGCCGGATGGGGCTGCCCGAGACCACCGAAGCCCTGCTCCTGGCCGGTTTCGACACCCCGCACGCCGCCGGGGACCTGGCCGCGGTCGGTGAGCTGTGCACGGCCGCCGGGGCCACGGAGGTCGTCCCCGCGGACACCGCCGCCGAGTCCGAACTCCTCCTCCAGGCACGGCGGACGGCGCTGCCCGCGCTGGAGACGCTGAAACCCGCCACGATGATCGACGACGTCTGCGTACCGCGTTCGGCGCTGGGCGCGATGCTGGAGGGTACGGCCGCGATCGCCGGGAAGTACGGACTGACGATCGGCGTCTGCGCGCACGCGGGCGACGGCAACACCCACCCCGTTGTCTGCTTCGACCACCACGACCCCGACGAGTCCCGGCGGGCCCGCGAATCCTTCGACGCGATCATGGCCCTGGGCCTGGAGCTGGGCGGCACGATCACCGGCGAACACGGCGTCGGGGTGCTGAAGAAGGAGTGGCTGGCGCGGGAACTGGGACCGGTGGGTGTGGAGTTGCAGCGGGGGATCAAACGGACCTTCGACCCGCTGGGGATCCTGAACCCGGGCAAGCTGTTCTAAGAGGTTCCGGCAGGGCCGGTTCGGTACGGAGCCGGGGGCGCGGGGTGCTGGAGTACGGCCCCCACGCCTACTCCCCCCGGACCCCCCCTGCCGCACCTCATCGCGTCCCGCCTCCGTTCACCTCCAGGCGCCAGCTCACTTCCAGGCGCCCGCCTCCGCCGCGTCCGCAACAAAGGCCGTGAAGTCGCGCGGCTCTCGGCCCAGCGCCTCACGCACCCCCTCCGACAGCTGCGCCTCGATACCCCGCCGGATCGGCGAGAGCAGGTCCGCGAACCAGCCCGCGTCCTCCTCCGGCATCCCGGCGGCGACCAGCCCGGCCGTGAACTCCTCCGGTGCCAGCGGCACATAGCGCAGCGGCCGGCCCGAAGCGGCCGAGATGGCCCCCGCGGCCTCGGCGAACGTCAGCAGGCGCGGGCCCGACAGCTCGTAGGTACGGCCGTGGTGCCCGTCCTCGGTCAGCGCGGCGACGACTACATCCGCGATGTCCTCGGCGTCCACAAACGGGACCAGCCCGTCCGCGGCGGCCAGTGCCAGTTCACCGCCGCGGACCGAGTCGGCGAAGAGGCCCTCGCTGAAGTTCTGCGCGAACCAGCTCGGCCGGACCACCGTCCACTCCAGACCGGTCTCCCGGATCGCCGCGTCCCCGTCGATATGGGTGATCGCCGACGGATTGCCGTCGGCCATATAGCTATCGACGTCGACCCCGCGACCCGAGAGCAGGACGGCCCGCCGGACACCGGCCCGCTCGGCGAGGGCGAGGAAGGGCCGGGTCAGCCGGGCGCCCTCGTGCGGTACGACGTAGACCGCGTCGACGCCCTCCAGCGCCGGGTCCCAGGTCGCCGGGTCGGTCCAGTCGAACCGGACCGGCTCACCGGTGCGGGAGCCGATCCGGACGGTGTGCCCGAGGGCCCGGAGCCGGGCGGCGACCCGGCGTCCGGTGGTGCCCGTGCCCCCGAGGACGAGGATGTGCTGCTGCTGGTGCTGCCTCTGCTCTGCCATGCCTCCAGTCAATCGGCGGTGGCGAAGACGAACCATTGCTCAGGCTCTTCGTTCCATATCCCATCGTCTTACGCTGAGTTCATGGATGCGGGGAGCGGCGCGACCACGAAGGGGACGGCCATCGGCGGGGTCGGTCCCGACGGCAGGACCTCCGCCGGTGCTGTCCGTACGGATGCCGCCGGCGCGGACGTCCTGGCCGAGCTGATGGACGGCGTGCGGGCCCGTGGTGCCGTGTTCCGCTGCGCCTGCGTCGACGGCCCGTGGTCGCTGCGGTTCGCCGGAGGCGCCCCGCTGACCCTGGTCGCCCTGGTGCGCGGTACGGGGTGGATCGTGCCGGACGCGGGGGAGCCGGTGCCCCTGGCGGCGGGCGATGTCGCGGTGGTCAGGGGCCGGGCCGCGTACACCGTGGCCGACGACCCCGGGGCGGGGCCGCGCACGCTGATCACGGGCGCCGCCTACTGCCCGCCGCCGGCCGGGGGCGACGGTGTGGAGATCCTGGTCGGTACGGGCCGTGCCCGGACGGCGGAAGCCGCCGTACCGGCATCTCACGAGGACCCCCGCGATCCTCGCGAAACCGCGGCGGGCCGCCCGCCGCGCCCTTCCGTACCGCCCTGCGGCACCGAAGCCGTGCCCGGCACCGAAGCCCCGCCCGGGGACGCCCCGTGCGACGACGGTGTCCCGTTCGGTGATGGTGTCCCGTACGACAACGGCGTTCCGTTCGGCGATGGTGTCCCGTTCGGCGACGGAGTTCCGCCCAGTGACGCCGTCCTGCTCAGCGGCGCGTACGACGCCCCGGGCAGCATCAGCGACCGGCTGCTGCGGGCGCTCCCCGAGATCCTCGTCGTCCCCGGCACCGACTTCGACCGCCCCCTGTTCGATCTGGCCGCGGCCGAGATCGGGAGTCCGCGGCCCGGCCGCCGTACGATGCTCGACCGGCTGCTGGACCTGATGCTGCTGGCCGCCCTGCGCGCCTGGTTCGACCGCCCCGGTGCGCAGGCCCCGCCGTGGTACCGGGCCTGGGAGCACCCGGTGGCGGGCCCGGCCCTCCAGCTGATGCACGACGCCCCGGCCCACCGCTGGACCGTCGCCTCCCTCGCCCTCCGTACCGGAGTGTCGCGCGCCGCGCTCGCCCGGCACTTCACCGAACAGGTCGGGGAGCCGCCCATGACGTATCTGGCGGCGTGGCGGGTCGGCACGGCGGCCGATCTGCTGCTCGGCACCGACGACACGGTCGACACGATCGCCCGCCGCGTCGGCTACGCCAACGCCTTCGCCCTGAGTGTCGCCTTCAAACGGCTCCGCGGCATCAGCCCCACCGAACACCGGTCCCGCCGACCGGTCCCGGCGACCTAGGTCCCCGGCCCGGGCCCCTGTCCGAGCCCCTGTCCGAGCCCCTGGCCCGGCACCGGCGTCTGCCGGGTCCCGCGCCCTACGACCAAGGCCCGATGGCCCCGCCCCGCCTCCCGCTCCTAGGGTGGGGAAGACGGCTGCCGCCGGGCTCGACCATCCCTGGGACAGCGGTAATTGACCCGACCGGAGTACGACTGAGGAGGACCCGTGTCCGCACAACTGGACCACACCATCGTCCACAGCAGCGACCGCTTCGGGGGCGCCCGCTTCCTGGCCGAACTGATCGAAGCGGCGGAGCCGCCGTACACCAACGGCCCGTTCGCCGCACTGACCCTCGACGACGGGCTCACGCTCGACTATCTGGACCGCGAGGGCGCCATCGTCTCCCAGCATCTGGCCTTCCGGGTCCCGGACGACCTGTTCGAGCGGATCCTCGCCAAGGTCGTCGAGCGCGGGCTGCCGTACTGGGCCGATCCGTACCACACCCAGCCCGGGGCGACCTACCTCCTCCACGGCAGTCGCGGTTTCTACGTCGACGACCCCGACGGGCACGCGCTGGAGTTCCTCACCCCGCCCACCGAGGCCGCCGCCGGCTGAACCGGGCGCCGACCGGGGCGGTCCCCAGCGGTCCGCCTCCGGTGCCCGGCCGTCCACGGAACCTCTCTCAGGCATCGCCGTCCTCCGTCTCGCCGGTCTCCGGGCGGGAGCACCGGCCCCGGCCGTCCGCCGAGTGGTGCGCCAGCAGCCCGGCGATACCGTCGTCGATGTCGAGCATCCCGGCCTCGGAGCCCGGCGGCACCAGCCGCAGCGTCCGCTCCAGCCAGGACGACACCACCGAGGACGGTGCCTCCAGCAGGGCGTCGCCGTCGGGGGAGCTGAGGGCCATCAGCACCACGTTCCTGCCGTCCACCTTGGTCGGCCAGATCCGTACGTCTCCGTGGCCGCACGGCCGGAACACCCCCTCCACCAGCAGCTCGCGGGCGAAGGTCCAGTGGACCGGGGACTCGGAGCCGATGTGGAAGGTGATGTGCACGGCAAAGGGGTCGTCGGTGCGGTACGCCAGCTTCGCGGGCACCGGAATGCTCCGCTCCGCCGACAGCACCAGCCGCAGTTCCAGTTCGCGTTCCACCGTGGAGTGCATGGGCTTCTTCTCCTCGTCGTCACGGGCCCCGAAACGGGCCCACGCAAGGGAGAGCGGCCGGACGCCGGACTATTACGCGACTTCGGCAGATTTTTTTTCGGTCCGCTTCCGGTTCGGTTCCGGTCCGCTTCCGGTCCGATCCGGTTCCGGTCCGGTTCCGGTCCGGTTCCGGTCCGGGCCGCTGCGACCGGCCTCGACACGGCAGCCAGGGGGCCGGTGCGGGCCGCTCTCCACCGTCCGGTGAGGAACCCGGCGGCCGCGAACACCGTGGTAAGAGTGAAGGGCTGATGTTCACTCAAACGGGGGCTTGACGCTATGGCAGTAACCGTGCCGGACTGGGCGGATACCCTGCTCGACCTGATCGGCGTCAACTGGCCGAACGTGGACGAGGACGCCTACCGCGATATGGCGGCCAGTCTGCGGTCCTTCCAGGAGGACATCCTCGACGACGGCCAGATCGCCAACCGGCACGTCCAGCGGCTGCTCTCGTCCGGCGAGGGCGAGGCGATGACCGCCCTCAACCAGCACTGGGACAAGGTCAAGGGCAAGCACCTCAAGGACCTGGCGACGGCGGCCGGGCTGATCGCGGAAGCGTTGGAGAAGGCCGCCACTGCCATCGAGGCGATGAAGTACGTGGCCATCGGCCACCTCGGCGCGCTCGCCGCCAAGGCCGGTATCTCCATGGCCCTCATCCCGGTGACCGGCGGCCTCTCCGGACTCCTCGGCGCGGGCGCGATCGCCGCCTGCCAGCAGCTGGTCCGCAAGGCCATCAAGGAGTGCATGAACGAGGTCGTGAGCTACATCGTCGGCGCCATGACCGCACCGGCGGTCGCCGCGCTGGAGTCGATGGCCGCCGACCTCGTCGTCCAGGCCGGATCCGCCGCGCTCGGCCTCCAGGACGGCGTCAGCCCGGAGCAGACCGCGCAGGCGGGGAAGGACTCCCTCAACCTGAACTCCGCGGGTGGGGGCGGCCGCGGCGGCGATCGGGGGAAGGTCGACCACGCGGAGCACGAACGCGCGGGCAACGACCTCAACCTGGTCAGCGTCCGCGTCAACGGCCGCACCACGTCCCGCCTCGACAAGGCCCGCTCCCACCACGGCCGCACCCGGGGCCGCGACGATATCGCCCAGGCGCTCGACCCCGTCGTCGACAAGGCGATGGAGGCCCTCACCAAGGCCACCTCCACCATGGGCAACCACCTCGGCACGACCCTCCCGGAGAACGTCCGCCGGATTTCGCGGATCAACAAGGGCGTCGACGTCGATACCCGGGACAGCGTCAACAAGGGCCGCAAGGTCCAGGGCGACGGCGGCGACATATCCGGCACCACCCCGCCCGGGTCCGGCAACACCCGCAAGGGCCCCGCCGACACCCGTACCCAGCCCGCGTCACTCGACGGTGCCAAGTCCGATCCGCGCGGCAACAGCATTCCGCCCGAGCTGCGGGAGTGCGAGGGCGACCCGGTGGACGTCGCCTCCGGGCAGATGCTGCTGCCGCAGACCGACCTCACCCTCCCCGGCACCCTCCCGCTCGTCCTGCGCCGCGTCCATCTCTCCGGCTACCACCACGGGCACTGGTTCGGCCGCAGCTGGGCCTCCACCCTGGACGAGCGCATCGAGTTCGACAGCCGCGGGCTGGGCGCCCTGTGGGCCCGCGAGGACGGCACCGTCCTGATCTACCCCGCCCTCCCGGCGCCCGGCGACCCGACCGGGGTCCTGCCCCTCGAAGGCGACCGGCTGGCGCTGACGCACGGCGGCACCGACGAGTCGGGCGCGGAGACCGCGTACACCGTCACCGATCCCCGCACCGGACTCGTCCGCACCTTCACCGGCAGCCCCTACCACCCCTCGACCGCCTTCTGGCTCACCCGGATCGAGGACCGGCACGGCAACGGCGTCACCTTCCACCGCGGCCCCGACGGCGCCCCCGACCGCATCGTCCACGACGGCGGCTACCGCATCGCCGTCACCGTCCGCGACGCCCGCGTCGACCGCATCGCCCTGCGCACCCCCGACGGGCCCGTCACCGTCATGTCGTACGGCTACGACGGCGACGGCAACCTCGACGCCGTCACCAACTCCTCGAACCTCCCCCTCCGCTTCACCTACGACACCGAAGCCCGCATCATCTCCTGGACCGACCGCAACGAGTCCACGTTCCACTACGTCTACGACACCGCGGGCCGCGTCATGCGCACGGTCGGCCCCGACGGACACCTCTCCGGCGTCTTCGCCTACGACACCGCGGGCCGGACCACCAGCTACACCGACTCCACCGGCGCCACCAAGGTGTTCCGCTTCGACGACCGCCTCCGCGTCGTCGCCGAGACCGACGCCCTCGGCCACACCGAACTCCGCTCCTACGGCCCGGGGGACCGGGTCGTCAGCCGTACCGACCGCCTCGGACACACCACCGAGTACGACCACGACGACCGCGGCAACCTCGTCGCCGTACGCCACCCGGACGGCACCGCCGCCGCCGTCACCTACGACGACCACGGCCGCCTCACCTCCGTCACCGACGGCGAAGGAGCGGTCTGGCGGCAGGAGTACGACGCCTCCGGCAACCCCACTGTCTTCACCCACCCCGACGGCACCACCACCCGCACCGGTCACGACGCCCACGGCCGGCTCACCGCACTCGACGACAGCCTCGGCACCCTCGACCGCGTCCGCCACGACGCCGCCGGACTGCCCGAGGCCGTCCGCGGCCCCGGCGGCACGGTCACCCGCTACGAACGCGACCCCTTCGGCCGCCCCGTCCGCATCACCGGCCCCGACGGCGGTACGACCGTCCTCGAATGGACCGTCGAAGGCCTGCCCGCCCGCCGCACCGAACCGGACGGCACCGAACAGTCCTGGACCTACGACGGCGAAGGCAACTGCCTCAGCCACACCGACGCCCTCGGCGGCACCACCTACTTCACCTACACCCACTTCGACCTGCTCAAGACCCGTACCGGCCCGGACGGCGACCGCCACACCTTCGGCTACGACACCGAACTCCGCCTCACCCGCGTCACCAACGCCCGCGGAATGAGCTGGACCTACGGCTACGACCCGGCGGGCCGCCTCACCGCCGAAACCGACTTCGACGGCCGCACCCTCGCCTACACCCACGACGCCACGGGCCGCCTCACCAGCCGCACCAACGGCGCCGGGCAGACCGTCCGCTACGAACGCGACCGGACCGGCCGGCTGATCACCAAGGACGTCGAAGGCGCCGTCACCCGCTTCGGGTACGACGCCCGCGGACTCCTCACCCATGCCACCGGACCCGGCTTCGACCTCCAGTACACCTACGACACGACCGGCCGCAGACTCCTCCGCGAACTCTGCAACGGCCGGGAGCTGACCTTCCACTACGACGCCGGGGGCCGCCGCGTCCACCGCACCACGCCCAGCGGCGCCACCAGCGACTGGACCTACCCCGGCGGCACCGCCGAACTCGACGCCTCCGGCCACCGGATCGTCTTCGGCTTCGACCCCGCAGGCCGCCGCAGCACCCGCCGCCACGGAGACCGCCTCACCGTCGACCAGAGCTACGACGGCCTCGGCCGCCTCACCGCCCAGCACGTCCGCACCGGCCCGGAAGCCGACCGGACCGTCCAGCGCCGCGCCTATACCTACCGCGAGGACGGCGCCCTCACCGCCGTCACCGACCTCCTCGACGGAGACCGCGCGTACGCCCTCACCCCCACCGGCCGGGTCACCGCCGTCACCGCCGAGGGCTGGACCGAGCGGTACGCCTACGACGACCTCGGCAACCAGACCGAAGCCCGCACCCCGGCCGCGCCCGACACCAACGGGCCCCGCGGGTACGCCGGCACCCGGATCAACCGCGCCGGCACGATCCGCTACGAGTACGACACCCAGGGCCGGGTCGTCCGCCGCCGCCGTACCCGCCTCTCCCGCAAACCCGACAACTGGCACTACACGTGGGACGCCGAAGACCGCCTCACCCAGGTCACCACCCCCGACGGCACCCGCTGGCGCTACACCTACGACCCCCACGGCCGCCGTATCGCCAAGGAACGCCTCGCCGCCGAAGGCGACCACGCGGTGGAGCGCACGGACTTCACCTGGGACGGTGACGTCCTGTGCGAGGAAGCCTCCGGCTCCACGAGCAGCCCCGGCATCACCACCGTCCTCACCTGGGACCACGACGGCCTCCACCCGGTCTCCCAGACCGAACGCCGCCTGCGCGCCGACGCGCCCCAGGAGGAGATCGACCACCGGTTCTTCGCCGTCGTCACCGATCTGGTGGGCGCGCCGCGCGAACTCGTCGACGAGCAGGGCGATGTGGCCTGGCGCGCCCGCACCACGCTCTGGGGTACGACGGGCTGGCACCCGGGCGCGACGGCGTACACCCCGCTGCGCTTCCCGGGCCAGTACTTCGACCCGGAGACGGGCCTCCACTACAACCGCCACCGCCACTACGACCCGGCGTCGGGCCACTATCTGACACCGGACCCGCTGGGGCTCCTGCCGTCGCCGAACGCTTATGCGTATGTGGGGAATCCGACGGGGGAGATCGACCCGCTGGGGCTGGCGGCAGAGCCGGGTACGGGCTGTCCCACCAGAGACAAGGGGGGACGGCACAGTGTGGTGCTGGGTGTGGATCTGGGCCCGAACGCCGGGTCGGACGGCCTGGCTGATCATCTGCGGAGGAATGGAGACCCGGGAGCCCATACGTACAACGGCCCCGAATTCTCATCCCTCGGGAGTGGGAATCCGCATTGGATGCTCAACGTTGGGGAAGCGGTGTACGACCGCAATGGAACGACGCTTTCTGTGACTCTCGACGGTATGCCCATTACGAGGGACGGCAAGGACGTGCTGGGGAACTGGAACACTCCCGAGACGATTGTTGAAGCCTTCGTCAAGGCGGTGGAGAAGGGGGAGAATTTCGGTCTCAACAACTGGCCGGGTTCTGGTAGCGGGACGGCATGGGAGATGAGTGTCATCGCCAGGGCCGTACGGGAATATGAAGGGGGTATAGCCCTTGGCGATACCGAGGAGGAGGCGCGGGGCCGTTCCTGGGACTCGATCCGCTGGTACTCGGAGAATCAGGAAATCAAGGTGCCGCGGCCCGATATTCCGCACCTGGGCAAGTTCGGCCCCAAGTCGACGGCGGACTGACCACGTATGCTGTCGGGCGCATGCGTAACGGCTCGTATGAAGAAGGATTTGGTGGAACATGTTGACTGCTGACACGGTGGACGAGCAGTGGGAACTGGTGCTCGGGATGACTGATCGCCAGATCAGCGCCGAAATTCCCAGGGCCGCTTACGCTCGCCTTGAACTCCGGCAGTTGTATCCACTCGTCAGTCACGGCGCCCTCTCCTTCAGTCGGTGCATTCGCTTTCCCTGGCTTGAGGATGTGGGAACGATCTACCTGATGGGGGAGGGGTACTTGGTGCGTCGTGCAAGTGATGGCGCCACCCTCGGGACGCCCGACACGATCGAAGAGGCCATGGACCTGATCGTGGCCAACCTCCCAGCCGGGACCGGGCCCGCGATCGACGGGACCGCGGACGACGTGCCGCGGGGCTGACTGCCCTCCCCGGACCGGCCCGGACTCGTGCAGATGTCGTGGACAACATTCCGCTGTGAATGCAGAAGGTTTCGCATGCCGTATCGGATCAAAAGATGCGACTCCATTGATCACCGTCGACGGTATATTCAACAAGGAAAGGCAGAAAGATAACCGGACCACCCCGGAGATCATCGTGCAAGTTTTGCAGTCGACTGCCGCCAAGGGCAGGAACTTCGGTATGGCCAGCCGTGACGTTCGGCCGGATTCCTGTCATACGGTACCGGCCGGGAGATGAGCCTGCTCCTGAATGCCACACGCGCACACGATCCGGATTTTCTCGACAGTGCTACCAACTCTCGTCGGCAGACCCGGCGGTCGATCAACCGGCACTCGGAGAATAAGAAGATCCACATACCCAAGGCGAACATCCCGGACCTCGACCCGCTGAGGCGGTTCGGACCCGGCCCGTGTCGCCACACTGTGGACCCGGCCCGGAGCCGTCAGGGCCTGGGAAGCGGCAGGCTGGGCATCTGCGGGTGCCGCAGATGTTGCCCGTCGGCGTGGACGTGCAGAGTGAAGCTCTCCGGCCCTGGCTGACCTGCTGCGTCATAGGCGTCCAAAACGCGCTCGATCCGCTCCCACAGCTTCACCGGCCCGCCTTCGCGTACGGCCCAGCCGCCCTCGCCGGGACTGAGGGTCGCGGCGGAGCCGCTGACGACGTCCACCAGGTGCACCACCTCCGCGAGCCCGCGCTGGAAGAGGTCGCCACCTTCTTCATCGCGGCCGACGCCTCCAAAGGAGGCGGCCTGTACCGATCTGCGATCGTCGCCCAGCTCGCCGAAGTCGCCCGGCGCATTGAAAACGGCGTACCGCCGAGCCTCAAGACCCGGGTCTTCTCCGCGACCGCCGACCTGGCGGCCCTGGCCGGGTGGGTCAGCCACGACAGCGGCCGGTATCCGGCAGCGCAGCGGTACTGGAGCTACGGCATCTACTCCGCCAGCGAGGCCGGACAGCGCGACCGCGGAGTCGAGATCGTCACCCGCATGTCGCACCAGATGATCTATTTCGGGCGGCCGCAAGATGCCCTCGGGCTCCTCGGTATCGCCGCTAGGAAGGCGACACGGCCCGCGATCCGCGCGCTGGTGGCCTCGCAGACCGGCCGCGTCCACGCTGCCCTCGGTAGCGCCCACGAGGCTGACAGGCACCTGGACGAGGCCGGCGCCCTTCTGGCGGACGGGCTCGGAGATGACGTTCCCGCGTGGGTGGACTATTTTGACGCCGCCGAGCACGCCGGCGCCCGCGCGGTCTCCGCGCGCGACCTCGCCGCGCTCCACCGGGGCCGCAGGACGGCGAGCATCCACTTCGAGGACGCTCTCCGCCTCCACCGGCCCGGCTTTGACCGGGTGAAGGCCATGGACTGTGTCGGGTTCGCCGCCGAGCTGTTCGATGAGGGCGAGCCGGAGCGCGCCGCCGCAGCAGCCCATGAGGCATTCGACAGCGCAGCCCGCATCGACTCAACGCTCATCACATCCCGGCTCAACACCCTGCTTCACGCCGCCCGCACGTACGAGACTGCCGCGGTTGACGACGTACGAGACAGAGCCAGGGACCTTGCCGCCAGTCGTCCAGCCACGATCGCTGCCTGAGACAATCGAACGCATGGGCAAGCACCGCCGACCCGGCCCTCCGAACCAGCCGTCCCGCGCCGCCCCGCGGCTTGACGCCATCAACCCACTGGCCATGTACGACAAGCGGCGCCGCCCACCGCTGGACGTCTACCGCCGCCACCGGCCCCTCTATGGCGGCGCCGGACACATCCGACCGGACACACCACGCGCGCTGGAAGAGTGGGACGGCTTCACCTTTACTCCGGCCGGGACGGCACCCGATCTTGCCTCAGCCCAGCTATGGGTCAACGAGCTGAGCCCCGACGAGATCGGCTGAGCCATGTAACGCCTGGCGGCGTAAATCCGTCCATAAGGCGAGGCCAATCCGACACGGGTCGGCCCCACCCTGATCTGTCGCCGCCGGGAGGACCCAGACTGTGCCGACTCCAGTCCGCGAGGACAGAATGCAGTTCGAACTCGAACTGTTTCGCGACCTCTTCGCCGAGTGCGTCGGCACCGCCCGATCGCCAGCCGTGGGCGATCCGGAGCTGAGTTTCGCGCGTGTCTGGATCGTTGCGGCCGAGAGCAAGGTGGAGGAGCGGGTTGCCAAGCTCGCGGACTTCCGCGGCAGCTTCACCACGCTCCCAGGCACCCGCGTCCCGCCCCGGAACACCCCCGCATGCGCGGGGCCGACGCTACGTTTTGGTAGGCATCGGGCTTGTGATGAGGAACACCCCCGCTGGCGCGGGGCCGACGACCCGCGGACCCCGCAAGTAGCCGAGCAAGCAGGAACACCCCCGCTGGCGCGGGGCCGACCACATCACCCAGAACATCACCTCAACCGGCCTCGGAACACCCCCGCTGGCGCGGGGCCGACGGATGGACAACTCGTGTACCGGCGGTGGCGCGCGGAACACCCCCGCTGGCGCGGGGCCGACAACTCGCTTCCGGGCGGGGCCTGGAGACGGCGGGGAACACCCCCGCTGGCGCGGGGCCGACGTAGACGTTGCCGTCCTCGCCGCTCAGCTGCACGGAACACCCCCGCTGGCGCGGGGCCGACAGGCTCCAGGCCAGTCCGCACTCGCGGAGCTCCGGAACACCCCCGCTGGCGCGGGGCCGACGTGTGGTCGGCGATGAGGGCGAGCACGGGGCGGGGAACACCCCCGCTGGCGCGGGGCCGACTTCAGCCGGTTGGATGCCGCGAGGAATGCCGTGGGAACACCCCCGCTGGCGCGGGGCCGACGCCTTCGCCACGCCGGGCAGCTTCGACGGCACCGGAACACCCCCGCTGGCGCGGGGCCGACGCGCCAGCTCGTTCGGCCCCGCGATGGACTGCAGGAACACCCCCGCTGGCGCGGGGCCGACTTCCTCGGCGAGGGCGTCGGCGAGCGCGAGGGAGGAACACCCCCGCTGGCGCGGGGCCGACGTCACGGCGCGATCACCCTCGTCGGCGCCGAACGGAACACCCCCGCTGGCGCGGGGCCGACCGCAGTGCGGGTACCCCGAGGTCACGCAGGGCCGGAACACCCCCGCTGGCGCGGGGCCGACCATCCACTGGGCCGGGCACTCTGGTGATCCTGCGGAACACCCCCGCTGGCGCGGGGCCGACATGGGCATCCACGCCGATGAGACCGGGTTCCGCGGAACACCCCCGCTGGCGCGGGGCCGACTGGAGCAGCAGCCGCTGTTTCGCGGGCCACTTCGGAACACCCCCGCTGGCGCGGGGCCGACAACCGGTCACCGGCCACATGCTCGGCGCGGTACGGAACACCCCCGCTGGCGCGGGGCCGACCTCCCGTACTCCGCGTACGTGTCCACGCTGGTCGGAACACCCCCGCTGGCGCGGGGCCGACCGCCCAGGCGGATCGCTCCGGAGATCCAGGCCGGGAACGCCCCCGCTGGCGCGGGGCCGACGCTACCGGCTCGGCGCCGAGGACGCGCTGCGCCGGAACACCCCCGCTGGCGCGGGGCCGACCTGGTAGTAGGGAGGAAGCGCGGCGTGGATGAGGGAACACCCCCGCTGGCGCGGGGCCGACGTGACCGTGCCCGTGTCGCCGATGCTCCAGACGGGAACACCCCCGCTGGCGCGGGGCCGACTTCCCTCTCTCGTCAATGGGTGATGAAGCAGGGGGAACACCCCCGCTGGCGCGGGGCCGACAATCTTGAGCCCATTCTCGCGGCACTTTCTGACGGAACACCCCCGCTGGCGCGGGGCCGACGGGACCGTGCTCGGGTGGGGCTGCAACGCGGCGGGAACACCCCCGCTGGCGCGGGGCCGACTTGTGGGACGCCCACACGCACCTGCTCGACGCGGGAACACCCCCGCTGGCGCGGGGCCGACGCTGAGGAGGGGCCGGAGGAAGAGGAGCGGGTGGGAACACCCCCGCTGGCGCGGGGCCGACTGGGACTGGGCGGTCACGCACCCCCCGCTCCGGGGAACACCCCCGCTGGCGCGGGGCCGACACTTGCTGACCTGGGGTTCTTTCAGCCGTTGACGCCCGTTTCATTTAGTTGGAACGTGCGCTCTCGGCTACCGGCCGAGTCGGTGTGCGGGAATTGGACATCATCATGAACACCATGGCCTCGGAGACAGGCGCGAACCACTTGGCAACCCCTTGTCGCGGAAGATCGTGCCGTATCGCCATCGTTCCCGATGCCGCACGCTCCCGTCCAGCACAGCACACTGGGGTGCGCGGGGCCTGAATGGCCAAAGGCCGCCCGCCGGGGCGGCAGACTGCCCGCGCGCCGCAGGCGCGCCTTCGGGCAAGGGAAGGAGGTTTGGACCGATGGCCTCTCGGGTCGGCTTCGGCCCGACAGCGACCGTGCGTATGCCCTCAGCTCCACCGGCCGGGTCACCGCGGTTGCCGCGAGGGCGAGCGAGCGGTATGCCTACGACGACCTTGGCAATCACGAAGCTCACGCCCCAGCCGTGTCTGATGCCAACTGGCCGCGTGCGTCAGCCGGTACCCGGTCCGCCACCGTACCCGCCTCTCCTGTAAACCCGTGGGGTACTTGGTTCGTCGTGCAAGCGATGGTGTCATCCTCGGGACGCCCGGCACCATCGCAGAGGTCATTGACCTGATCGTGGCCAATCTCCCGACTGGGACCGGGACAGGGGCCGCGCACGACGTGCCGCGGGGCTGCATGCCCTCCCCGGGACGCCTCGAAACGGGGTACCTCAGCGTTTGGCCTTCCCTGAAGGCTCGGGCGCACGAGCGACCTGAGACACGTGATCTTGAAAATCTCTGGTGGGGGATTCGCGGGGGTAGCGGGCGTCCAGCTCTCCGGTGAGTTCTCCGGCCACGAGAAGCAGGGACGGGAGGGACTTCCGAGAGGTTTGCAGGGCGCGGGCTCCGATGGTCACGGCCCCTTCCAGTTCCCCGGAGCGCGCCGAGATCCTGCGTGAAGGCGTCGATCGCCCGGACGATGCGCGACAGCCGACCCGGTTCCTACCTCAGGGGAAGGTCGGCGAGCATCACGGCGTAGAGCGGGGAGTCCGGGAAGGGCCGGCGCTCACCGACCTTCCGGAAGCCCCAGGACTCGTACAGCTTCTGGACCCGGGGATGCTCGGTGTCCACCAGTAGGACGGCGAGGTCTTCGTCTCGGTCGCCCAGCAGCGTCCGGGAGAGTAATTCGGCCGTGCCCGTCTTTCGGTACGTCGCGCGGACTGCGAGTTCGGAGTAGGCGAAGGTCCGATCGGCGCCCGGGGCCGGGCTCAGGTGCTCTCGCCACCACTCGCGGTATGGCGGAGCCGGTGCTCCGTATGCGAATCCTGCTGCGATGTCGCCGTCGAAGGCGATCACGCAGGCGAAGTGAGGATTGCCGCCCCAGTGGTCCACGAACCAGGGGAACCGCTGGTTGAAGTCGACATCCATCGCGTCTGCGTAGGCGTCTGCGTGGATGTCTATGAGTGTCTGGCGGATTCGAGGCCGGTCGTGATGGGTGAAGCGCCGGATCTCCAAGGCGGCATTCAAGCTAGCTCCATTCAGATCGGTAGCGGTCTTCCCACTCTCGGGCGACTCGCGCATCGGGGACCAGGGTGATCAGTTCCCGGTAGAAGTCGGCGAGAAGGGATCGCATCCGTCCGGGGATCGGGTGTCCGGACATCAGAGAGAAGGCGGTCGCGGCTGTGGCGCAGGCCTGGTCGGTGTCGCGCTGGTGCAGCTGGGCCAGGGCCAGTCGGGTTGTAGCCATGGCCCGGTTCCGCAGGAAAGCCATGGGGATGTTGCTCAGGGCCTGGTGGGAGGCGGCTTCAGCGTCGGCGGAGTCTCCGATGCGGTCTCGGACGATGGATGTGATGGCGGCCAGTTCGGCCGGCCCGTAGAAGGCGACCCAGCTGGGGCGCGCATGGGCCTGTGCCTTGCCGAGGGCTTCTTGGGCGCATCCCAAGGAGCGCAGGGCTGCCTGCCGGTCGCCGAGGGACGAGTGCCCGACGGCGGTGCGGGCGTGGGCGAGGGAGGCGAAGAGGGGATCGTGGCGGCCTGGGCGGCCTGGGCCGAGGCGACGGCTTCGCCGTGCTGGCCACGCTGGTGAGCGAGCATGGCGTACGAGTTCCACACTCGCATTTCGATCGCAGGGTCTTGGGCCATGCCTGCAAGGTGATGCGCCCTGCCCAGGAACGTCCGGGCCTGCTCGCAGCGCTGGGCGTCCAGAGCGCTCCAGGCGGCGGTCGCTGTGTAGTCGGCGGCCACGGCGTAGAGGCGCTGCCGAATGCGCTGTGTGGCTGAAAGCTTTTGCTTGGCGAGCGACTCGGCCGCCCCGGCCAGTGCGGCGCGCTCCAGCGCCTCGTGCCCACCCTGGGTGTCGTCCAGTGCCATGAGGGCGTCCAAGCCGCTACGGAGGCGGAGCACGTCTGATGCGCCGACGGCGGGTGGGGCGCCGACCTGGGGAATCGCGGCAGATACGGAAAGGCTGCCTGCTGCGGTGAGGAAGTTCCTGCGATCCACAGGGCCCTCCGGAGGTGTCGGGGTGCGCCGTCGTACCGGTGGGCTGAATCCCAGCTGTTCGGCGGTACAGGCGAATACTCCCTCCAACGCCTCGCGCTGTCGCCGATGGGGCCACCTGGTCTTCCCGGTCAGCCAGTTGCGGACTGTGCGGTCTCCGACTGTGCCCTCGTGACCGTGTGTCCGCAGATGGCCGTTCACCGCGTCGGCTAACTCGCACTGCTTGAAGCCGCGGTCCCGCATGGCGTCGGCGAGGCTCTCGTTCCCCTTCACCTACTCACCGTAGCGACCAGGTTCCCGGAGCGAGCGCGGGTGCACCGAAAATTCCGGTCGCTGTGATGGCACGACCGCCGGGTTTTTCCTCTGCTTCGGAGCCAGCGCGTCGTCGACTGAGACGACTGACCCCTGCGGCCTTGCCCGGCCCGGGGGATAGCCGACTGGACGGAGTCGACGCATGCAGCCTACCGATCGCCCTCCCGCTGCGCCGGGCCTGCCGGCTGCGGCTCCCGAGCAGGCATGGCCGCCATGCCGGTGCGGCGCTGCGATGTGCCGGGATTTCCACCGCGGCGTACGTGACCGAGCCCACCAGCCGGCACCCGAGGGTGCGATCGTACGGGTGGTGCCCAGCGCGGCAGTCGCGGAATTCATCGAGCGGCTCCGTGCGAAGAGCAGGCGGCCCCTGTGACGCGGGCGGTGCACCGGCACGCGCTGTGGCGGCTTCTCCCGGACCCCGAGCCCATGATGTACGAGATGCACTGCCGCTCCCGCCCTGGTCGGGTGCGCGGCGAGCCCCGGGCCGCGGTGGAGCAGTGGGCGCTGGAGCACACCGGCCGAGAGCCGCTGCACCGTGAGTTCGTCGGACGGATACCGCTCGCCCTCCGGGTGGTCCCCGCCCCGGGGAACCCGCTGTACGGCCAGGACGCCGAGCTGCCCGGCCCGGATGCCGACCCGGGCCGGGCCACGGTGACCGCGCTGCCGTTACCCATGGCGTGCGTCGTGTGCTGCCGCACCGATGGGGTGGAGGAAGCGGCCGCGATACCGCGCGGGACCGGCGGCCAGGACAGGCAGCTCTACGGCTGCCCCGACCATGCCGACGCGATTTCCACCCGCGCGCTCCAAGAGCTGGAGGACGTGGAGGCCGAGCTGGGAGTGGGCCGTCGGTAGCACTGGGCTGCAGTACCGCTACCGCTGCGGCGGGAAGACCGACGGGACCGACAAGAACCGATGGTCCATCGAGTCGATGTCCGGAGCCCGCCTGGACTTCTATGCCCATCCGCGGTGCCGGCCGCCGGTGCCGCCGGGGATGGACGAGGCCGGGGTGCGGTCGGCGCCTTCCGCTCCGCAGATGCCGACCGCCCGGCCTCGGCGCGGCCGTTGAGATCCCCGGTCGCGAGGGAAGTGCGGGACCCCACCGCCGGGATGTGCGGCTCCGGCCTGTGCCCCTGTCACGGGCCGGGGCCAAGGCCCTCGTCGTCGCGGACCAGCTCTGCGAGCGGCACGTCGAGCGCGCGGGCGATGAGCAGTAGGTGGCTGTACCGGGCGTCACTCTGCCCCTGCTCAATCCGCTGAACGGTTGGCCGGTCAAAACCGGCTAGGTGGGCGGGCCGCTCCTGACTCAGTTGAGCGCCCCCGTTCGGGGGGCGGCGATACGCCGCGCCAAGGCGAAGCGGGCGAGGGGACTTCAGGAACACCCCCGCTGACGCGGAGCCGACGGACCGTGCGGCGTGCGCGCGGGCAGGAACCCGGGAACACCCCCGCATGCGCGGGGCCGACTCCAGGAACACCGGCACGATGATCCTGGCCACCGGAACACCCCCGCATGCGCGGGGCCGACCGCGGACACCCGCACCAGGTCGATGAGCCACAGGGAACACCCCCGCATGCGCGGGGCCGACGGCGCCCACTGTGGCGGCGGCCATGCTGCGCCGGGAACACCCCCGCATGCGCGGGGCCGACACATGGCAAGCCATTTGACACTGATCGGCCGGGGGAACACCCCCGCATGCGCGGGGCCGACGGGGGCTCTACCGGTGTAGAGGGGCCCCTCTACGGAACACCCCCGCATGCGCGGGGCCGACCGAGCGGCTGTTGCGACTCCTCCCCCGTAGATCGGAACACCCCCGCATGCGCGGGGCCGACGTGGCGCCCCACGGGGACGAGGGCGGTGGCCAGGGAACACCCCCGCTGGCGCGGGGCCGACACCCGGGCGATGGAACGGCTCGACAACTCCGGGGGAACACCCCCGCTGGCGCGGGGCCGACACCCGGGCGATGGAACGGCTCGACAACTCCGGGGGAACACCCCCGCTGGCGCGGGGCCGACGCGACGTCGAAGTGGGACCAGACCATGCCCAGCGGAACACCCCCGCTGGCGCGGGGCCGACCCCCCGGTGCAGATGAGCCAGGCGCCGGACCGCGGAACACCCCCGCTGGCGCGGGGCCGACGCGGGGGCCCGGAGGCGCGGGACACGGGGACGGGGAGCAACTCGCCGGAACACCCTCGCTGGCGCGGGGCCGACTCGGCCCACTTCATGGCGGCCTCGACGTCCGCGGGAACACCCCCGCTGGCGCGGGGCCGACACTTGCTGACCTGGGGTTCTTTCAGCCGTTGACGCCCGTTTCATTTAGTTGGAACGTGCGCTCTCGGCTACCGGCCGAGTCGGTGTGCGGGAATCGGACATCACCATGAACACCATGGCCTCGGAGACAGGCGCGAACCACTTGGCAACCCCTTGTCGCGGAAGATCGTGCCGTATCGCCATCGTTCCCGATGCCGCACGATCCCGTCCAGCACGGCACAGTCGGGTACGCGCGGCTTGAGTGGCCAAAGGCCTCCTGCCGCAGGCGGGCCCCCGGGTACGTAAAGAAGGCGGACCGGTGGCCTCACGGGGCCGTTCCGGGCGGCCTGGAGTGGGGCCTTGCTGTCGGCGGTGATGCGGTAGGCGAGCTGGGCTTGGCCGTCGCCGGTGCGGAGTTTCTCCAAGAGGAGCGCGGCGTTCTTCGTGCCGTGCGTGACGCGGTGAGCGTGTGCAGGACGGTGTTCCGTCGGGGAGTTCGAGGGCGGTTCGCTCATCGCCCTGCGGTATGCGGGTCCGTACGGTCCTCGACACCCTCGCTCTGACGATCGAAGGCGGCCTTCCTGTTGGACTCCTTCTTCTTCGTCCTGCGTTCTTCGTTAATGTCGTCCAGGGACAGTCGGAGGTACGCCCCCGGCCGCCGGGGCGTGTACGGCACGTACCCGCCGGCTGTGTCCAGTACCGTTGATCGGCCCCGCCGCCGCAGTCGGGCGATCAGAGGGTCATCGACGCTGGACAGTCCGGACAGGTCAAGGTGTTGCTGGTGATCGGAGTTGGGGGCATTGGGTACTCCTACTGACGAGGGCGGGAACGTACCCGGGCAAGGGTATTACCCGGATCCGTCCATCCCCGGATATGTCCGGTACTGGAACGGTGCCGCCTGGGTTCCGGGTACGAGTCGGCCCGCTCCCGAGGGTGGGGCCGCCACCCCGGCCCCCGTGGCCCTTCCCGCTCCGGTGGTTCCGGCCGCGGAGGAGACCGGGCCCGTTTTTCTGGACGAGCTGGACGGGCTGGATGGGCTGGACGAGGGCCCCGGCGACGAGCCTGTGCGGTCCGAGCCCGCCAGCGCCTGGCAGGCCGACACCTCGCGGCAGAGCGGGTTCGGCGGGGAGCCGGGGCGGGTGGACTGGGGCGGTGCCCGGGTTCCCGCGCAGCCTCCCGCGCCCGGGGCCGATCCGACCGGCGGCGCGCTGCCCGGAGTGCGGTCCACCAGCCCGGCCGTACCGGAACCCGCCGCGGAGGCCCCCGCTCCGGTTCGAGCGACCCCGCAGGTACCCGCTGCCCCGGAACCTCCCGCCGCCGCGGCCCCGGCGCCCGCGCCCGTGCGGCCCGCGCCCGAAGGGGCCGTCACTCTTCGCCCCGTACCGCCCCAGGCACCCCAGGCACCTCAGGCGTTCCCGGCCCCTCAGCCCCAGGCACCTCAGGCGTTCCCGGCCCCTCAGCCCCAGGCCCCCCAGGCGTTCCCCGCCCCTCAGCCCCACCCCCACCCCCACCCCCACCCCCTCGTGCCCGAGCAGGCGCAGCCGGTGCGGCCCCCGGTGGTCACCGAAGGGTCCGGCGGTGGGGCCGCCTCCTGGGCGCAGCAGCCGCCCGAGGCCCCGGTCATCCCGTGGAAGCCCCCGGTCAACGACCCCTTCCTGGCCATCGCCCAGGCGCAGGCCGCGGCCAGGCCCGCCGGGCTCGGCAGGCGGCTCGCCGCCCGGCTCATCGACACAGCTGTCCTCGGCACCCTGGTCGGAGCCGTCGCCGTACCCCTGCTGACCAGCGCGATCGACCACATCAACACCAAGATCGAGGCGGCCGAGCGGTCCGGCGAGACCGTCACGGTCTGGCTGCTGGACGGCACCACCGGCGTCCAGCTCGGCATCGTGCTGGCCGCCCTGCTCGTCCTGGGCGCGCTCTACGAGGCCCTGCCGACTGCGAAATGGGGCCGTACCCTCGGCAAGAAGCTCTGCGGCGTCTCGGTCGCCGACATCGAGTCCCACGAGCCGCCGCCGTTCGGTGCCGCGCTCCGCCGCTGGCTGGTCTACAGCGGCCTCGGCCTGATCGCCGTGGGCCTGGTCAATGTGGTCTGGTGCCTGTTCGACCGGCCGTGGCGGCAGTGCTGGCACGACAAGGCCGCCCGCACCTACGTCAAGGGCTGACCGCCCGAGCCCGGTGGGCGGCCGGCGGATCAGGGCCGCCCGCCCCGCGCCGTCCCCCGAACGGCGTGCGTCCTTTTGCGGCGGTCCCGGGCGCGGGTTGCACTGCCCTCATGAGCAACGACCAGCCACCGCCCTCCGGCTGGGGGGACCCCGAACGCGACCGGCCCCGCGACGACGACCCCTTCGCCAAGCGGCCGCCCGAGCCGGGAGGGCAGAGCGGCGGTTCCGAGCCCCCGCCCCCGCCCCCGCCGCCGCCTCCACCGGGCGGCCAGGAGCCGCCCCCGCCGCCCCCGGGCCCGCCCCCGGGTTCGCCGTACGGTCCGGGCCAGAGCGGCGGGCCCTACGGAGGCGCGGGCGGGACACCGCCGCCCCCGTACGGTGGCAGCCCCTACGGCGGTGGACCGTACGGCGGGACCCCCGACCCCCTCGCGGGCATGCCGCCGCTCGCCGATTTCGGCCGGCGCCTCGCCGCCCGGGTGATCGACGCGCTGATCATCTTCATTCCGCTCTTCATCATCTCGCTGTTCGCGGGCGGCTGGTCGTCCGGCAGCAGTGGTGACGACTGGAACGACATCACCAGCGATATCAACACCGGCCGTCAGTGGCTCTGGTCGCTGATCTCGCTGGTCGCGTACGTCGGCTACGACACGATCATGGTCAGCAAAACCGGTCAGACCGTCGGCAAGAAGCTGCTGAAGCTGCGCGTCGCCATGCTCAACGACGGCAGCACACCGAACACCGCCGCGGCCTTCACCCGGGCCGCCGTGCTCTGGGTCCCCGCGCTGGTCTGCTGCTTCTGCGTCTGGTGGCTGATCATCATCATCACGATCCTGGCCGACCGGCCCTATCGGCAGGGCCTGCACGACAAGGCGGCCAAGACCGTGGTGGTCACCGTGCCGGAGGGAACCGGACCGGGGACCGGTCCCGGGACGGGCACGGGTCCGGGCACAACCGTCTGACCACCGTCTGACCGCCGTCTGACCACCGTCTGCCCCAAGGCCTGACGGGAGGTCCGACCCGAGGTCCGACCCAAGGCCCGACGGCAGGCCCGACCCGAGGCCCGACCCACCGTCCTCGCCTCGGCCGTGCCCCGGCTACCGGCGGGTACCGGACGAGTCCGCGCCCGCTCCCGCATGCGCCTTCGGGCGGGGAGCGGGCGCCGCGGCCCCCCGGGTGCGCTTCGACGACCCGGGACGGGACGCCGCCTTCAGCGCCCGGCTCATCGGCAGGGCGGTCGCCACCAGCAGCCCGAGTGCCATCGCCGCCACTCCGATGGCGGCGACCCCGAGGGCGTGTGTGGTCCGGGTGAACAGGAGCAGGGCGAGCGCCGACAGGACGACGGTGGCCGAACCGGAGGCGAGCTGTGCAGGAGTCGGACGCGGCATGACGGTTACCGTCCTCACGACAGATCGACGAACAGATCGGGGGGTTCGCTCGACGCGGTCGCATCGCCGAGTGGTTCTACGGTGCTGGATGCCCGGCGGGTCCCGGCGGTAAGCGTTCCTCCGGCCGGGCCACCGGTGCATGGGGGGCGCACGGGTTCACACCCCTTGACGGCTGCCCCGTTCGGTGTACCGGTCCCCGGGACGGTACCGCCGGGACCCGCCCGGCCGGAGCCGCTCCTGTATACCCGACCCCGAGGCCCGGTCCGTACATCTGCCTCGCGCTTCCGCGCCGCCTCCCGCCCTCCGTACCCCCGGAACCTCCCGGTCATTCCCGTCCGGATATCGGAACACCGCTTCCGCATAGGGCAGTTGGTGTGTCCAAGTCAAGGACTGTCTTTTCTTCCGTACGTACGGTCGAATGCCGTCACTTGACGCGCGACCCCCGCCCGGACGGCCCCACCCATCCCATCGGATCCGCGGCGTCGGGGCGCGGGGGAGGAATTCGCTCACGTGACCACCACCAGAAACGGCCGCGGCCGGTCCTTCAGGGCCTCCGCGGTCGTCGTCGCGCTCGCCGCGACGGCCGCCACGGTCTCGGCTTACGGCACCGCGCAGGCGGAGGACGGCTCGGCCCGGCCGGCCGGGTCCACCGTGTCCGCCGCGGCTGCCGCATCCCCGGCCGCGGACGTCCAGCGCCGGGACCCGGCGCCCGGCAAGGATCATGTGGACCACGATCTCGACGGGCCCTTCAGCAAACAGCAGGCCCAGCAGCGCGAGACCGCACTCGAACAGGTCATCAGCGGTGAGTCGACGGTCGAGCAGCGCGGTGCGTCGAAGGTCGTCAGGCTCGACAAGGGCAAGTACGTCGAGCTGGGCCGGGAGAAGACCGACAAGATCTTCACGATCCTGGTGGAGTTCGGCGACAAGGTCGACGACACCACGATGTACGACCCCGACGGGCCCGAGGGCCCCCAGCCGCCGGTCAAGCAGTACGGCGGTACCCCCGGCCCGCTGCACAACACGATCAAAGAGCCGGACCGTACCAAGGACAATGCCACCGACTGGAAGGCCGACTACAACCGCGCCCACTTCCAGGACCTCTACTTCGGCACCGGCAAGGACGCCCAGGGGCAGCCCAAGCAGTCGGTGAAGACGTACTTCGAGAAGGCGTCGTCCGGGCGTTACTCCGTCGACGGTACGGTCTCCGACTGGGTCAAGGTCGAGTGGAACGAGGCCCGCTACGGCTCCAACTACTGCGGTGAGAGCAACTGCAAGAACGTCTGGGACGCGGTGCGTGACGGCGTCAACGCCTGGGTCGCCGACCAGAAGGCGCGCGGCCGCACCGACGAGCAGATCACCGCGGACCTCCGGCAGTACGACGTCTGGGACCGCTACGACTTCGACAACGACGGCAACTTCAACGAGTCCGACGGCTATATCGACCACTTCCAGTTCGTGCACGCGGGCGAGGACGAGTCCGCGGGCGGCGGCGCCCAGGGCACCGACGCCATCTGGGCCCACCGCTGGTACGCCTACGGCGACGACAGCGGCCGCACCGGCCCCGGGAACAACAAGGCCGGCGGCGCCCAGATCGGCACCACCGGTATCTGGGTCGGTGACTACACGGTCCAGCCGGAGAACGGCGGACTCGGCGTCTTCGCCCATGAGTACGGCCACGACCTCGGCCTCCCCGACCTGTACGACTACTCCGGGCGCGGCGAGAACTCCACCGGCTTCTGGAGCCTGATGTCCTCCGGCTCCTGGCTGGGCCGTGGCAAGAACGCCATCGGCGACCTGCCCGGCGATATGACCGCCTGGGACAAGCTCCAGCTCGGGTGGCTCAACTACACCAAGGCCAAGGCGGCCACCGACTCCGTGCACACCCTCGGGGTCCAGGCCTACAACACCAAGCGGCCGCAGGCGCTGATCGTCGAACTGCCGAAGAAGCCCGGCACCACCCCGGTCGTCAACCCCGCCGACGGCAGCCGCCAGTGGTGGAGCGATATGGGCGACGACCTGCGCAACACCCTCACCCGGACCGTCGATCTGACCGGCAAGTCGTCCGCGTCGCTGAGCCTGTCGGCCTGGTGGCAGATCGAAGCCGGTTACGACTACCTCTACACCGAGGTCTCCACGGACAACGGGGCCACCTGGAACGCGATCGACGGGACCGCCGACGGCCGGCCGATCACCCGGGACGCGGGCGACAAGCCCGCCCTGACCGGGCGTTCGGGCGCGCACCGCTCCCTGGTCTTCCCGCTGGACGCCTACGCCGGGCAGAAGATAGGCCTCCGCTTCCAGTACCGGACGGACGGCGCGACCGCGGAGAAGGGCTTCACCGCGGACGCGATCACCGTCACGGCGGACGGCGCGCCGCTCTTCAGCGACGGTGCCGAGACCGACGACGCGGGCTGGACGAAGGCCGGTTTCAGCCGGATCGGCGAGTCCATCACCAAGGACTACGAGCAGTACTACATCGCGGAGAACCGCCAGTACGTCTCGTACGACAAGGGGCTGGAGATCGGCCCGTACAACTTCGGCTTCCCCGCGCCGAGGAACCGCTGGGTGGAACACTTCCCGTACCAGAACGGACTGATGATCTGGTACTGGGACACCTTCCAGCTGGACAACAACACCGGGGTGCACCCGGGCGCGGGCCGGATCCTGCCGATCGACGCGAATCCCGAACCGCTGCGGTGGTCCGACGGTACGCTGATGCGCAACCGGATCCAGTCCTTCGACTCGACGTTCTCGACCCGGCCGTACGACGCCGTCACCCTCCACAAGGCCGGCGTGCCGACGAAGATCCCGTCCCGTCCCGGCCGGAGCGTCTTCGACGACCGCAAGGGCGTCTACTGGTACGCGGAGAATCCGACGGGCAGCGTGAAGGTTACTGACACCAACACCAAGATCTCGATCGTGAAGGAGCCGCGCAGCGGCGAAACGATCACGGTGAAGGTCGGTCCGTCGACCAAATAATTTGTGAAACCGCAGGTCAAAGCATGATCGGCCGTCGCCCTCTAGCGGGCGGCGGCCGATCGTGTTTAGGTGCGTGGTGACCGCCTCTTATTGACACCCGGGCCCGACCAGCCCGGCCGACCGATCCACGGGGGAGTGGTACACCATGTCCGGCGGAGGTTTCAGCAGACTCCCGAACGGCACCGTCGTCGTCGCTGTCAGCCTGCCCAGCCCACTCGGCGACGGCAGCGCCGCCCGCTTTCTGGTGCATGCGGCGAACCGCGCCCGCGCCCTGACCCGGCTGCGGAATCTGGGGCTCCGCGCGGTCTATCTGCGGGGCAACGCGGAACCGCCCACGCCGGATGAGATCACGGCGGTGCTCCACCACCCGGACGGCCTGCTCTGGCGGCTCCACGAGGCCCCGGCGCCCGCGCTCTGGCACCCCTTCCGCTCCAGCCCGCTGCGGAACCGCTGGGCCTGACCCGTTCCGGTGGGAGGCCGCCGCCGGGCCCGATCCCCGGCTCTCGGGAGGGGTGCGGCTGACTCCGTTCCGGTGGGAGGCCGCCGCCGGGCCCGATCCCCGGCTCTCGGGAGGGGTGCGGCTGACCCCGGTCCGGCAGGAGGCCGCCGCCGGGCCCGACCCCCGGCCCGTCGCCAGAGGTGCGGCTGACGCCGGTCCGGCGGGAGGGTTACGCGACGGGCTCGCCCGTCAGCTCGACCCCGGCCTCCCGCAGCTCCGGCAGCACCCACGCCGTCCGCTCCTTCGAGACGGCCGCGGTGAGGTCCAGCAGCACCCGGGTGGTGAAACCTTCCTTCGCGGCATCGAGCGCGGTCGCCCGGACACAGTGGTCCGTGGCGACGCCCACCACGTCGACCTCGGTGACCCCGTGCTCCCGCAGCCAGGCCGCGAGCCCCATGCCGTTCTCGTCCGCACCCTCGAAACCGCTGTACGCGGCGGCGTAGGCGCCCTTGTCGAAGACGGCCTCGACGGCGCCGGAGGCCACCGCGGGCGCGAAGTTCGGGTGGAAGCCGGCGCCCTCGGTGCCCGCGACGCAGTGGACCGGCCACGACGTCTCGTAGTCGGGTGTGTCGGAGAAGTGGTCGCCCGGGTCGATGTGGTGGTCACGGGTGGCCACCACATGGCGGTAGCCCGCCGTGCTCTGCCCGATCAGTTCGGTGATCCCCGCCGCTACGTGCGCACCTCCGGCCACCGCGAGGCTGCCGCCCTCGCAGAAATCGTTCTGGACATCGACGACGATCAGTGCGCGGCGCATGACGGGTGCCTTTCGGGACGAGGAGCGGTGGGGACGAGGAGCAGTGGGGACGGGTAGCGGGCGGTGGTGGCCGGGCCGGGGCGGCCGGTTTCGGGGTCGGGGTACTCGGGGCGCCGTACGGACCAGGGCGGCTCGCCGGGCGGCGTACGCCGTCGTACGGACAGGACGTACGGGCACGGGCGCGGGCGCCGGGGCCGGGCGGTTCGCGCGGTGCCCCCTGTCCGAAGCGTCCCCGCCGCACCGGTCTTCACACCCCCCGGGCCCCGCCTTTCACGCCGATGCGCTCCGGGCGTGCCCCTTAGCCATGCCCCTCAGCCGTGCCCCTCGGCCAGGCGTACCCCTCAGCGGTACTCCGTCGGCAGCACCGGCTCGCCCCGCGACAGCTGCGTCGCGGACATCGGCAGCCCGCCGCGCGCCGCCCGGTGTCGTTCCCGCGCCACGTCCAGCGGCTCCCGGGCCACGATCTCCCCACCCCGTACCAGCTCCACCAGCAGCTGGTGGTGGACCAGCTCGTCCGGCACCGGTCCGGTGCCCACGACCTCCGCCTCGGCGACGCCCTCAGCGTCCGGTCGCCGGGCGGCCCACTTGCGCCCGCCGACCGACGCCTTTCCGCCCACGGACTTCTTCGCCACCGGCTCCAGCGGCGCGTCCGGCCCCTCGCCCCGGGCCCGTGCGACCAGCTTGTAGACCATGGAGCAGGTGGGGTGCCCGCTGCCGGTGACGAGCTGGGTGCCCACCCCGTACGCGTCCACCGGCGCCGCCGCCAGCGAGGCGATCGCGTACTCGTCCAGATCGGAGGTGACGGTGATCCGGGTGTGCCGGGCGCCCAGCTCGTCGAGCTGCTGCCGCACCCGGTGGGCGACCAGCAGCAGATCCCCGGAGTCGATGCGTACCGCACCCAGCTCGGGTCCGGCGATCTCCACCGCCGTACGGACGGCCTCGGCCACGTCGTAGGTGTCGACCAGCAGCGTCGTCCCCCGCCCCAGGGAGTCGACCTGCGCCCGGAAGGCGTCGCGCTCGCTGTCGTGCAGCAGGGTGAAGGCGTGGGCGCTGGTGCCGACCGTGGGGATCCCGTACCGGAACCCGGCCGCCAGATCGGAGGTGGAGTCGAAGCCGCCGACGTACGCGGCGCGGGACGCGGCCACCGCCGCCAGCTCATGGGTGCGGCGCGCGCCCATTTCGATCAGCTTCCGGCCGCCCGCCGCCGTCGCCATCCGCGACGCGGCCGCCGCGATGGCCGAATCGTGGTTGAGGATGGAGAGGATCACCGTCTCCAGCAGCACGCACTCGGCGAAGGTGCCCTCGACCCGCAGGATCGGGGAGCCGGGGAAGTAGACCTCGCCCTCCGGATAGCCCTGGATGTCGCCGCTGAAGCGGTACGAGGCCAGCCAGTCCAGGGTCGCGGAGTCCACGATGTCCTGCTCGCGCAGGAACGCGATGACATCGGCGTCGAAGCGGAAGTTCGCGACCGCGTCCAGTACCCGTCCGGTGCCCGCGACCACCCCGTACCGCCGCCCCTCGGGCAGCCGCCGGGTGAAGACCTCGAAGACGGAGCGGCGGTGCGCGGTACCCGCCCGCAGCGCGGCCTGGAGCATCGTGAACTCGTACTGGTCGGTGAAGAGGGCCGTGGAGGGGACATCCACCGGGAGCCCCAGGTCAGCGGTGTTCACAAGAGTTCGACCTCATGCTTTCTGCGCCCCGCCCCGCCGGCCGCGGTACGAGGGATGCGCGCGTCGGACGCCCGTTACGGCACGGGCGATCCTGTTCTGGCGTGGATGCTACCCCACATTTCGTCACTCTGACGAAATGGGAGCCGTTTATGCACGCGGCGCCCCCGGGTGGCAGCATGGATCAGGTGAGTGTTGCTCCCACTGAGATCGAACGCCCCGAATCGGCGGAGCAGAGTTTCGCCGTTCCCGAGCCCGACGTGCCGTGGGTGACGCTCGTCCACAACGACCCCGTGAATCTGATGAGCTACGTCACCTATGTCTTCCAGGCGTACTTCGGATACTCCAAGGACAAGGCGCGCAAATTGATGCTCGACGTCCACCACAAGGGACGCGCCGTGGTCTCCAGCGGCAGCCGCGAGGAGATGGAGCGCGATGTGCAGGCCATGCACGGGTACGGCCTGTGGGCGACCCTCTCCCAGGACCGCACCTGATGCCGGGTCCCTTCGAGCCGGTTCCCGGCGGCGGCGCGGCCATCGACCTCGACGAGGTCGAGGTCTCCATCCTGCGCTCCCTCGCGGTGCAGATGCTGGAGCTGATCGGACCGGGTGATGAGCCCGTCGAGGGCGAGGACCCGCTGGCGGCGCTGTTCGCGGAGGGGCCGAGTGAACCGCCGGCCGACCCCGCGCTCGCCCGGCTGTTCCCGGACGCGTACAGCGGCCCGGACGTCGGCAGGGATGCGGGCGACGGCCCCGGTACGGGCCCCGGCTCCGGTTCCGGACCCGCGATGACCGACGAGGAGCGGCGCGCCGCGTCCGCCGAGTTCCGCCGCTTCACCGAGAACGACCTGCGGGCGGGCAAACGGGCCAATGCGCTCGCCGTCGTCCGCGCGCTCGACGGACTCGACACGGGCGGCGGATCCACCGCCCTGCTGAAACTGACCCCGGACGAGTGCCGGCAGTGGCTCTGCGCCCTCAACGACCTGCGGCTGACGATCGGCACCCGGCTGGAGATCAGCGAGCAGGACGACGAGGAGGGCGCCGAGGGCGGCGGGCTCTACCACCTCCCCGACGACGATCCGCGCAAGCCGATGGTGATGGCGTACCTCTGGCTGGGGGTCCTCCAGGAGACGCTCGTCGGCACGCTGCTGCCCTGACCTCCCCTCCGTACCACTGCTCCTGACGCCCCGGCGGCCGCCCGGCCCCGGGGCGTCGCGCTGCCCGCCGAAGACCCCGGCCCCCGGTGCGCCCCGCACGGCCGAGGCCCGCCCGTCCGTTCGATTGTTCGCTCAACGGACACTCAAATCCGAATAACGATCGCGTTACCTGCCTGGGGTAATACGCCCGGCAAAGTAATGTTTGTCCGGTTGTTTCTGTGCGATGTGCCACAACGCAGCGGATTGATCTCTGGAGCAACCGTGATAAATCTTCACGACCACCAGGGGCGCCACCCATGCTCCTGGGGGCGCTTTTGCCGGCGGACCGCCGGTGGCACTCCATCCATATCCGGGGGGATCAGGAACTGATCCGCAGCCGAATCGCCGGAGGGCGGGACGGATCGCGGATCGGCATGGAGAGAAGGGCGCAGCAGCTATGACCTCGGTGCAGGTCGACGACGATCCCAAGGGCGGACCGGGCGGACCGGGCGGACCGGGCGGATCCGGCGGATCGGTCGGTACGAAAGCCCCGGCGGCCACCGTCGAGGACCAGGGCTACCACCGGGCACTCGGTGCCCGGCAGATCCAGATGATCGCCATCGGCGGTGCCATCGGAACCGGCCTCTTCCTCGGCGCGGGCAAGGGCATCTCCAAGGCCGGGCCCAGCCTCATCCTCGCCTACGCCATCGCGGGCGTGGTCATCTTCTTCATCATGCGGGCACTGGGCGAACTGCTGATGTACCGGCCCGTCTCGGGCTCGTTCTCCGAGTACGCGCGGGAGTTCGTCGGCCCCTTCGCGGGTTTCGCCACCGGCTGGACGTACTGGCTGTTCTGGGTGGTCACCGGGATGACCGAGGTCACCGCGGCGGCCGAGTACATGACGTACTGGTTCGACCTCCCGCAGTGGATCTCGGCCCTGGGCTTCACCATCGTCCTCTACCTCGCCAACCTGATCTCGGTGAAGATCTTCGGGGAGCTGGAGTTCTGGTTCTCCATGGTGAAGGTGACCGCCATCGTCGGCATGATCCTGATCTGCGCGGGCATCATCACGCTCGGCTTCACCGACGCCGGGGACACCGCCTCCTTCTCCCTCCTCTGGAGCGACGGCGGCTTCTTCCCCAAGGGCCTCGGCGGCACCCTGATGACCCTCCAGATCGTGATGTTCGCCTTCCTCGCGGTCGAGCTGGTCGGCGTCACCGCCGGTGAGTCCAAGGACCCGGAGAAGACCCTCCCCAAGGCCATCAACACCGTGCCGTGGCGGATCGCCGTCTTCTACGTCGGCGCCCTGATCATGATCCTGTCGGTCGTCTCCTGGACCAACTTCCGGCCGGGCGTCTCGCCGTTCGTCGCCGCCTTCGACCAGATGGGCCTCCAGATCGGCGCGGGCATCGTCAACTTCGTCGTGCTCACCGCGGCCCTGTCGTCCTGCAACTCCGGCATGTACTCCACCGGCCGGATGCTGCGCGACCTCGCGCTCAACAGCCAGGGCCCGAAGCTCTTCACCCGGCTGACCAAGCACGGCACCCCGCTGATCGGCACCACCTTCTCCGCGGGCCTGATGCTGATCGGCGTGTGGATCAACTACCAGTGGCCCGGCGACGCCTTCAACAAGATCGTCTCCTTTGCCACCATCTCCGGTATGTGGGCCTGGATCATGATCCTGGTCAGCCATATCCGCTACCGGGCCAAGGCGGCGCGCGGCGAGGTCGCCGAATCCTCCTTCAAGGCGCCCGGCGCGCCCTGGACGAGCTGGTTCGCGCTGGCGTTCATCGGCATGGTCATCGTGCTGATGGGCATCGACAAGGACGCCCGGATCTCCCTGTACGTGGCCCCGCTGTGGGCGCTGGTGCTCGGGGTCTCCTACCTCGTCCTCCGCTCGAAGAACCCGGAGGGCGCGGCCTTCGCCAAGCGCTGACGGTACGGCCGCCGGGGCCCGGCCCCTGAGCGTGCCACGGCCGGGGCTCCGGCCCCCTGACGTGCCGGACGGCGGGAGGGCGGCTGCCTGCCCCACCCGCCCGCCGTCCGGCATCCGAGAAGGTCCGGTCCACGCCGTGATACGGCAGGGGCCGGACCTTCCGCCGTCCGGACGGTCCGCGCTTATCCTGATCCGCAT
Organism: Streptomyces sp. NPDC094448; assembly: GCF_044763775.1. Classification (NCBI taxonomy): domain Bacteria; kingdom Bacillati; phylum Actinomycetota; class Actinomycetes; order Kitasatosporales; family Streptomycetaceae; genus Streptomyces; species Streptomyces sp. NPDC094448. The sequence continues at coordinate 273,002 of NZ_JBIWGU010000007.1, read as the reverse complement.
GCTGACCCTCACCCAGGATCTGTACGACCGGATCGTCGCGCACGCCCGAGCCGACCACCCCGACGAGGCGTGCGGCATGGTCGCGGGCCCCGAGGGCAGCGGCCGGCCGGAACGTTTCATCCCCATGCTGAACGCGGCCCGTTCGCCCACGTTCTACGAGTTCGACTCCGGCGATCTGCTGAAGCTCTACCGCGAGCTGGACGACAACGACGAAGAGCCGGTGATCATCTACCACTCGCACACGGCGACCGAGGCGTACCCGTCGCGTACCGACATCACCTACGCCAACGAGCCCGGCGCGCACTACGTCCTGGTCTCCACCGCCGATACCGACGACGCGGGCCCCTTCCAGTTCCGCTCGTTCCGGATCGTCGAAGGAGAGGTCACCGAGGAGGAAGTCCGGGTCGTCCAGGCATACTGACCCGCAGCGCCCGTGCGGCGCCCCAACTCCATACGGGGCGGTGGGACCCAGGAAGCCGGTGCGAATCCGGCGCGGTCCCGCCACTGTGACCGGCCGCTGACACGTGCACGCACCCCGCGTGCCGTCCCGCGGCCGTCAGTCAGGAACTGACCCATCGCCCTTCTCCCATGACCCAGGGGACGCGGATCCCCGGAGGAGGACCCACGCATGTCCACGCGCATACCCGGACGCGGCACGACCGGACGCCGTACCGGCGCCCGCCGTACCGACGGAGTCCGTACCGGCGCACGCCGTCGTACCGCCCTCGCGGTCACCGCCGCCGCCCTGCTCCCGCTCGCCCTCACCGCCTGCGGCTCCGGCGGTTCGGGCTCCGGCAAGGACGGCGGGAAGGCCGCGGCCGCGCCCGGCTTCCCGTACACCGTCGACAACTGCGGGGTGAAGACCACCTACCAGGCGCCCCCGAAGCGGGCCGTCACCATGAACCAGCACGTCACCGAGATCATGCTGGAACTGGGCCTGGAGAAGTCCCTGGTCGGCACCGCGTACCTCGACGACCAGGTGCTCCCGCGCTACCGGAAGGCCTACGACGCGATCCCGGTCGTCGCCAAGGAGTACCCGTCCAAGGAGAAGCTCCTCGCCGCGAACCCCGACTTCGTCTACGGCGGCTACGCCAGCGCCTTCGAGGCCAAGGACGGCCGCACCCGCGACGAGCTGAAGAAGTCGGGCATCGACACCCGGCTCAACCTGGAGTACTGCACCGAGAAGCGGACCACTCTCGACGACGTGTACCGCGAGATCGACGAGGTCGGCCGGACCTTCGGCGTCGCCGACCGGGCGCAGAAGTGGATCGCCGACTCGAAGGCGTCCGTCGCGAAGACCGCCGCCGAGCTGAAGAGGACGCAGACCGCGCCGGTCCCCGTCTTCGTCTACGACAGCGGCGACAAGACCGCGTTCACCGTCGGCGGCAAGGGCATCGGCAATGAGCTGATCAGCCGCGCGGGCGGCCGGAACGTCTTCGCCGATATCCCCAAGAGCTTCGGCGACGCGACCTGGGAGCAGGTCGTGGCCCGCAAGCCCGAGGTGATCGTGATCTACGACTACGGGGCGACCAGCCTGGAGCAGAAGAAGCGGAAGCTGCTCAGTGACCCGGCGCTGAAGGACGTACCGGCGATCCGGAACAAGAGGTTCGCCGTCCTTCCGCTCTCGGACGCGGTCCTCGGTGTCCGCGCGCCCGACGCGATCGCCAAGCTGGCCCCGCAGATCGCCCGATGAAGCGCCTCCTCGCGCCGGCGGGGGCCGGGCAGGGGACGGACGCCGCAAGTCCCGCCGCCTCCCGGCTCCGGTTCGGGGCCGTGACGGCCGGGCTGTTCGTCGCCCTGGCCGCCGCGGTCCTCGCGGCGCTCGCGCTCGGCTCCGTACGCATCCCGCCCCGCGAGGTCGTCGCGGCCCTGCTGCCGGGCGCCGAACCGAGCCCCTTCCGAACGATCGTCCTGGACGTCCGGCTGCCCCGGGTCCTCCTCGGAGTGGTCGTCGGCGCCGGTCTCGGTGTCGTCGGCACGGTCCTCCAGGCCCTGGTACGGAACCGGCTCGCCGACCCGTTCCTCCTCGGGATCTCCTCCGGGGCGTCCACCGGCGCGGTCCTCGTCCTGGTCCTCGGCATCGGCACGACCACCGCCGTCGCCCTGCCCGCGGGCGCCTTCGCGGGCTCCCTCGCCGCATTTCTGCTGGTGTACGGGCTGGCGCGGCACGGCGGCGGGATGACGGGCACCCGGCTGGTGCTCGCCGGGGTCACCATCAGCTACGTCTTCACCGCCCTGACCACGCTGGTCCTGGTCGCGTCGGCCCGGCCGGAGCACTTCCGCGAGGCGCTGTACTGGTCGCTCGGCGGCCTGGGCAGCGCCCGCTGGGATTCGGTCTGGCTGCCGACCGCCGTCGTCGGCCTCACCCTGCCGCTGCTGCTCACCCTCGCCAGGCCGCTGGACCTGCTGCTGGTGGGGGAGGAGGGGGCGACCGTACTCGGCCTGGACGTGGCCCGCTTCCGGGCCGCCGCCTTCGTCCTGGTCTCGCTGGTGACGGCGGTGCTGGTGGCGGCGAGCGGCGCGGTCGGCTTCATCGGTCTGATGGTCCCGCACGCCGCCCGCATGCTGGTCGGCGCGGCACACCGGGCGCTGCTGCCGGTGGCCGCGCTCGGCGGGGCGGTCGCCCTGGTGGTGGCCGACCTCGCGGCCCGTACCGTCGCCGCCCCGCAGGACGTACCCGTCGGGGTGCTCACCGCGCTCATCGGCGGACCGCTGTTCCTCTGGCTGATGCGCCGCCGCTCGGTCGACGGCACGGAAGGAGCCCCGGCGTGACGACGACCGCCGCCGAACTGACCGTACGGGGACTCTCGTACGCCACCGATACGGGCCGGCTCCTGCTCGACGGCGCGGATCTGGACATCCGCCCCGGCGAGACCGCGGGACTGGTCGGCCCCAACGGCAGCGGCAAGACCACCCTGCTCCGCTGTGTGTACGGAACCCTGCGCCCCACCGCCGGAAGCATCGGCCTCGACGGCACGGACCTGCTCGCCCTCGGGCCCAAGGAACGGGCGCGGCGGGTCGCGACCGTACCGCAGGACAGCCGTCCGGAGTTCGAGCTGACCGTCCGCGAGATCGTGCTCATGGGCCGGGCGCCGCACAAGCGGTTCTGGGAGGCCGACACCGCCGCGGACGGCCGGGCGGCCGACGAGGCCCTGGACCGTCTGGGCATCGGGGACCTCGCCCACCGGCCGTTCCCGTCGCTCTCCGGCGGCGAGCGGCAGCGGGCGCTGGTGGCCCGCGCCCTGCTCCAGGACCCCGCGCTGCTCGTCCTCGACGAGCCCACGAACCATCTCGACATCCGATACCAGTGGGAGATCCTGGCCCTGGTCCGGAGCCTGGGCGCGACCGCCCTGCTCGCGCTGCACGATCTCAATCTGGCGGCGTACTACTGCGACCGGATCCACGTCCTCCAGGCCGGCCGGATCGTCGCCTCGGGCCCGCCGGGGGAGGTGCTCACGCCTTCGCTGCTCTCCGAGGTGTACGGGGTGGACGCCGAGGTCGCCGTCCACCCCAGGACCGGGGCGCCCACGATCACCTACCTCCCGCCCGACCTCCAGGAGGCCATGACCACCAGGTGAGCGGATCCATTCCGCGATGCGAGATCACATTCCGGTCCCGGGGACGGGAATCGGTACGATGACCGCATGGTTCTCCACGACATGAGTGACAAGACGCAGAGCGGCGCCGTGCTGCTCGTCGCGCGGCTCCATGTCGACCTGTGCCGTCTCGCCAGCGCGATGTGTACCCGAGCGGGCCGGAGCCCGCGCCTCTGAGCGTGTCCTGAGCACCGCCGTACCACCGCACCGCTGCACCGCCGCCGGCCAGCCCGGCGCACCCGATCCGCACCGCCCGAGCCGCTTCGGCGGGGAGCCGAGCCGCGTCCCCGCCGCCACGCCAGCCGACTGGAGTCCACCCCATGGCCATCGAGGTCCGCATTCCGACCATCCTGCGTACGTACACCGACGGCGAGAAGGCCGTCGAGGGCAACGGGGACACCCTCGCCGAGCTTTTCGCCGACCTCGACACCCGGCACGCGGGCATCCAGGCCCGCATCGTGGACAAGGAGAACGGCGACCAGCTCCGCCGCTTCGTGAACGTCTACCTGAACGACGAGGACGTCCGGTTCATCGACGGCATCGCGACCAAGCTCGCCGACGGCGACAGCGTCACCATCCTCCCGGCGGTCGCCGGCGGAATGCGCTGACCGGCGATGCGTTACGACTCCCCACTCGCCGCCGTCGGCAATACGCCGCTGGTCCGGCTGGCCCGGCTGTCCCCCTCCGACGAGGTCCGCATCTGGGCCAAGCTGGAGGACCGCAACCCGACCGGTTCCATCAAGGACCGCCCCGCGCTCCATATGATCGAACAGGCGGAGAAGGACGGCCGGCTCACCCCCGGATGCACCATCCTGGAACCGACCTCCGGGAACACCGGCATCTCGCTGGCGATGGCGGCCCGCCTCAAGGGCTACCGCATCGTCTGCGTCATGCCGGAGAACACCAGCGACGAACGCCGTGCACTGCTGGCGATGTGGGGAGCCGAGATCATCTCCTCCCCGGCGGCCGGGGGCTCCAACACCGCTGTCCGGATCGCGAAGGAACTGGCGGCGGAGCACCCGGACTGGGTGATGCTCTATCAGTACGGCAATCCGGCGAACGCGGGCGCCCACTACGCCACGACGGGCCCGGAGATCCTCGCCGACCTCCCGTCCATTACCCATTTCGTGGCCGGCCTCGGCACCACCGGCACCCTGATGGGGGTCGGCCGCTACCTCCGCGAAAACGTCCCGGACGTCTCCATCGTCGCGGCCGAACCGCGCTACGACGACCTGGTCTACGGCCTGCGCAACCTGGACGAGGGCTTCGTCCCCGAGCTGTACGACGCCTCCGTCCTCACCACCCGCTTCTCGGTCGGCTCGGCGGACGCGGTCCGCCGCACCCGCGAACTCCTCCAGCAGGAGGGCATCTTCGCGGGCATCTCCACGGGCGCCGCGCTCCATGCGGCGATCGGGGTGGCGAAGAAGGCGGTGAAGGCGGGCGAGAGCGCGGACATCGTGTTCGTGGTCGCGGACGGCGGCTGGAAGTACCTGTCGACGGGCGTCTACACGGCGGAGACGACGGAGGCGGCGATCGAAACGCTGCAGGGCCAGCTCTGGGCGTAGCCTGCGGGACCCTTACCGGCCCGGCGCGTCGTCGCGCCGGGCCCGCCGTTTTTCTTGCGCCCGGAGTCCGGTTCCGGCCCGGACCGGTCAAGCCGGTCAGGCGGGATGGCCGCTGCTCACGTACTCCTCGAAGGGCACCGACTCCGCGATCGCGATGCGCTGGTACTCGATGAACCGGGAAACGTCGCCCCCGAAGACCTCGCGGTTGATCTGCGTCCCGTCCGCCGCATAGTTCATGAGGACTACTTCCGACCGGTCGAACATCCAGAAGTCCTGGACCCCCTCAAGAGGGTTCGGCCGATGGGTCACGTCGAGGATGCGAATGTCGTCACCCGCCCGGACGTGCACGGTGTAGTAGCGGCTGAACTCGAACCGCAGGTAGTCGGAGAGTGGTCGCGTCACGATGTGCACGCGACCGTTGCGCTTCCCCTCGGTTCGCTGACGCCGGACCCGCTCGGTGTACGCGGAATCCGTATAGGGAGTCGGTGGCCTGCCCTCGCGGAAGGCCGAGAAGTCCTCGGTTTCCTGCGGTACGAGATACTGCGGGAGGGTTTCGAGCCGCCATGCTTCGCGTCCGATCTCTGCGAACCGGCGACTCCAGCTCTCACCGTCCAAGAGCACGTGTTGCCTCCTTCAAGGGCTGTTGCCAGTTTTCGGACCTGGAGATTCATGCCGCCGCGTTGCGTTACCGGTACGTCGCAGGGCTGGTGAGTAGCCTCGGTCCATGGACCAGGAGACCACGTTCCGGGCGTTGGACGGTACAGCTCTGTCCGGCACTTTCCTGCCCGCCGGGGGATCATTCGCCGGTGCGGTTGTGCTGGTTCACGGGTCGGGCGTCACGCGGGAGGAGGGCGGGTTCTTCACCCGCCTCGCCATTGCCCTTGCGGAGGCCGGTGTGGCCAGCCTCCGGTTCGATCTGCGCGCTCACGGCAGCAGCGAGGGCCGTGAAGAGGAACTGACGATCGCCGCTGTGGCCAACGATGTTCGCTCGGCTGGTGAGCATGTCAACGAACACACTGGACGCAGCGGACCTGTCCATGTGATCGCGGCGTCGTTCGCGGGAGGCGCCGCCGCGCTGCACGCGGCCCGTCGACCAGATAGCGTCGACAAGCTGGTCCTGCTCAACCCCCGGCTCGACTACAAGGAACGCTACGTCACCCCGGGCCTGGGCTGGTCCGGCGACCGCCTCACCCCCGACAGCGCCCGGTCACTCGACGAACGTGGCTTCACGGACCACAGCCCCTTCGCCCTGGGCAGGGCCCTCCTCAATGAGGTTTTCCACCTTGACGCCGAGTCCATCGCAGCCGAAGTCCGTGCCCCCGTGCTCATGGTCCACGGGACCGGCGACACCTTCGTCCCCGTCGAATCCTCCCGGCGCTTCCGGCCCCTCTTCGGCGGTGGCGCAGAGCTGATGGAGTTGGAGGGCGCCCAGCACGGCTTCGCTGTCCACGACGATCCGAGCTACGCCGAACCGCAGACCCGGATCTGGCAGCGACAGGTGGTTTCTCAAGTCTGTGCCTTCCTCGCACCTTAGGACGCGGCTGCTCCGCTGCTCTCATGCGGATGAGCACGTGCATAACACCCGCGAGTGCCACGCTGTTCCTCTTACCCTGACGGAGTCGTGCTGTTGCTGCTCAGAGGAGAGGCAAGGCCGTGTCACCTCGTGCCGTCCCGGACCCGTACGCCGACCCGCTCGCCTTCGGTCAGCGCCTCCAGATCCTCCGTACCCGCAAGGGACTGACCCGCGACCAACTCGGCGGGCTGATGGGCCGGACCGGCTCATGGGTGAAGGCGTTGGAGACGGGGCGGCTGAAGACGCCGAAGCTGGACGTGGTCCTCCGACTCGCAGAGATACTGCGGTTGCGGGACCTTTCGGAGCTGACCGGAGACCAGTCCGTCAGCGTGGAACTCTTCGCCGGACCAGGGCATCCTCGGCTCAGTGCCGTACGGGCGGCGGTCGACGCGCTGACATTGGGTGCCGATCGCGAAACGCCCCCGACCGCCCATCTGACGGCCCGGCTCGCGCGGGCCTGGGCGGCGCGGCACTCCTCTCCCGAACACCGCGAAGTGGTGGGGGCTCTCCTGCCGGAACTCATCCGTGACGCACAATCGGCGGCACGCCAGGCGGGCTCGGCCACCGAACGACGTTCCGCTCAGGCTGTGTTGTCCGAGGTCTACTCACTCTCCCAGTTCTTCATCGCCTACCAACCGGATGCAGCCCTGCTGTGGCGAGTGGCCGAACGCGGCATGGTTGCCGCGCAGGAGTCCGAGGACCCGCACACCATCGGAGTGGCGGCCTGGCTGAGCGCGCAGGCCCACCGTGACGAGGGTCCGGCCCACTTCGACGCCGCCGATGCCGTCACCACTGCCGCCCTCGACTATCTGGAGCCGTTGCTTCCCGATGCCGCGGACGATGTCCTCGCCATCGCCGGCGCCCTCACTTTTGAAGCGGGGTACACGGCTGCTCGTCGCAGTGATACCGGTACGGCCTGGCGGTGCTGGGACCGGGCCGATGCCATGGCCCGCCGCCTGCCGGAGACGTACTTCCATCCGGTCACCAGCTTCTCCCGCGCGATCATGGGCGCCCACGCTGTCACGGTCGCCGTCGAACTGCGTCAGGCAGGGGAGGCGGTCCGGCAGGCGGTGGCGTCCGACGCTGTGCCCATTCCCTCCCGGCCCCGCCGGGCCCGCCACCGGATCGAAGAGGCGCGCGGCTATCAGCTCGACGGCCAGCCGGACGCCGCGCTGGCGACCCTGTCCCGCGCCCACGAGGCCGCGTCCGAGACCATCAAGTACAACGGCTATGCCAAGGCGATCGTTATGGAAGAGACCGAGAGCCGGAGCCCCTCCCGCCGCCGGAGGGCCTCGGAACTGGCGGTCAAGCTGGGACTGCCGTCCAGCGCCGCGGGGCCAAGGCTCTGACGGTCGCTCCCCGGTCGCGCCGCGAAGTGTCGGGTTCGGGTAGGCACATCAACGGAGTTGGAACCGGTGGGGGCGGCGTACGGATACCGTTTCCTGTGTCGATGCAGAACTGGAGACGCATATGTCGCCAAGCAAGCCGATCCACACCGGCGCCCGCATTGCCCATACCCGAAAGATCCGCCATCTGACGCAGCGAGAGCTGGCCAGCCGCGCCAACGTCTCGTACAGCACCGTTACCAAGATCGAGCAGGGGATTCTTCCCGTCAGCCCTTCGGTGCTCGGCGCACTGGCACGTGCCCTGTCCGTGTCCGTCACCGACCTTTCCGGACAGCCGTACATCGACGAACTGCGGCGCGACCAGCTCGACGCGTTGATAGACCCGATCCGTGAGGCACTGGATGCCTATGACCTGTGGCAGGACTCCGGTGTGCCGCCGCGGCCGGAGACAGAGCTTTCGGCGCACGCCGAGGCCCTGTGCGCGATGGTAAGGGCCGGGAACATCAAGAAGGCCGCAGCCGAACTACCGGGGCTGATCTACGAGGCGACGGCCGTCGCACACACAGGGTCAGGCACCCGGAGCTGGGCACGGCTCGCGAGTACCTACCGAACAGCCTACGACGTCACGACCAAACTCGGCTATTACGACCTGTGCACCGTCGCCCTCGACCGGATGGAATGGGCTTCTGAGCGCGCGTCCGACCCGATCCTGGGCGGAATGCGGCAGTACTTCCGGGCCCTGGCCTATCTGCGGGCCGGCAACTACGAGCGCGGTCGGCGGCTCGTCGACCTGGGCATGCTGCGGCTCGACCAAGCGGACTCCGGGCGCGAGCTGGATGTCGTACGTGGTCAGTTGCACCTGGGCGCGGCCGTGCTGGCAGGGCGGAAGAAGGACCGCGAGTCGGCCGAAGGGCATCTCCAGGAGGCCGAGCGGATCGCGCTGCGGACCGGGCCTGCCGAGAAGGAGTACTGGTTGTCGTTCGGGCCCACCAACGTGGGCGTCCATCGCGTGAGCGTGCTCGCCGAGCTGGACCTCTACCCGGAAGCCGTGCGGTCGGCCGAGGAGATCGCCATCCCGGACCGGTGGCCGCCGTCCAGGCTCGCCCACCACCACGCCGAGGTAGCACGCGCACAGATGTGGACCGGACACACCAAGGCGGCGTTCAAGAACCTCCAGTCGGCACGCGAGATCGCGCCCCAACAGACCCGGTACCACTCCACGGTCCGTGAGACCTATCGGGGATTGGAGTCGTCGAAGCGTTCCATGCCGCAGGCGTTCAGCGCTTTCGGTACCTGGCTGGGTATGTGACCCAGCGCGAGGTTACGGCCGGAGCTATCAGTAATCCCTGATAGTTCCGGCCCTTCCATGTCGGCATCCTGACGGACATACAGGACCCCCGCGACCGTCGTACCGGTCCGGGGGCGTGGCCATCAACCAGGAGTTGACGACATGCCTCACCCTACCCACGGCCGCTCCGCGCCGCCCGACGAGCTGCCCCCTGCCGACGTCGCCGCGGCCTCCCTCGGAGGGTTCCCCGATCAACAGTCGGCGCGCAAGTGGGGCGTGGTTGCCGCCGACCACTGCTCACCGCCGCCGCTGATCCGGTCCGCGCTGACGTGGCCACCGTGTCGCTGTGGCGCTGCGGTCTGCCCCGACCGGGACTCGCCGTCGGAGGCCCGGCCATGATCGGCGGCCCCGATTCCGTACCTGGTCCGCCTCCCGAGTACTGCGTCTACTGCGACCGACCCGTCGAGCGTTCCGAGGAGAACCTCGTCATGCTCGGGTTCTCCGCGTCCGGCGCGCGGCCCTCCCTCTACGCGCACCCCGAGTGCCCCGCCCCGCGCAAGATCCCCCAGCGCGCCGGGCGCTGAAGGCTCCCGTACGCGCCGCAGCCCCAAATGCCCCGCGTACGGGAAACGGTCCCGGCTCCGTAAGCGACCCCCGGCGCGGGGCCGGGACCACCCAAAGCCCACGTACACGAAAGCGCCCCGAAGGACCGCACCACCGGTCCATTCGGGGCTCAACCGGCCAGCTCACACAAGGAGTTGATCCGTCGTATGCGAAACCTTATCGTCGCGCTGCTCGCCCGGTTACGGACTTTCCTCAGCCTTCGTCGCAGGCGGCGGCCTCTGGTGATCGTCCTCGTACGACCGAGTCCCGCTGTCGATCCGTGGACGCGCCCCTGGACCAGCCCCTCTCAAGCCGAGGCGCAGGAGATCCTCCGGCAGCGGGCCACCGCCACCGCCACGGGGACCGTCGCGCCGCCCGGGGCCCGGCGGCTGATCGTCGCGCGGAACGGGCTCCGCTTTCCGCGGCCCGTCGCCGTACGGGCCGTCCGGCCCGGGCCCGCTTGGACGTGGATCCGGTGACCCGGGAGGGGCTTCTGCGCCCGCTGCTCAAGCCGCCCAACGCCGAATGCCGGATCTGCGGGCGCCGCACCACCGCGCCCGTCGAAGTCCACCCCGGGCATCTCACCTGCCCCGAGCACATCCTCGACGCCCTCACCGCTCCCGGAGACCCGGCATGATCCTCAGCATCGACTTCCGGTGCAGTCCCACCGATGTCACTCACTGCGAAGCCTGCTGGTGCGAGCCGGTAACGGTCTCCCGGACCACCGCCACCGGCCGTGACCTCCTCTGCGCGGCGTGCGCCCTCGCCAACTGCCCGCCCCGCGTCGTCCTCTTCCCGCCTCTCGGGATCTACCGGCTCACGCGCCGGAAGCTGGAGCTGGGCAAGCACGCCAAGCCCAAACCCCAGCTCCCCCCGGACCCCGGCCCGCACCCGCCGAAGCCGACCCCGAAGTCACCGCCCGGCACCCCGCCCGTGTGACGGCCCCGGGCGCGCCCGTCAGAGTTCGTCGTCCCGCGCCAGCTCCGCCCACCGGATGTCACGGAGGGCGGGGTCGGCGTCGTCGCCCGCCGGAACGGACGGGATGTGCTGGAACCACACGACGACGAGCGCGGACCGGTACAGCACCGGGTCATGAGCGGGGGAGACCGGTGCGGAGCTGAAGAGCCCGGTGCACATGACCGGCGGCAGGACCTCGACCGGCCCGAACGCGCCCCCTTCCATGTCCGGGTAGTCAAGTGCGGGCGGGACCGGATGGACCGGCACCTGCGGGAAGGCCTGCTCGGCCCGGAGCAGGAGGCTCCTGGTCTTCATGTCGTTGATGCGCCGGCACGGATAGCCCTCCAGAAAGCCGCCGTACGTCGACGCCATCCGCAGCTCGGTGAGGTCGACGGACCGGCCGGACGCGAGGGTTATGGAGCTGAGTGACATGGTCACACCCTAGGCACCGGAGCCTCATCCGGCGGCGTCAGCCGCCCAGGTGCCGCACCCGCCCCCACAGCTCCGGCGGCAGTGTCCCCACCTTCCGGCGGAACGCCGAGACGCGGACGTCGCGGAGTTCGTCCGTTTCCAGGTAGCTCGGGCGGTCGCGGGCGTCGCCCACTGTGCCCGGCGGGAGCGGGATCACCCCCGGGCGGGTGTCGTTGCGGCGGCTGGTGATCTTGGCGACGCGGGCCGTGGACGAGGAGACCGAGAGGACCAGGCAGGGGCGGTCCTTCGAACCCGGGCCGTCCTCGTAGGGCACGTCGGCCCACCAGATATCGCCGGGGCGCGGGCCGCGGCCCCGCAGGACCGGTGGGCGGGACGGTGGGCGGCCCTCGGATGGGCGGCGGGAGACCGGGCGCCGGCCTGTTCCCGTACGGCCGCCGCGGCCCCGGGCATCGACCACCGCCACCAGCAGCGCGAGCAGGACCACGGCCCCGGCCAGATACGGCCACCACCACGAGTTCACGCCTCGACCGTACCGATCGGCGCCCGGCCCCGCACGGGAGCCGCACCCACACCCCCGGATCCCGGCCCCCTGACCGGTGGCCGTACCGCCTCGCACCACCACCCGGAGGTACACGCGCCCCCCACCGCACCCCCGGGATCGGGGCGCCCGCCCCGGCCGCGCCCCGTCGTGCGCCCCCGCGCCGTCCGAATCGGTGACAGGCCAGGTGAGTTCCCCCACAACGGCCTGCCCTGGAGGAGCGGGCACCCCTTTTGCGCTTTACGCTCGACGGACCGCACGGCCAAGACCATCCCCCGCGTCCCGCGGGGCCGTGCGCCGCCCCTTCAGCACAGACAGCCCAGACAGCACAGACACCCCTGTCACCCTCCCCGTCAACGGAGGTCCCAGCTCTATGAAGCTCACCGTCGTCGGCTGCTCGGGGTCGTTTCCGTCCGTGGATTCGGCCTGTTCGAGCTACCTCGTCGAGGCCGACGGCTTCCGGCTGCTCCTCGACATGGGCAACGGTGCCCTCGGCGAGTTGCAGCGCCATATCGGTCTCTACGACCTCGACGCGATCTTCCTCAGCCATCTCCATGCCGACCACTGCATCGACATGTGCGGGTACTTCGTCGCCCGCTACTACCGCCACGACGGCGGCCGCTGCCCGGCGATCCCGGTGTACGGCCCCGAGGGCACGGAGGCCCGGCTGACCACGGCGTACGCGGACACGCCGTCCCCCTCCGCGATGAGCGAGGTCTTCGACTTCCACACCCTGAAGTCCGGCAGCTTCGACATCGGGCCCTTCTCGGTCCGTGCCGAACGGGTCGCGCACCCCATCGAGGCGTACGGCGTCCGGCTGGAGCACGGTGGCCGGACCCTGGCCTACTCCGGTGATACGGGCACCTGCGAGCCGCTGTACGAGCTTGCGGCCGGTGCCGACCTCTTTCTGTGCGAGGCGTCGTTCACGTACGGCAAGGAGGACGTCCCGGACCTCCATCTCAACGGCCGCGAGGCCGGGGAGCTGGCGCGCCGCGCCGACGTCGGCCGGCTGCTGCTCACCCATATCCCGCCGTGGACCGACGCCGAGCGGAACCTCACGGACGCCCGCGGCGCCTTTCCGGGCGGGCGCGTCGAGCTGGCCGCGGCAGGAGTCTCGTACACCGTCTGAACCGCAGGACCGCAGGACGGCAGGACCGCAGGACGGCAGGACCGCAGGAAGTACGGACACGGGAACGGCCCCGGGCGAGAGTGCCCGGGGCCGTTCCGTCGTACAGGAGGTACGGGAGGGGGAGCGTCGCCCCCGCGCCCCGCCCGCGTCCTACTTGGACTCCGCCTTCTCCAGCTCCGCCAGCTCCGCGTCGGACTCGCGGCCCGGCGTCGGCAGATTGAACTTGGTGATCGCGAAGCGGAAGACCGCGTAGTAGACCGCCGCGAAGCAGAGGCCCACCAGCGCCAGCCCCCAGGGGTTGGTCGCGATGCCCAGGTTCAGCAGGAAGTCGATCGCACCGGCCGAGAATCCGAAGCCGTCGCGCATCCCGAGCGCCCAGGTGAGGGCCATGGAGACACCGGTCAGCACCGCGTGGACCGCGTACAGCACCGGCGCGATGAACATGAACGTGAACTCGATGGGCTCGGTGACACCGGTGACGAAGGACGTCAGGGCCAGCGAGAACATCATGCCGCCGACCACCTTGCGGCGCTCGGGACGGGCGCAGTGGACGATCGCCAGACAGGCCGCGGGCAGCGCGAACATCATGATCGGGAAGAAGCCGGTCATGAACTGTCCGGCGTCCGGGTCGCCCGCCAGGAAGCGTGCGATATCGCCGCTCTTGCCCTCGTACTCACCGGCCTGGAGCCACGGGAAGGAGTTCAGCAGGTGGTGCATGCCGACGGGGATCAGCGCCCGGTTGGCGACACCGAAGATGCCCGCGCCCGCCGCGCCGGAGCCGACCAGCCACTCGCCGAAGTTGTGCAGACCGGCGCCGAGGACCGGCCAGATCAGACCGATGACGATCGCGATGATCAGACCCGCGAAGGCGGAGAGGATCGGCACCAGACGGCGGCCGCCGAAGAAGCCGGCCCAGTCCGGCAGCTTGGTCCGGTAGAACCGCTGGTAGAGCAGGGCGACCACCAGGCCCATCACCACACCGCCGAGGACCTTCGCGTCCACCGGCGCATCCGTCATCACGACCTTGCCGTCGACGACCTTGGCGACCTCGGGGAGGTTCTTGTCGGTGAACTGCGCCAGGACGTTCTTGAAGACCAGATAGCCCGTGACCGCGGCGAGCGCGGTGGAGCCGTCCGACTTCTTGGCGAAACCGATCGCGATACCGACGGCGAAGAGCAGCGGCATATTGTCGAGGAGGGCGTTGCCGCCCGCCGACATATATCCGGCGATCTTCTGTATCAGCTCCGGGAACGATTCGCGGCCCAGCATGTCGGGCTGGCCGAAGCGGACCAGCAGCGCGGCGGCGGGCAGCACCGCGACCGGCAGCATGAGGCTGCGGCCGATGCGCTGCATGACAGCCATCGCGCCCGCGCCCTTCTTCTTCTGAGCCGCGGGGGCGGCACTCGCCGTGGACATGATCTTCCTCCAGTGGGCAAGGCGGCGCCCGTGCGGCAGGGCAGGGGGGACGGCGACGCCTCAAGGGGAACGGGTACGACAACGACCCAGCTCAGGGAGTGGGACCGGCCGGGCGAGGGCGCTGTTGGTCTACACCACTGAGTGGTTTAGACCTGTTGTAGCACGGGTGTACGGGTCGGGGATAGATAAGGAACCTTCAAATTCTGTGGCATGGAGCATAGGTAACAATTCGGACAACGGGTGAAGTCGGGTCCGGATGGGCTCCGGACCGGGAAAAGCCCCGGCCCCCGCTGTCCGCGGGGAGCCGGGGCCCCTGGCCGGTGGCGCGAACCCGCCGCGCACCGGCCGCTGTTCGCCCTTCGCTACTTGATGTTGTCCTTCTCCTGCTGCTCGCCCACGTCCTCCGGCTCGCGCCCCGGTGTCGGCAGATGGAAGACCGTGATCGCGAAGCGGAAGATCACGTAGTAGACCACCGCGAAACAGAGGCCGATCGGAATGATCAGCCACGGTTTGGTGGCCAGACTCCAGTTGATCACGTAGTCGATCAGGCCGGCCGAGAAGCTGAATCCGTCATGGACGCCGAAGGCCCAGGTCACCGCCATCGAGACACCCGTGAGCACCGCATGGATGGCATACAGCACCGGGGCGACGAAGAGGAACGAGTACTCGATGGGTTCGGTGATGCCGGTGACCAGGGACGTCAGCGCCACCGAGAGCATCAGCCCGCCGACCTCCTTGCGGCGGTGCGGGAAGGCCGTATGCGTGATCGCCAGCGCCGCGGCGGGCAGCGCGAACATCATGATCGGGAAGAATCCGCTGGTGAACTGGCCCGCGTTCGGGTCGCCCGCCAGGAACATCGTGATGTCGCCGTGGACCACCGTGCCGTCGGGTTTGGTGTAGCTCCCCAGCTGGAACCAGATCGGCACATTCAGGAACTGGTGCAGCCCGATCACCAGCAGCGCCCGGTTCGCGAGGCCGAAGATGCCCGAACCCCAGGCGCCGAGCCCGACCAGCCAGTCGCTGAAGTTCTCCAGGCCCGTACCGATCGGCGGCCAGATCCACAGGCAGAGCGCGGCGAAGGCGATCGCCACGAACGCCATGATGATCGGCACCAGCCGGCGCCCGTTGAAGAAGCCCAGCCAGTCCACCAGCTTGGTGCGGTGGAACCGCTGCCAGAAGTACGCGGCCAGCAGCCCCATCACGATGCCGCCGAAGACCCCCGGATTCTGGTACTGGAAGAGGGTGAACGTCCCGTCCGTGTGGTGGCAGCCCGCCGCCACCGCCGTGGATCCGGGCGAGCAGTCGATCGGGAACTGGCGCAGCACGCCCCGGTAGACCAGGAAGCCCGCGACCGCGGCGAGCGCGGTCGAACCGTCCGCCTTCTTCGCCATGCCGATGGCCACGCCCACGCAGAACAGCAGCGGCAGTCCCAGTTCGGGGTCGAGCAGCGCGCCGCCCGCCCCCGCCATCACCTTGGCGACGTCGTTCCAGCCCAGCCCCTCGGCGCCGAAGACATCCGGCTGCCCCAGCCGGTTGATGATGCCCGCGGCGGGCAGGACGGCGATGGGCAGTTGGAGACTGCGCCCCATTTTCTGGAGCCCCTGGAAGAATCCGCTCCAGGGGGACCGTCCTCGGGTCGCCACGCTCTCGGACGCCATCGGCTCTCCTCCCGGGCAGAACTGGGCCTGGTTTGGCAGCTTGCGCAGACTGGTGTAGACCAGTTGCGTGTACGGTCGCGGGCCGTGATCGTCATCATTGGGTACGGGTCGATTACTCGCCCGTGAAGTTGGGCCAACCGTGCGTTACCGTGACAAAGCGGCCGATCGCGGGCCGAGGCAGCGCCGAGCGCCCCGCCGAGGGTGCCGGGGAACACCAGGGAGAACTTATGGCCACCAAGGCTGAGAAGATCGTCGCCGCGCTCGGCGGAGTCGAGAACATCGAAGAGGTCGAGGGCTGCATCACCCGGCTGCGGACCGAGGTCATCGACCCCGGCAAGGTGGACGAGGCCGGTCTCAAGGCCGCCGGCGCCCACGGCGTCGTCAAGATGGGCACCGCGATCCAGGTCGTCATCGGCACCGACGCCGACCCGATCGCCGCGGAGATCGAAGACATGATGTGACCTTCGCGGTCATCCGCGGAAGGGCTCCCGCCGACGACGGCGGGAGCCCTTCCGTACAGCCGCCCGCAGGCCCCGGGCCCGTACCCCCGCCGCCTCCACCGGACGGACGAGCCCCGATCTGCCGATAGGCTCGGGCCCATGTCTCGTATCGACGGCCGCACCGCCGAACAGCTCCGTCCCGTCACCATCGAACGCGGTTGGAGCAAGCACGCCGAGGGCTCCGTCCTCATCTCCTTCGGGGACACCAGGGTCCTCTGCACCGCCTCCTTCACCGAGGGCGTGCCGCGCTGGCGCAAGGGCAGCGGCGAGGGCTGGGTGACGGCCGAGTACTCGATGCTGCCGCGCGCCACCAACACCCGCGGCGACCGGGAGTCCGTCCGCGGCCGGATCGGCGGACGCACCCACGAGATCAGCCGGCTCATCGGCCGCTCCCTGCGGGCCGTCGTCGACACCAAGGCCCTCGGCGAGAACACCGTGGTCCTCGACTGCGACGTCCTCCAGGCCGACGGCGGCACCCGCACCGCTGCGATCACCGGCGCGTATGTCGCCCTCGCCGACGCCGTCGCCTGGGCGCAGGGCAGGAAGCTGATCCGCGCCGGACGGAAGCCGCTCATCGGGACCGTCGGCGCCGTCTCCGTCGGCATCGTCGACGGGGTGCCCCTGCTCGACCTCCGCTACGAGGAGGACGTCCGCGCCGACACCGATATGAACGTCGTCTGCACCGGAGACGGCCGCTTCGTCGAGGTCCAGGGCACCGCCGAGGCCGAGCCTTTCGACCGCAAGGAGCTGAACGCGCTCCTCGATCTGGCCGCCGGGGGCTGCGCGGACCTGGCCGCACTGCAGCGCGCGGCCCTCGACGAGACGAGCGCATCCGCCTGACGGAGCCCGGGGGCTCCGAGAGAGGCCGCGGACCGGTCCGGTGCCCGTCCGTTCCGGACAAGTCCGGCACTGTTCCCGGACGGCTCCGTTCCGGACGGCTCCGTTCCGGACGGCACTGTTCCGGACGGCACCGGAACGGACGGATCCGAGTCCGGCCGGTGGCCGGTGAGCCGGCGGCGAAGCCGGACGAGCAACCCGGCCCCCCACCCCGGCGTCCTTGGGGACACGGGCGCACGGCACGACCGTGCGCCCGGCCACCGGGGAGGTCCCCGGCCGATCCTGGGGGAGGAGACCGCCATGCCCGCGCGCCGCCGTATCGCCGTGGCCATCGCCGCAGCAGCGCTGACCGTTCCGATCGTCGCCGGATGCAGCGCCGTCGACAAGGCACTCGACTGCGTGGACACCGCAGAAGCCGTCACCAGCAGCATCGACAACCTCCAGACCGCCGTCTCCAGCGCCGCCGAGGACCCCACCAAGGCCCGCGAGGCCCTGGAGGACATCGACAAGGAACTGAAGGAACTCGACGACAAGACGGACAACGCCGATCTGGAGAAGGCCGTCAAGGACCTCGACACCGGGATCGACAACATCCGCAAGGCCATCGAGGACGGCGAGAACACCGTCGATACCGGCCCGCTCCGGGACGCCGGCAAGGAGATCGGCAAGGTCTGCACCCCGTGACCGGCCGAGGGCGCGCCGGTACGACCGGCCCCGGCCGGGCCGCTGCCGTCACCGGCGCCCGGCCGCACGGCCGATAATCGGGGCATGACCCGTATCGTTCTCGCCACCCGCAACGCCGGAAAGCTCACCGAACTCCGGGCGATCCTCGCCGCCGCCGAGCTGCCGCACGCCCTCGTCGGCACCGACGCCTACCCCGAGGTCCCGGACGTCAAGGAGACCGGCACCACCTTCGCCGAGAACGCCCTGCTCAAGGCGCACGCCCTGGCCCGGGCCACCGGACTGCCCGCCGTCGCCGACGATTCGGGCCTCTGCGTGGACATCCTCGGCGGCGCCCCCGGAATCTTCTCCGCCCGCTGGGCCGGCACCCACGGCGACGACACCGCCAATCTGAACCTGCTGCTCGCCCAGCTCTCCGATATCGCCCCCGAACACCGCGGCGCCCACTTCTTCTGCGCCGCCGCCCTCGCCCTGCCCGACGGCACCGAGCGCGTCGTCGAGGGCCGCCTCCCGGGCACTCTGCGCGCGGTGCCCGCCGGAACCAACGGCTTCGGCTACGACCCGATCCTCCAGCCCGAGGGCATGGACCGCACCTGCGCCGAGCTGAGCCCGGACGAGAAGAACGCGATCAGCCACCGGGGCAAGGCGTTCCGCGCGCTGGTGCCCGTGGTGCGCGAACTGGCCGGCTGACCCCTGCCCGTACGGCAGGGGGATGTCCCGGATCCGTACGTACGGCATGCGCAAGGGCGCGGCTCCCGCTGCGGGAGCCGCGCCCTTGCGTCTGCTGATGAGCCCGGTGGGACTCGAACCCACGACACACCGGACCTAAACCGGCGCCCTCTGGCCAACTGGGGTACGGGCCCGTCGCCGCTTACTGTACTGGCTGCCGCGGCGGGTTCCCGCCGGAAATCGGCAGGTGATAGCAGCCCTCGCGGGGCCCCGGCCACGTACCCCTTACGCGTACGGGGTACCGCACGGACGCGGCGGTACGGCGCCGGGCCCCCGCTCCCGGGTCAGATCCCCAGATCCTTGATGATCTTGGCGACATGGCCGGTCGCCCGGACGTTGTAGAGCGCCCGCTCGACCTTGCCGTCCTCGTCCACGATCACCGTGGACCGGATGACACCGGTGACGACCTTGCCGTACAGCTTCTTCTCGCCGAAGGCGCCGTAGGCCCGCAGTACCTCCTTGTCGGGGTCGCCGACCAGGGTGACCTTCAGTTCCTCCTTCTCCCGGAACTTCGCCAGCTTCTCCGGCCGGTCCGGGGAGACCCCGATGACGTCGTAGCCGGCCCCGGCCAGCAGCTCCAGATTGTCGGTGAAATCGCAGGCCTGCTTGGTGCAGCCGGGGGTCAGCGCGGCCGGGTAGAAGTAGACGATGACCTTGCGGCCCCGGTGGGAGGCGAGGGATACCTCGTTGCCGTCCGCGTCGGGCAGGGTGAAGTCGGGCGCCGGGTCGCCGGGCTGGAGGCGGTCGCTCATGCTCTTCGGGTTCTCCTCGGAAGGCGGGCGTGGTGTACGCCGTCGAGCGTAATGGGGGTGCCGTGGGGTGCGGGGCCCGCCGAGCTGACAGACTGTCGATGAGAAACACCGGATCTGTACGGATCCGGACGGAGAAGCAACGACGGAACCAATCACGGAGGCGGCGCGGTGTCGGACGCGAGGACCCCAGCGCAAATCGAGGCGGACATCGTGCGCAGGCGCGATCAGTTGGCCGAGACCCTCGACGAGATCGGGGTACGGGTGCACCCGAAGACCATCGTCGGTGATGCCAAGGCGAAGGTCGCCTCCCAGGTGGACCAGGCCAAGGGCCGGGCGATGGACGCCGTCCAGCGCACGGTCGCCGACGTCCGCGCCGCATTCGTCGGCGAGGACGGCTCGCCGCGTCTGGAGCGGCTGCTCCCGGTGGCCGCGGTCGTCGTCGGTCTGGTGGGCCTGCTGGCGGTCTCCTCCTCCCGTAAGCACAAGGGCTGACCGGCGGTGGCGGTACGGCTCCCGGGCCCCCGGCGGGCCCCGTCCGGCCCGGGTACGGGTAGGTTGCACGCGTGAGCGCCAACACCACGCAGAACAAGCACACCCAGCACGACAAGCTGCCCATCCGGATGCTGCACGACCGTGTGCTGGTCAGGACCGATATCCCGGAGGGCGAGCGGCGCTCCAGCGGCGGCATCGTGATCCCCGCGACGGCGGCGGTCGGCCGCCGGCTCTCCTGGGCCGAGGTGGTCGCGGTCGGCCAGAACGTCCGGACCGTGGAGCCCGGCGACCGGGTGCTGTACGACCCCGAGGACCGGGCCGAGGTCGAGGTCCGCGGCGTGGCGTACGTGCTGATGCGGGAGCGCGATCTGCACGCGGTGGCGGCGGACCGGTTCCAGGGCTCCGAGGACTCCACCGGACTGTATCTCTGACCGTCCGGTCGTCCCGTCCGCCGATCCCCGGCCCCGACAGCTCCGGCGCCGGCCGGCCCCGGTGACCGGGATCACCGGGGCTTTTGCCTGCGCTTTGCTAGGGTGGGGGCATCCCGACGAGACGCGCCGTACCGGGCTCTGGCAAAGACGACGCACCCCCAGAAGTAGCTCCTTCACGGAGCTTCGAGCGTCTCGGAGGTGCCGTCGTGGCATGGGTTCTGCTGATCATCGCCGGTCTGCTGGAGGTCGGCTGGTCGATCGGGATGAAGTACACGGAGGGCTTCACCAAGCTGTGGCCCAGTGTCTTCACCGGAGCCGGGATCGTCGCCAGCATGTATCTGCTGGCCCAGGCGGCCAAGACCCTTCCCATCGGTACGGCCTACGGAGTCTGGGTCGGCATCGGGGCTGCGGGTGCCGCGATCCTCGGTATGGCCATCCTCAATGAGCCGGTGACCGCAGCGCGGATCTTCTTCGTCTCGCTGCTGCTGGTCGCGGTCGTGGGCCTGAAGGCGACCTCCGGCCACTGACGGGCGGGCCGACGCCCCCGACTCCCGGACCTCTGATCTCCCGAGTCTCCCGAGTCTCCCGAGTCTCCCGAGTCCACCGACCGCCGGGCGCACTTCCGGCGGTCGGTTCGGCGGGTCCGCGCGCCGCGGGCCCTCCACCGGGCCGGGGCCCCGCCCCGGCCCGCAGACGGCCCGAGCCGTCCCGGCGCCGGCATCCGGCTTCGTACAGTCGTCCCGGTGACGGCGCCCGCACCCGGTTCCGTACGGGGCCGTGCCTCCGTCGCACCCGTACGGCCGTACCCGTACGCCCGCGCTCGGAGCCGTACGCCCTTACTGCCGCCCGCGCCCCGCCCCGTACCGCCGCCCGCTCCTCAGTAAGGCCGCCGCAGACCCTGGGGGCTCGGGGCGAGGCCCGTGCCCCCGTCCACCGTCCCCGTGCCCGGCAGCTGGTCGCGGAACACGCCGTCCGCCGGGTCCGGCAGCGTCCCCGGTCCCGCGCCGGCCGGTGGCAGCAGGTCACCCGGCAGCGGCAGGGGCGAAGGGCCGGTGTCCGCCGGTACGGAAGGGCCGACCGCCGGCGGCGGTTCGACCGCCCCGCCCGGCGTCGCGGACGACGCCTCCCGCGGCGGTTCCCCGCCCGACGGCGTCCCCGACGCCGCCCCCGGCGACGACGACGGCGCCTCCGACTGCTCCTGATAGGCCCCAGGCGCCGTCATCAGCTCGAAGTCGGTGATCTCGGTGCCCTCCAGCGCGTCCCCGGTGAACTGCCCCCAGATCCGTGCGGGCGCCCCGCCGCCGTTCACCCTCGGCAGGCCCATCGCCCCGTACAGCGGCTTCTGCACCCCCGTCTCGGGATCCTGGCCCATCACCGCCACCACGGTCGCCAGCTGCGGTGTGTACCCCGCGAACCAGGCCGCCTTGTCCTCCTCTGCCGTACCCGTCTTCCCGGCCGCCGGGCGGCCCGCGGACTGCGCCGCCGTGCCCGTACCGCCGTCCACCACACCCTGGAGCACCGCCGTCGTGGTGTCCGCCGCCTCCCGGCTCACCGCCTGCCGCTCGTCGCGCGCCGGGAGCCCGACGGCCGTACCGTCCTTGCTGATGCTCGCCACCAGGGTGTAGCGGCCGTGCCTGCCGTGGTTGGCGAGGGTCGCGTACGCCTCGGCCAGATCGAGCACGCTCGCGGTCGCCGGACCCAGGGCGATCGACGGCGACGCCGACAGATCGGGCGTGTTCTCCGGGAGGCCCAGGGCGATCGCCGTCCGCTTCACCCGGGCCGGGCCCACGTCCACCGCCATCTGCGCGTAGACCGAGTTCACCGAACGGTCGGTGGCGGCCCTGACCGTGAGGGGGCCGTACGAGTAGCCGTCCTCGTTCTCCGGGGCGTAGCGGGGGCCGCTCCAGCCCTGGACGGGCCGCCGGTCGGTGCCGTCGTACACCGTGTTCGGGGTGATCGGGCGGCCGTCCTGGGTACGGGCCCCCTCCTCGACCGCCGCGGTGAGGACGAACGGTTTGAAGGTCGACCCCACCTGGTAGTCGCGGCGGGTCGCGTTGTTCACGTACTGCCGGGTGTAGTCGACCCCGCCGTACAGGGCCACCACCCGGCCCGACCCCGGGTCGATCGCCGCGCCCCCCACCCGTACATTGCGGTCCGCGGCCCGCCGGTCGGGGTCCAGCCGGTCCGTCACCTGGTCGTCGACGGCCTTCACGAACGCGTCCTGCCGGCCGCGCTCCAGAGTGGTGGTGATCCGGAAGCCGCCCGCCGCGAGGGTCTTCTCGTCGACGATCCCCTCCGAGGTCAGATACTCCTCCACCGCCTGCACCACATAGCCGCGCTGACCGGAGAGCCCGGTGGCGGGGCGGGCGCTCTGCGGGTCGGGGAAGACCATGGCCGCCCGTTCGGACGGGCTCAGCCAGCCCGTCTTCACCATGCCGTCGAGCGTGTAGTTCCAGCGGGCCAGCGCCGCGGGCCGGTTCTCCGGGTGGGTGGTGACGTCGAACGCGCTCGGGGCGTTGAGCAGGGACGCCAGATAGGCGCCCTGGGCCGTGGTCAGCCTGGACACATCCGTGCCGTAGTACGCCTGCGCCGCCGCCTGCGCTCCATACGCGTTGCGGCCGAAGTAGCTGGTGTTCAGATACCCCTGGAGAATCTCGCCCTTGCTCTGCTCGCGCCCCAGCTTGATGGCGATGAAGAACTCCTTCCACTTCCGGGAGAGCGTCTGCTCCTGGCCGAGGTAGTAGTTCTTCACATACTGCTGGGTGATGGTCGAACCGGACTGTTTGCCCTTGCCGGTCAGGGTGTTCCAGGCGGCCCTGACCATCGCCTTCGGATCCACCGCCCGCTCCGAGTAGAAATCGCGGTCCTCGGCGGCGAGCACGGCCTGCTGGACCGTCAGCGGGATCTGCGACAGGGGTACGTTCTCCCGGTTGACCTCGCCGTCGAGGGCGAGCCGGCTGCCGTCCTCGTACAGATAGACGTTCGACTGGGCGACGGCCGTGGCGTTCGCGGGCGGGATGTGGACCAGGGCGTATCCGGCGGCGAACGCGCCGATGAGCAGGACGGCCACGATCACGAAACCGGCCAGGAGCATCCGCCAGGTGGGGACCGCGCGCCGCCACCCGGTCCGCCGGCGGCCCCCTTTCCGGCCCCTCCGGCCGGTGCGGTGGTCCGGGTCGCGGTCGGAGTTCCCGCCCGGCGACGACCGGGCGGCCGTTTCGTCCCGGGGGGTCCAGCCCTGCTGCGGTGGCTGTTCACTCATAGGCACATACTGCACTTTTCGGTCTGCTGTTCCCTGGACCCCCGCGGGTGGGGGCCAGGCGAAAACGGGTCGCGCGGCGCGGTGACGCGTACTAGGCTCCAGCGCTTTGGCGCGATGACGGCACCGCACTGGACTGCACTGCGCGGTACCGCATCGCACTGCACGGCACTGCACGGCACTGCGCGGTACCGCACCGCACGGCACTGCGGAGCGACGTGTGCGCCGCATGCGATACCGAGGACAACGACCAGCGCCCGGGGAGGGAAACGCACGTGCGGCTGTACGGAGTCGTGGCCGTCGGCGGATTCCGCCGTTTCGCCGCCTATCGGATGGCCACCGCGGCCGGGATGTTCACCAACGTCGTCTTCGGCTTCATCATCGCGGCCACCTATATCGCCCTCTGGGACCAGCGGCCGCGGCTCGGCGGCTACGGCCTTGACGAGGCCCTCACCTATGTCTGGCTGGGCCAGGCGCTGCTGACCGCCTGCGCGATGATGGGCGGCGGCTTCGAGGGCGAGCTGATCGAACGGATCCGCAGCGGCGATATCGCCATCGACCTCTACCGGCCCGTGGACCTCCAGCTCTTCTGGCTGGCCGGGGACCTCGGCCGGGCCGCCTTCCAGCTGCTGGGCCGCGGGATCGTCCCCATGGGCGTCGGCGCGTTCGTCTTCGATCTGGCCCTGCCCGCCTCCCCGCTGACCTGGGCCGCGTTCCTGGCCGCGATCTGGCTGGGGCTCGTGGTCAGCTTCGCGCTCCGCTTCCTGGTGGCGCTCTCCGCGTTCTGGCTGCTCGACGGCGCGGGGGTGATGCAGCTGAGCGCGCTGGCGGGGACGTTCTTCTCCGGGATGCTGCTGCCGCTCAACGTCTTCCCCGGGGTGCTGGGGGAGATCGCGCGGGCGCTGCCGTGGTCGTCGTACCTCCAGATCCCGGCCGATGTGCTGCTGGGCAAGCACACGGGCTGGGGGCTGGCGGGGGCGTACGCCTTCCAGGCGGGCTGGGCGGCGGTCCTGCTGACGGCCGGGCGCTTCCTTCAGGCGACGGCGACCCGGAGGGTGGTGGTCCAGGGTGGCTGAGCGGACATCCGGGTACGGGGAGGGGCCGCCGGAACGGGCGCCGGAGGAGCGGGCGGGGCTCGCCGCGCTGCGTGCGTACGGACTGATCACGGCCATGTGGATCCGCTCCACCCTGGCCTACCGGACGTCCTTCGCGCTCGCCGTCTTCGCGAGCTTCGCCTTCAGCGCCTTCGACTTCGTCGCCGTGATGCTGATGTTCTCCCATGTGGACGCACTCGGCGGCTATCCGCTCGGCGAGATCGCCTTCCTCTACGGCACCGCCTCCACCGCCTTCGGCCTCACCGATCTCTTCCTCGGCTCCACCGACCGGCTGGGGCGGCGGGTGCGGGACGGCACCCTCGACACGTTCCTCGTCCGTCCCGTACCCGTCCTGGCCCAGCTCGCCGCCGACCGCTTCGCGCTGCGCCGGGTGGGCCGGGTCACCCAGGGACTGGTCGTCCTCGGCTACGGACTGGCCGTGACGGATGTGGCGTGGACCCCGGCCAAGGTGCTGCTGGTGCCCCTGATGGTGATCAGCGGCGGGGTGCTGTTCGGTGCCGTCTTCGTGGCCGGGGCGGCATTCCAGTTCTGGGCGCAGGACGCCGCCGAAGTGCAGAACTCCTTCACATACGGCGGGGTGACCATGCTCCAGTACCCGCCGACGGTCTTCGCCCAGGACCTGGTGCGGGGCGCGACCTTCGTCGTCCCGCTCGCCTTCGTCAACTGGCTGCCCGGACTGTACGTCCTCGGGCGGCCCTATCCGCTGGACGTCCCGCAGTGGCTCGCCTTCGCGCCGCCCTTCGTCGCCGCGGCCGCCTGCGCGCTCGCCGGGCTGGCGTGGCACGCGGGGCTCCGTACCTACCGCAGCACAGGGAGCTGACCGCCCGCCATGACCGAACCCCGGTCCGACGCAGCGCACACAGCGCACACAGCGCACACAGCACACACGGCCGACACGGCCGACGCGGCTCTTGCAGCCCCCGGCTCCTCCGTCCCCGCCGCCCGCCCGGCATCCCTCCCCGCCCCCGTCATCGAGCTGACCGGCGTCGAGAAGGTTTTCGACGTCCGCAAGCGCGCGGGACTGCTGCGGCGCGAGAAACACCAGGTGAGGGCCGTGGACGGGATCTCCTTCACCGTCCCGCGCGGTGAGATGGTCGGCTATATCGGCCCCAACGGCGCCGGCAAGTCCACCACCATCAAAATGCTCACCGGCATCCTCACCCCCAGCGGCGGCCGGGTCCGGGTCGCCGGGATCGACCCCGCGCGCGAACGCACCGTGCTGGCACGCCGGATCGGGGTGGTCTTCGGCCAGCGCACGACGCTCTGGTGGGATCTGCCGCTGAGGGACTCGTACCGTCTGGTCCACCGGATGTACCGGATCCCGGACCGCCGGTTCCGGGAGAATCTCGACCGCTGTGTGGACCTGCTCGACCTGGGACGACTCCTGGACGTACCGGTACGGCAGCTGTCGCTCGGCCAGCGGATGCGCGGCGATATCGCGGCGGCCCTGCTGCACGATCCCGAGGTCCTCTATCTCGACGAACCGACGATCGGCCTCGACGTCGTCTCCAAGGCGAAGGTCCGGGAGTTCCTGCGCGAGCTGAACGCCGAACGGTCCGTCACCGTCCTGCTGACCACCCACGATCTGACCGATATCGAGCAGCTGTGCAGCCGGGTGATGGTCATCGACCACGGCAGACTGATGTACGACGGTTCCCTCGCCGGCCTCCACGAGGCGGGCGGGAGCGAACGGACGCTCGTCGTCGACCTGGCCCGCGAACTGCCGCCGCTGGAGACCGCACTGGCCCGTACGGTACGGGTCGAGGGCCCGCGGCAGTGGCTGGCCTTCCCGGCGGACCGGTCGGCGGCCCCGCTGGTGGCCGAACTCGCCGCCGCCTACCCCGTGGTGGACCTCTCGGTACGTGAACCGGATATCGAAGCCGTGATCGCCAAGATGTACGCGGATCGGCCCGGGGGCCGGAGCGGAATTTGACTATCCTTTGCCCATGAGTGAACTCCCCGAGATACGTGCGTCGGACACCGAACGTGAACGGATCGCCGAACGGCTCCGGGAGGCGGCGGCGGAGGGCCGGCTCGGAATGGACGAGTTCAACGAGCGACTCGATGCGGCCTATCGCGCCCGGACCCGCGGTGACCTGGAATCCCTCGTCGGCGACTTGCCCGAGACCGCCCACGGCGGTTCCCTCTCCGCAGTCGGCGGGCAGGCGCCGCGGCGCTGGACCGACCGTATCGGCGGCCGGGCCGGCTCCCGGCAGGCCTTCGCGCTCTGGGGCGGCTTCGACCGCCGGGGCCGCTGGACCGTGCCCCGGGTCTTCACGGCCTTCGCGCTGATGGGCGGCGGCGATCTGGACCTGCGGGAGGCGGACTTCGAGGACCGTGAGATCACCGTCCGCTGCTGGTCGGTCATGGGCCGGATCGATATCGCCGTACCCCCGGAGGTGACGGTCGAGGTCACCGGCGCCCGGGTGCTGGGCCGCTTCCGCGAAGAAGGCGGCGTCGAGCCCCGGATCGACCCGGCCGCCCCCCGTATCCGCGTCCGGGGCCTGGCCCTGATGGGCGGTGTCGTCGTCACCCGGAAACACACCAAGGCCGAGCGGCAGCGCCTGAAGGACGAGCACGAACAGGAACGCCGCAGCCGCAGCCGGCTGAGCGAAGGCGAAGACCGCCGTCAGCTCGGCTGAACGGCACCTGCTTCCGCGCGGCGGGAACTCCGGCTGCGCCCCGGGAGTCCCTGAGACAGGGACAATGTGTACGGGGTACGCGTGGACGGGTGGAGCAGGATGAACGGTACGGATCGGGAGCAGCCGGAAGAACCGGCCGACAAGGGCGGAAAGGTGTCCGGCAGCCGGCCACCGGCACCGGGGGCCGGCCGGCCGTCGCTCGCGGCGGGACCTCCGGCGCCGGAGGACCCGCCGCCGGCCCCCGGGCCGCCGCGTGCCGCCGGAGGCGGCCGTACCCCCCGCTCCGGTCTGCCCTCCTTCGCCTACACCGAGGCGGACGCCGAGAAGCAGCGCGGCGTGCGCCGGATGAAGACCATGGCGACCGGCCTGCTGCTCTTTGTGGCCCTGGTCTTCGCCCTCGCGACCTGGGCCAAGAACTCCGGCGCGGGCCCCTGGGCCGGCTATGTGGCCGCGGCGGCCGAGGCCGGTATGGTCGGTGCGCTCGCGGACTGGTTCGCGGTGACCGCCCTCTTCCGGCACCCCCTGGGCCTGCCGATCCCGCACACGGCGATCATCCCGAACAAGAAGGACCAGCTCGGCGCCTCCCTGGGCACCTTCGTCGGCGAGAACTTCCTCTCCGAAGACGTGGTGCGGGCCCGGCTGCGCGCCCTGGGAATCGGCCGCAGGCTCGGTCTGTGGCTCTCCGAACCGGACCATGCGGACCGGGTGACGGCGGAGCTGTCGACGGCCCTGCGCGGGGCGCTGACGGTCCTGCGGGACTCCGATGTCCAGGCCGTCGTCGG
Source organism: Streptomyces sp. NPDC094448 (assembly GCF_044763775.1). Classification (NCBI taxonomy): domain Bacteria; kingdom Bacillati; phylum Actinomycetota; class Actinomycetes; order Kitasatosporales; family Streptomycetaceae; genus Streptomyces; species Streptomyces sp. NPDC094448. The sequence goes on along the minus strand of NZ_JBIWGU010000007.1, from coordinate 244,681 downwards.
TGAGGCGATCACCCGCCGGGCCAACGCGGTGGAGATCGCGCCCGGAGTCGGGAAGACCCTGGAGAAAGTGGTCTCCGACGGCGCCCACCACAAGGCCGTCGACCTGATCTGCGCCCGCGCCCACGACTGGCTGGTCGAGCACGCCGACTCCGTGATGGACGCGGTCGAGGGCGGGGCACCGGGCTGGACCCCGCGCTTCGTGGACCGCAAGGTCGGCGAGCGGGTCTACCGCGAGCTGCTCCGCTTCATCACCGAGATGCGCGATATGCCGGGCCACCCGGCGCGCGATGCCATCGACCGCTTCCTCACCGACTTCGCCGCCGACCTCCAGTCCGATACGGACACCCGGGCCCGGGTGGAGCGGATGAAGTCGGACCTCCTCTCCCGTACCGAGGTCCAGGACGTGATCGCGTCGGCCTGGTCCTCCGTCCGCACCATGATCATCTCGGCCGCGGAGGACGACCGGAGCGAACTGCGCCTGCGGGCACGGGCCTCGCTGCTGAGCCTGGGCGCGAAGCTCGCGACGGACGAGCGGCTCCAGGGGAAGCTCGACGGCTGGGTCGAGGACGCGGCGGTCTATGTGGTCACCACCTACCGCGGTGAGATCACCTCGCTGATCTCCGACACCGTGGCGAGCTGGGACGCCGAGCACACTTCACGCAAGATCGAAGCCCATATCGGCCGCGACCTGCAGTTCATCCGGATCAACGGCACGGTGGTCGGCGCGCTCGCGGGCCTGCTGATCTACACCGTGGTGCACGCCTTCGGCGGCTGACGGCGGCCGTGGGAAAGTTTTTGCCCCGGACGGACGGCCCCGGGTGAACCGATCCGGGGTCGGCGCCCGTGTCCCGTGCAGAGGGCCCGCAACGGAGCAGTCCCTCTCCGGCACTGCGGCAACCGGTTTTGTCCCCACGGTCGCCGCGGCCATCCCGTTCCCGGCTGCCCCGAGGCCACCCCCGAGGCCGGCCGCCGGGAACGGGGCATCCGACTACTTCTCGCCGGGCCTCACACTGATCCGCAGCTCGGCATTCGCCGTCAGGGGCACCTTGGCCCCCTTGAACGTCACCCGGTAGTGGATCACGTCCTGGCCCTCGTAGTCGGGGTTGGACGTATACAGGATCGCCCCGTCCTCCACCTTCGCGGTCCCGCTCCCGGGCCCGCTCTCGACGGTGATCTGCACATCCCCGTCCTCCTGCGCCTGGGCCAGTGGCATCCCGGTCCCGTCGGCCAGGTTCACCGCGTCGTTCGACAGCACCTTCACCACCAACTCCTCGGCGGTCACGGCCTGCCCTTCGTCGTCCCGCAGCAGCAGACTCCCCTGATCAGAGCCCGTGGCGGACGCTTCGGCAGTCCCCACACCGGTGCTTCCCGGCGCCGTGTCCTCCTTCCCAGCCGTTTCCACCCCACAACCGACGACCGCCCCGAGCAGGGCGACAACCCCCGCAGTGGTTAGAGCGATGCGCCCACGCGCATATATCGGCGACATGTGCACCCCAAGACAGACAGAACAGTTCCGAGAGGGCCGAGCATGGCGTTCCGGACGGGAAAACGGGGGGTCATGGGTGCAGATGATGCCGAGTCGTGATGTGAAAAGTCATGGCTGCCAGGGTTCGCATGACTTTGGGCTTCAAGTGGTCCAGACCATTAGGCCGCACCGGGGTGTACCTGGTGTTCTCGCAGCTGAGAGTGCGCGAGTTGGAGGTGGAGCGGGTGGAGCAGAGCCTGCCTGAGCTGCCTTCCCAGCGCCTCAGCGACCGGCGGTGGAAAGGCGTTGCCGATCTGGCGGCAGACGGATGTCTTGCCGCCGGTGAACGCCCAGTCGGGCGGGAATCCCTGGAGCAGGGCCATCTGGCCCGCGGTGAGTTTCACCGGAAGCTGGTCGCCTGGGCCGGGTGGGGCTGTGGCGATGCTGGACCCGTTCACTCCCATCTCCGCCCATGCCTTCCGGGCCCGTGATGGCCCCAGATCCGGACCGCCGTGCTTCTTTGAACCGCCGCACAGGGTAGGGGCGATACGGGTGGCCTGCCGGGCCCAGTGGTCGGCGAGCCGCCAGCCCCGCGACGCCATGGAGTGGCGCAGGGTCTCGCCGACGGTGGGCGGGGGAGGTGAGTCCGGGGGCGGCTCGGGCCACTGGAAGCGCCGGAACGCCGGATCCTCCAGTCCCACCAGGACGGCCCTCGGGCGGAGCTGGGGTACGCCGAAGTCGCAGGCGCGCAGCAGCTTCCACTCCGTCCGGTAGCCGAGTCGGGCCAGCTCCGCCGAGATGCTCTCGCGGTAGGCGCTGAACTTCGCCTGGAGCAGGCCCTTCACATTCTCCAGGAGTACTGCCCTGGGCCGGAGCGCGGCGATGAGGCGGAGAGCCGAGGGGAAGAGGTCGCGTTCGTCCATGGCTCCCAGCTGACGGCCTGCCTGGGAGAACGGCGGGCAGGGGACTCCTGCTGCGAAGAGGTCCAGCCGGCTGGCCTCCGGGGTGAGCGACTCTGGTCCGATCGTCCTGGCGTCAGCCTTCAGGACCGTCCAGAGGGGACGGTTGTGCTGGAGCGTGGCGCAGGCGTCGCCGTCGAGTTCGATGAGCCGGTGGTGGGTGAATCCGCCGCGCTCCAGCCCCAGCGCCTGTCCGCCGGCGCCCGCGCACAGCTCCACGCAGGACAGGTGGGGAAGGCCGTGGGGGGTGCGGTGCTGTCCGTGTTCATGCCTCGCCTCTCGTTGGCCGAAGGGGCGGATCCAGCTTGCCGCCACTTGCCGCGGCAAGTGGCGGCAAGCTAGCCTCTTCACTCGAAGGGATGCCTCTTCGGAAACAGTGAGCGATGGGCGAACACGTGAGCTATGACGAGCTGGACTGGCGGGATGAGTCTCTGGGTGCCCGCGTGCGGGTGGCGCTGTGGCTCCGGGACGAGGTCGGGGAGGGCGGGATCTTCCACAAGCAGGAAATGCGGGCCGTCATCAAGGGCACGGAACAGGTCGACCGCCGGATGCGGGATCTGCGCCCGGCTGGCTGGCTGATTCGTACGTACCGCGACAAGCCGAGCCTCCAGCCCGACCAGCTCTATCTGGAGAAGATCGGGCAGCCGGTCTGGGATCCGGAGCACCGCGCGGCGGGCCTGCGACAGATCAGTGCCAAGGTCCGGCGTGCGGTGTACGAGAAGGACGGGCATATGTGCCGGCGCTGCGGGATCGCGGCAGGCGAGGAGTATGCGGACGAGCCGGGATCGCGCGCCCGTCTCACGCTGGGGCATGTGACTCCGCGCAAGCATGGGGGAGGGGTGGAAGCGGCGGATCTGATCACCGAATGCGCGCGCTGCAATGAGATGGTGCGGCACCTCACGGGCGTGCAGATGAATGCTGAGCAGGTCTGGGACCGTATGACGGCACTCTCGGGTCCGAACATGAAGCTTCTGATGGACTGGATCGCGGTTGACCGCCGTCACCTTGGTAAGGCTGAAGAGGTCTGGGCGCTCTACCGCCAGCTTCCCGCGGAGGCGAGGGGCAAACTGGCTGGTGACCTGGAGCATCTGCTGAAGAGCTGACGTGCGTGGGGCGTCTGGCCAGTCGTGTGGTTGCCTGTCGGTGCGGGATGCGACACTTGCGTGTCGCCGTCACAGCACCAAGGGGAGTCCATGAGCGCCGCCAGCCGCAAGCTGACCTCTATTGAGATCTGCGCTGGTGCCGGCGGCCAGGCCATGGGACTTCACCAGGCCGGCTTCCGGCACCTCGCGCTGGTCGAGATCGACAGACACGCCGTGGAGAGCCTGCGGGGAAACATCGAGCGCCGCGGCGACTGGTCCTGGGAGCGGAAGAACTGCCGGGTACTGGAAGGCGACGTCAACAACTTCAAGCCTCTGCGGCAGATCCTTGACCCCGATCTGGACCAGAAGGTGCGCAACAGATTCCCGGGCGAGGAGGGAATCCGTACAGCGGCTGAGAAGGACCCTGAGCGATATCTGCTGAAGCCGGGGCGGCTTGACCTCCTGGCTGGCGGAGTCCCCTGCCCGCCTTTCTCCGCTGCGGGAAAGCAGCTCGGCCGTGAGGACGAGCGCGACCTTTTCCCTCAGTTCCTCCGGCTCGTCGAGGAACTCCAGCCCCGCGCGGTGATGATTGAGAACGTCCGAGGCCTGGTGGAGCCCGAGCGGAAATTCCGCTACTACCGGAATGAGATCAAAAATCGCCTCCGCAAGGAAGGCTATGTGATCTGCGGCTGGGAAGTGCTGGAGGCTCAGGACTTCGGCGTTCCCCAGCTAAGGCCCAGGGCCATTCTGGTAGCCATCAAGAAGGAGTATTACCGGGGATTCTCCTGGCCACGTCGCCAGAAGAAGGTGAAGACGGTTTATGAAGCGCTGAAGCCTTCCATGGCGCGGCGGCTGGGCGGTAAGGATTCCCCGGTTTTCCAGCGGTGGGAGGACAGTGCCAAACACGGTTCCGTTGCTCCCACCCTCGTCGGAGGTTCGAAGAAGCACGGCGGTGCCGACCTTGGCCCCACGAGGGCGAAGCTCGCATGGAGCCGCCTGGGTGTCGATGCTATGGGGGTGGCCAACGACGAGGATGCGGTCGACGTTGACCGCGACCTCAACGGGGAGCTGGGGCCGAAGCTGACTGTTGCCCAGGCGGCGGTCATCCAGGGGTTCCCCGAAGACTGGTTCTTCTCCGGCGGCAAGACTGCGCGCTACCGCCAGGTCGGCAACGCCTTCCCGCCGCCCGTTGCCGCTGCTGTCGGAGAGGCCATCAAGGAGGCTCTCGCACGCACCGGCCCACTGCATGACGATCCGAACCCTGGGTTCGAGCCTGAGCACGACCCCTCAGTTACCGCCGCCGGTATCCCTCTGCAGCAGGCCTTTCCGGCGTTCGAGGACGGCATCGCGGACCGTGGCGGCGCACTCCTCGGGTGACTCGTGCTCCCAGAAGCGCAGCACCAGCCAGCCGGCTTCCGCCAGCCGCCGGTCCGTGTCGCGGTCGCGGGTGATGTTGCCCGCGACCTTGCCCGACCAGTAGCCCGGGTTCGTCCGCGGTGACACATAGTGTTCAGGGCAGCCGTGCCAGTAACAGCCATCCATGAAGACCGCGACCTTGGCGGGCCGGAAAACCAGGTCGGCCGTGCGCCGCAGATCCGGCAGCGGCCGTGCGCTCACCCGGTAGCGCAGGCCCTGGGCGTGCACGAGCCGGCGGAGGAGCGTCTCAGGCTTGGTGTCGCGGCTCCGGATGGCCTGCATATTGCGGCGCCGGGCGGCGGAGGACGCCCACGATCCTGCCGGGGCCTCCCAGCCGGATTTCTGCTCCCGCTCCTCTGACATGGTTCTCAGTAACTCTCCGGAGCCTGAGGAGCGGCATCACCTTCACGCCACACCGCATAAGCCCCGGTGCCGATGTGCGCGACCGGCCGGCTGTCCTCCGTCCCCGGATCCAGCCGGACGGTCTTCACCGCTATCCACGATCCCTTGTCCGGCACGGGCAGGTCCAGCGCCCGGGCGATATGAGGGTGCTGGTTCTGATGACCGAGGATCATGATCCCTTCCCCGCGGAGATGGTTGCGCGAGTCCCGTACCCGCTTCGGCCCGTCGTCCTGGCTGGCGACGGTGAGCACGGTGTTGCGGTCCACGAGCCGGCCCTGGACGTGGCGGAACAGTGCATTGGTCCTGGCCTGCCCTCCCCGGGGGCCCCTGCCGCCACCGCCTGCCATGAAGACCGCGCTGCGGGCCTCCGGGGTGAGGCTCAGAAGGATGTTCGGCGGAAGGGCCCCGGCGGGGACCAGCCATCGGATGGCCTGGCGGCCGAGGACCGAGAGGGTCTTCTTTCCGTCCCGGTTCTGCCCTCGGTTGAGGAGTTCCTCGCGGATGCGTACCAGGCCCACCTGGAACTGCGACTTGTGATCGTTCGCCCTCATCAGCAGGCAGATATGCCCGACCGCCTCCGCAGGGATGGTCCAGTTGCTGCCGACGGTGAACTTCGCGTCCACGTCCTGGCCCGCTATCGCGTAGTCCATGTGCCGGCCGCGTTCCCAGGAGAAGTGGGCACGGGTGATGATCTCGACCTTGGTGCCCAGGTAGGTCTTCTCGGTCTTCTCCAGGTCAAGGATGTCGAACCGGCCTGTCCGCTGGCCGTCGAGCACCTCGTCGATGGACTGGCGCAGGATCCTCCCGAACTGAGCCTCGCAGCTCTCCCCTGACGGGAGTCTGCCGAAGACCGCGTCCAGCCCGGTATCGGGACCGCCCGCGGTGGCGAGTGCCGCGGTGTTGGCGGCCGCTGACAGGTCAAGGGGCAGCATGGCTTCCTCGGCAGGCTCAGACATGGGAACGGAGCGTAGCCGGTGCTGATCTCCAGGAGGAGCGGTTTGCGGCAATGCGGTCCCGCCCTCCTGGCAGGTCAGGCCTGGCCGTGACAGTCCCGGTACGCCGCCCCCGTCCCGCACCAGCAGTCCGCGCCCTTCGGTGGGGGCCAGGGGAGGGCGCGGCCGCGGGCGGCGAGGGTGGTGGTGTATTGGGGGAGCAGCGACGGGTTCGTGGGGGGCGAGGCCTCCGCCGCGGCGAAGGCCTCGTACGACGGGACCGTCGCCGTCACGATGCCCGGGTTGGCCGTGCCGGTCGCGGCGAGTTCGCGCAGGGACGACTCGATGGACGCCAGATGGGCCTGGTAGGAGGGGTACTCGGCGGCCAGGGCCGGATAGGCGGTGAGGAGTTCGGTGAACTCCGGGGCCGGCCAGTGGAGGACCGCGACCGGGAAGGGGCGGGAGAGCGCCGAGCGGTAGGAGCCCAGTTCGGAGCGGAGGCGGGCGATCTCGGCGCGGAGTTCGGCCGGGTTGTCGGAGCCCAGGGCCCAGAGGCGGTTCGGGTCGTGGAGTTCGTCGAGGGAGATCGGGGAGTGGGCCGTGTGGACCTTGTCCGCGAGGCGGTCCCATTCGTCGTGCGGGCGGGCCAGCAGCCTGCGGACCCGGTGGCGGCCCGTGAGCAGGGGCCGGGTGTCGTACGGGACGTCGTCGTCGCCCGGGGTGAGGAGCAGGGTGATGCCCTCGGTGAAGCAGGCGTGCGACTCCTCCAGCTCGTCGTGCGACTCCAGGGTCTCCGCGATCGTCTCCCACGGCGCCGGATCCGCCGGGGCGGCCGTGCGGATGCCCGCGATCAGGGCCCGGGCCTCGGCCTCGTGGCCGTACTCCCAGAGGTTCGCCGCCTGGAGCGCCTTCACCAGGAGGGGGTGCTCCGGCTCTTCGGTGAGCAGCTGGTCGTAGAGGGTGGAGGCGCGTTCACGGTCGCCGGCCAGTTCGAGGTGGGCCGCGGCGCGCAGCAGCAGGGGTTCGCGGTCCTCCGGGTACTGCTCCGCGGTGCGAAGCAGACGCTCGGCTTCGGTGGTGTGGGCGGTAGGCGTGTCGGGGCGCATGGGGGACACCGTACTGCCGTGTGCGGGGCGTGCCGCACGGCCCTCCCGGACGGTCCGCCGACCGGGAGTGCGGTGGGCCGCGCACGGCTCTGGCCACCTGCCGCGGCCGCGCCTATCGTGCGCCCGTGCGGATACGGCAGCAGCGGCCCGGCCGGGTACGGCTGCCCGTCGTCGTTCAGGGACGCGGGCGCCGCGCCCGGGCGCGGGCCGCCCGGGTGCTCTGGGGCACCGCCGAGGCCGCCGTCACCTTCGGGGTCGTCGTCCTGCTGCTCGTCGCTCACCAGCTGTGGTGGACCAACCGGCAGGCCCGTGCCGGTGCCGAACGCGCCGTTCACTCCCTGGAGCGACAGTGGTTGGGGGAGGGGAGCACCCGCGGAGGAGGCGATCCCGCCCGTGAGGATGACAAGGAGAACAGGAGGGGGGAGGGGGAGCTGAAAACGGAGGGGGAGGGCAAGCAAAGGGTGAAGCAGGGGGAGAGGGAGCGCGGGCGGAACGTGGCGCGCCCGTCCGGTGCCGCGTACGCCGTCATCCGCATTCCCCGCATCGGTCTCACCGCCCCCGTCGCCCAAGGCGTCACCGCACGCGGCGTCCTCGACCAGGGGTACGTCGGCCACTACCCGGGCACCGCCCGCCCCGGCCGCCCCGGCAACGTCGCCCTCGCCGGGCACCGCAATACCCACGGCGAACCCTTCCGCCACATCAACCGCCTCCGCCGCGGTGACGACATCCGTATCGAGACCCGTGACGCGGTGTACGTGTACGAGGTCGACCGGCAGCTCGCCCGTACCTCTCCCCGCGATACCGGGGTGATCCGCCCCGTACCCCGCTCCCTCGCCGTCCCCGGCGCCGGATACCGCGAACCCGGCAGCTACCTCACCCTCACCACCTGCACCCCCGAATTCAGTTCCGCCTACCGTCTGATCGTCTGGGGAAAGCTCGTCTCCACCCTGCCCAGGCAGCCCTGAACCACCGGGTACGCTGAATCCGACCAGGAGAAGGACGGACGGGACCGCAGCGGGAAGGGGGGGCACCCATGGACGCGCACAGCCGCACCGGCCGCGCCCTCCACGCGATCGTGCTCTCCCTCGTCCTCGTCTTCGACGTCGTCCTCGCCGACGGTTCGGGCGCCGGAGTCTCCGCCGCCCTCGCCCTCGCGGCCGCCGCCACCGGCGCCGCGGGCGCAGCCCTCGTCGTCTGCGCCGTGATCAGCGCCCGCTGTGCGCCGCCGGTGCCTCGCACCCGCGTCCGTACCGCCCTCCGCGACCGCGAGCGCCGTACCGCCTTCCTGCCGCAACGCGACCCCGACGCCCGGGGCCGCACCAGGCCCCGAGCCCCCGGCCGCGCCCTCCTGGCAGCGGCCGCCTAGGCGAGCGGAAGGCTTCCCTCCCTTCGTGGGTGCTGCCGTATATGTCCTGACATATCCGGCTGTACGAGACCCCCGGAGGGCTCTCCTTGTCCGTCTTCGCCCAGTTGGTCGAGCGCCTCGCCGAACTGCTCGAACCCCTCTTCCAGACCTCCGCCACCGCCGCCGCGATCGTGCTCTTCACCGCGCTCGTCCGGCTCGCCGTCCACCCCCTCTCCCGCGCCGCCGCCCGCGGCCAGAAGGCCAACGCCCGCCTCGCCCCCCGGGTCGCCGCCCTGCGCAAGAAGCACGGCAAGCACCCCGATCGCCTCCAGAAGGCCCTGCTGGAGCTGTACGCCGAGGAGAAGGCGTCACCCCTCTCCGGCTGCCTGCCCAGCCTGCTCCAGCTGCCCGCCTTCTTCCTCCTCTACCACCTGTTCTCCAACGGCACGATCGGCGGCGAACCCAACACCCTCCTCGACCACACCCTCCTCGCCGCGCCCCTCGGCGACCGCTGGCACGACGCCCTCGGTGCCGGCGGCGTCCTCGGCGACCGCGGTCTGGTCTACCTCGCGCTCTTCGCCCTGGTCACCCTGGTCGCCGTCGTCAACTACCGGCGGACGAAGCGGCAGCTGTCCGCCCAGCCCCCGGTCCCCGGCGGCACCGCGCTCCCCGGCGCCGCGGCCATGGCCAAGGTGCTGCCGCTGCTCTCGTTCGGCACCCTGGTCACCGTCGCCGTCGTCCCCCTGGCGGCCGCCCTCTACATCGTCACCAGTACGACCTGGAGCGCCGTCGAGCGGATCCTGCTCTACCGCGACATGCCGGCCGCCGGGGCGCTCGCCAACCCGCTCTGACACGGCCGGACCGACCCCGGAGGAGAGGACGGGGGCCCGCCCGGAGCGCCCCCGTCCCAGGGAATGAACGCGGTCTTGCCGAGCGTTCCGGACCTCTTGGAAGATCATGACGACCGACCCTCCGAAGGCCCCGCCGATGGCCGCTACCCATCGTCCGGACGCGTACGGAAGCACACGGCATCAGGCTGAAACCAGGAGAGGCCAGGGGAACCACCCATGAAACTGCTGCGCATCGGCGCCGCGGGCGCCGAACGCCCGGCCCTGCTCGACCCGGACGGTACGACGCTCCGCGATCTGACCGGACTCGTCGACGACATCGACGGCGAACTGCTCGCCGACCCCTTCGCGCTCGACCGGATCCGCGCCGCCGCGGGCGCGGGCGTACTTCCGGTCCTCGACGTTCCCGCCGGGGTACGGCCCGGCCCGCCGGTCGCCCGGATCGGCAAGGTCGTCTGCATCGGGCTGAACTACCACGACCACGCCGCCGAGACCGGTGCCGAACCGCCCGCCGAGCCCGTCGTCTTCCTGAAGGCGGCGGACACCGTCGTCGGCGCGAACGACACCGTGCTCGTGCCGCGCGGCAGCACCAAGACCGACTGGGAGGTCGAACTGGCCGTCGTCATCGGCCGCACCGCGCGCTACCTCGACGACGACGAGGACCCCCTGGCGTACGTCGCCGGGTACGCCGTCGCCCACGACGTCTCCGAACGCGCCTTCCAGCTCGAACGCGGCGGCACCTGGGACAAGGGCAAGAACTGCGAGACCTTCAACCCCCTCGGCCCCTGGCTGGTCACCTCCGACGAGGTACCGGACCCGCAGGCCCTCGGGCTGCGGCTGTGGGTCAACGGCGAACTCCGGCAGAACGGCTCCACCGCGAACCAGATCTTCCCGGTCGCGGAGGTGGTCCGGTACGTCAGCCGGTTCATGACCCTCTACCCCGGCGACATCATCAACACCGGCACCCCGGCGGGCGTCGCACTCGGCCAGGGGGACGCGGCCCGCTATCTGCGCGCGGGAGACGTCGTCGAGGCCGAAGTCGACGGTCTGGGCCGGCAGCGGCAGACACTCAAGGACGCCTGAGGCCTGTCCCTGTGGCGGACCCGGGCGCCTTCCGAGGAGAGCCGGGTCATACCCCCGACGGCGTCCGGGGTCATACCCCCGACGGCGTCCGCGTCGTCGTCAGAAAACGCTCCAGCGCCTCGACGGCCAGCGCATGGTCGTCGAGGTGCGACAGGCCGGAGACCGTCACCGCCCCGATCACCCCCGCGCCCGTCACCGCCAGTGGAAACGACCCCCCGAGCGCCGCGTACCGCGCCGGGTCGAGCCGGGCGGCCTCCTCGAAACGCCTGCCCCGGTCGCGGTGCCGCGCCGCCACCAGCAGACTGCTCTCCCCGTACCGCGCCACCACACGCCGCTTCCGGTCGATCCACGCGTCGTCGTCCGGGCTGGAGCCCGGCAGCGCCGCGTGGAAGAGCTGCTGCCCGCCGCGCCGGATGTCGACCGCCACGGGCGCGTTGCGCATCCGGGCCATCTCCACCAGCAGGGTGCCCAGCGCCCAGGCGTCCGCATGGGTGAACCGGTCCAGCACGAGCCGCCGCTCCTGCGCGGACAGCTCCTCCACCGTCGGCGCCGCCCCGGCCGGCAACCGGTCGGGCCCGCCGGGAGCGTCCTGGGCGCTTTCGCCCGGCACGGGCGCGGGAGTGGCAGCGGCAGCGGTCATACGGACGGCACCTCCACGGTGATGCCCTCACGGGCGGAACGACGGGCCGCTTCCAGGATGGCCAGGACCGCCGCCGCCTGCTCGGCGGTGACCGGCGGCGGGGTGCCGTTCCGCAGCGCCTCGGCGACGAGGTCGTAGTACGCGGGATAGTCACCCGGCTCCGCCGGGACCGGCCGGCCCCCGCCGGCCACCGGGGACTCCCCGGCCCCGATCCGGCCCCATCCGGATTCCTCCACCACGCCCCACGGCTCGCCGGGGACCGGCCGCCGCCCCGCCCGCAGCGCGGCCTCCTGCGGGTCCATTCCGTACGAGACATAGCCCGCGCGCGAGCCCAGCACCCGGAAACGGGGGCCGGGCCGGGCGGCGGTGGAACTGACCCAGAGATGGGAGCGGACACCGCCGGCATGCGTCAGGGCGAAGAACGTGTCGTCGTCGGCCTCCGCGCCCCCGCGCCGTACATCGGACTCCGCGTACACCCGTACCACCGGGCCGAACAGGGTCACCGCCTGGTCCACCACATGGCTGCCGAGGTCGTAGAGCAGCCCGCCGATCTCCTGCGGGTCGCCGGACTCCCGCCAGCCGCCCTTGGGCTGCGGCCGCCACCGCTCGAAACGTGATTCGAAACGCTGCACGATCCCCAGCTCACCGCCTGCCACCAGCCGCGCGACCGTGAGGAAGTCCCCGTCCCAGCGGCGGTTCTGGAAGACGGAGAGCAGCAGCCCGCGCTCCGCGGCCAGGGCGGACAGATCGCGTGCCTCGGCCGCGGTCGCCGCCAGAGGCTTGTCCACGACGACCGCGAGCCCGGCCCGGAGCGCGGCGGTGGCGAGGGGGACGTGCGTCCGGTTGGGGGACGCGATGACCACGAGGTCGAGTTCACCGGCGCGGTGCCACAGCTCCTCGGGGGACGAGGCGATCCGTACGCCCGGGAACTCCGCCCGCGCCTGCTCCTGCCGTACGGGGTCGGAGGTGACGACCGTGTCGAGTGCGAGCCCCTCGGCGGCGGAGATCAGCGGGGCGTGGAAGAAGGAGCCCGCCACTCCGTAGCCGACGAGTCCTACGGAGAAGGGCGTATCGGTGCCGGTGCCAGTCATGCCGTCACTTAAGCAACGCTGTTGCCGAAGCGCAAGCAGGGGTGAGAATGGGGGAGTGGGAGAGAGCAGAGGGGGCGTTCCGCGCCCCGAGCCGAGAGCGGGCCGTGGACGTCCGGAGCCGGGAGCAGCGGCAGCAGGGGGAGCGGCGGGAGCGGCCGGAGCCGGTGGGCGGCCCGGCCGTACGACGCGCGGGCGGGCGCGGCGGGGCGGTGGACCGGGTGCCGCGCCGTCCGGCCGGGTGGGATCCAGCGGTACGGGGCCGGGCGCTGCGCCGTCGGGCCGCGCGGGATCCGGTGGTACGGGATCGGGCGATACGGCCCCGGGGCAGTCCCGCCCAGGACGGGCCGTGGCCGCGGCGGCCGGCAGCCGGGGCGGGGCCAACCTTCCCGTACTCCGCGAACACAACACCGCCCTGGTCCTCGCCCTGCTGCGGAGCGCCCGCGACCACGGGCTGAGCCGGGTCGGGCTGGCCGCGCGGACCGGGCTCACCCCCCAGGCCGTCAGCAAGATCGTGGGCAGGCTGCGCGCGGACGGTCTGGTCGCCGAAGCCGGACAGCGCGCCTCCACCGGCGGCAAGCCCCGGACCGTCCTGCGGCTGGTCCCCGACGCCCGCCACGCCGTCGGGCTCCAACTCGACCGCGACGAGCTGACCGCGGTCCTGGTCGATCTGTACGGAAGGGTGGTCGCCGCCCGGGTCACCCCGCTCGATCTGGGCGCGGGCGCCGGAGCGGTCGTGGAGCGGGCGGCCGGTGAGGTGGAGGCACTGCTCGCCGCCGGGGCGCGCGGGCGGCATGTGCTCGGGGTGGGGGTCGCGATGCCGGGGCCCCTGGACCATGCGGCCGGAGTGGCCCGCCGGGTCACCCGCTTCCCGGAGTGGGACGGCTACCCCCTGCGGGACGCCGTCGCCGCCCGGCTCGCCATGCCCGCCGTACTCGACAAGGACACCAACGCGGGGGCCCTCGGGCTCGGTACTGTCCGGGCGGTCTTCGAGGACCAGCCCGCGGCTCCCCCGGCCCTGCGGCCGGGTGGGCCCCCGGATGCGGTGCATCGCAAGGCGGTGGGGGTCCCCCCGGCGCAGCCAGGGGGCGACCGTCCTGGTACGCAGGGGGAAGGGCTGCGGGGGAGTGTTCGGGCGATTCCGGCCACGCAGCCCGGGGGTACCACCCGGGCCGCCGGGCCCGGGGGGAGTGCCGCAGCTGTCGTCGAGGGCCCGGCAAGATCGCCCGGACAGGGCCTGGGGCCGGGACCGGGCGCGGGGTCCGGGGACTCGTACGCCTATCTCCACCTCGGCACCGGCCTCGGCGCCGGACTCGTCCTGGACGGCGCGGTCCACCGGGGCTCCCGTACCGGAGCCGGGGAGTTCGGCCACCAGGTGATCGAACTCGACGGCCCGGAGTGCGGGTGCGGCCGGCGCGGCTGCATCGAGGCCCTCTGTCTGGCGGCCGTCGCCCGCGGGGACCTCGCAGGGGCGGCCCGGATACTCGGCGCCGGGGCCGCGAACCTTGTCGCGCTCCTCGATATCGACCGGGTCCTGCTGGGCGGCCGGATCATCGAGAGCGACAGAGCGGTCGCCGAGGTCTTCGTGCGCGAGGTGCACCGCAGCGCCGGGGTCCCGGTCGCCCTCGCCGGTGGCGGCCCCCATCTGGTGGCCCGCGGCGCGGCCGAACTCGTCCTCGCCCCCCTCTTCGGCGGCACGACCCCGGGCCCGCTCACCCCGGCCGCCGGAACCTGACACCGAACCCGGGCTTCAACGGGCCGCGTGGGCCCGGCGCCGGAGGGAAAGGCGGGCAGGCTGCCGGAGTCCGGCGCCGGAGGGAAAGGAAGGCAGGCTGCCGGAGTCCGGCGCCGGAGGGAAGCCGGGCCGCCGGAACCCGGTGCCGGAAGGCGGGAACGGGCCGTCCGAGCCCGCGATCGCCCCGCGCCCACCCGCATCTCCGCCGATCGGGATGTCCGACAGTCGGAAAATACGCTGAAGGGCGGAATCGCCGGGCCTTCCGGTCGGCACCGGGTCGTGGCGCGCCAACGACTCTGCCCGCGGGTGCCATCGTCGGGGCGAAGCCCGTCCCCGAACGCAAAGGCCGGTGCACCCCATGCGACCGCGTACCGCACTCGCCGCCGTCGCCGCGACCGCGGCCGCGGCGGTCCTGCTCACCGGGAGCCCGGCACTCGCCGCCACAGCCGACGGCGGTCACGGCGCCCCGCAGGCCCCGCCCGCCGCCTCCGCGGCGCGGCCGCCCGACCCCGAAGGGCGTCCCGCTCGGGTCCGGGCCGCGAGCCTCGCCCTGTCCCTCGCCGTGCCACCGGCCGCGCCTGCCGCTCCGGCTGCTCCGGCCGTGGCCGCCGGGATGCCGCCCGCGGCCGGACGGCTGCCCGTCGGCTGCGGGAAGGCCTCCGGCGGGGAGTTCCCCATCGCCACCCGGCTCTACGGCGGACCGGATGTGCACCACCCCGGCACGGGCTTCGAACCCTGGGCCGTGGAGCTGACCAACACCACCGGCCGCGCCTGCCGCGAGGTCCACCCCGTCCTCGTCTTCACCGCCCGCGACCGGGGTCTGTCCCCGGCCCGGATGATGCTGGAGTTCTACGATCCCGGCGCCGCCCGCTGGCGTACCGCACCGCTGGAGGCCACCGACGAGGACGAGGTCGTCGGGGTCATCGGCACCCAGCGGGCCAAGGGTGGAGGCTTCACCGTCGGGGCGCGCTCCGCCGTCACGGTCAAGGTCCGGCTGGCCCTCACCGCGGACACCCCGCCCAACCAGGTCACCGTCAACGCGGCCGTCGTCCAGCGGCACGGGAGCGACGGCGACTGGGTGGGCGAGTCGGACGACTACCGGTTCGCCGTACTGAAGGACCGGGGGACCGGGGCCACCGTCACCCGCGACGAACTCGCGACCACCGGCACCGGCTCCACCCTCCGGCTGGCCGCGGCGCTGGGGATGGTGCTGGCCGCCGGCGGGGTCCTCGTCCTCCTCTCCCGCGGACTGCGCAGGACCCGCGGCTGACCCGACCGGGCCGGGCCGGGCCGGAGCCGACCCGGCCTGACCTGACCTGCGGCGCCGGACAGCCGCCGGACCTGAGCCTGACGGGAGCCGGAGCCGGAGCCGGGGCGCCGCCGCGCCGATCCGGAGCCGAGGCACCCGTGACCGCGCCCCTTCCCGGCGGCCGGCCCGCCGCGGCCCGGCAAACGGCGGATGACCAGGGCTCGAACAGCGGGCCGGGTGCTGACTAGGCTGTCGGTGTCGGGGGACCACAGAGCCGTGCCTCCGGCATCCCGCACATCGCGTACGGGACCCGGACCCCGCCCGGCCGCCGGCCCGGATCGGGCTCCGGGCCCGCACCCGTACGCCCCAAGCACGGCAGGAGCCCCCTTGATGGCAGAGCGCAAGCCGATCGAATCCTGGCTTACCGACATGGACGGTGTCCTGATCCACGAAGGCGTGCCGATCCCCGGCGCCGACGCCTTCATCCGCAAGCTGCGGGACACCGGGAAGCCGTTCCTGGTGCTGACGAACAACTCCATCTACACCGCCCGCGATCTGCACGCCCGTCTCGCCCGGATGGGGCTCGACGTGCCGGTGGAGAACATCTGGACGTCCGCGCTGGCCACCTCGCAGTTCCTCGACGACCAGCGGCCCGGCGGTACGGCGTACGTCATCGGCGAGGCCGGTCTGACCACCGCGCTGCACGACATCGGGTACGTCCTCACCGACCACGACCCGGACTACGTGGTGCTCGGCGAGACCCGGACGTACTCCTTCGAGGCGCTCACCAAGGCGATCCGGCTGATCAACGGCGGGGCCCGGTTCATCTGCACCAACCCCGACGAGACCGGCCCCTCCACCGAGGGCCCGCTCCCGGCGACCGGCTCGGTCGCCGCGCTCATCACCAAGGCGACCGGCAAGGACCCGTACTTCGCGGGCAAGCCGAACCCGCTGATGATGCGGACCGGACTGAACGCCATCGGCGCCCACTCCGAGACCAGCGCCATGATCGGTGACCGGATGGACACGGACGTCCTGGCGGGTCTGGAGGCGGGCATGGAGACCTTCCTCGTACTGACCGGTGTCACCACCCCCGCCGATATCGACCGCTACCCCTTCCGGCCGTCGACGATCGTCGACTCCATCGCGGATCTCGTCGACCGCATCTGACACCCCCGCGGCAACCGGCCGCGACGACCCCGCGACGAGACCGACCCCGACGGCCGACCCCGACGACCGGCCGGAGCGGCCGGCCGGGACGACCCGGGCGGTCTCGACGGCGAGCGGACCGTCCGGATCTCCGGAGCGGACGGCGCGTCACCCGAACACCTCGGCCCCCTCCGGCGTCCCGGCACGTCGGAGCGGGGTACGGCGGCAGGGCACCGGTGCTGCGGATGCGGAACACCGCGGAACGCGTGACGCTGTGGCCAGCAGGAGGTGTCACCATGCGTGCAGCAGCCATCGCACTCCGTACGGCTGGGGTCGCCGCGGTCCTGGCCGCCGCGCCGGCCGCCCTGGCCCTGGCGCCCGCGGAGTCCGCCGCCGGGTCCGCGCCGGAGTCGGTACGGGCGGGGATCCCGGCCGCCGCGCCGATGGTGCCCTCGCTGCTGACGCCCCGGGCCGGGCCCGACCCCGAGGTACTCGTCGAGGCGCGCGGCACTTCGGACGGCGGAACCCGTACCGGCACCGCGGACGGCACAGACCGTGCCGGACCGGTCGAGTCGGCGGTCGACGAGCCCGCCGCCGAGAGCGCCGGGCCCGGTACGGCGCACACCGTGATCGGGCTGGTGCTCGCGGGGGTGGCAGCGGTCGTCTTCGCCGTACGGGGAACGCACCGGCGGCGCCGGGCCGGCAGCGGCGGCCGCCCGGCGCGTCACTGAAGCGGTCCGGTACGGCTCACGGCCCGGTACGGCGCGGGAGCGGGCGTCGGCCGACGGCGATTTCCAGCCGGACGAGCCGAGTCCCCGACGAGCCCCGGCGGAGTCGTGGACTGCACTCCCCGGACAGCAACAAGGCCCCCCGCCGATGGCGAAGGGCCTTGTGTCACGTGCGCCGCCAGGGACTCGAACCCCGGACCCGCTGATTAAGAGTCAGCTGCTCTAACCAACTGAGCTAGCGGCGCTTGCTGACGGGAAAACTCTACCGGACTCGTGCGGGTGCTCCGGACCAATATCCCGCCCATCCGATCACCCCGGCCTGTCGGATGTTCGTTTTGTCCCTTTTATAGGTCAGACTGCACTCAGTCTCACCCGGTCACGGACATCACGATTCAGCCACGCATGGAGGGGCCAGCCATGGCGGTGCCGGTATTCGAGGAGTACGAACCCGCTCCCGACTGCGACTGTCCGGGATGTGTCCTCCAGCGCCGCGCGCTCGCGGCCGGGGAGCACCCCGCGGCCCATGGCTGCCGCCGGGCGCTCGTGCTGGTCACGGCGGCGGGTGTGGTCCTCGGCGGGGGAGCGGCACAGCCCGCGGCCGCCGATACCGCGTCGGATGTACGGGCCGGATCGGCCGGTGTGCCGGGCACGTCCGCCGCGGCGCGTACGGCCGGCGCCCCCGGCACCGCGACCGGCGCCGGGCCCGACAACGAACAGGGCGGGCGGGGTGAACTCCACGGGCGTCCGCTGCCCGGACCGTCCGGGAAGCCTGCCGCGCCCGTCATCCCCGCGACCACCCGGGCGGAGATCATCAACCGGGCCAAGGTCTGGGTGGAGGCCGAGGTCCCCTACAGCATGTCCACGTACTGGACCGACGGCTACCGCCAGGACTGCTCGGGCTATGTGTCCATGGCCTGGGGACTGACCACCAACGAATGGACCGGCAGCCTCGCCCAGTTCGCCACCGAGATCAAACGGGAGGAGTTGCAGCCCGGGGACATCCTCCTCTTCCACAATCCGGCCAATCCGACGACGGGTTCGCACGTCACGCTCTTCGGTGGCTGGACCGACTACACCCATGAGTCGTACACGGCGTACGAGCAGACCAAACCGGCCACCCGGCGGCAGAGCACGCCCATGGCGTACTGGAACAACTCCGACAAGTACCTGGCCTACCGGTACAAGGGCGTCACCAGCGCCACCACCCCGGAGGAACCGCCGGAGCCCACCACGCCCACCACACCCACCGCGCCGACCACGCCCCCGGCTCCCACCACACCTGCTCCACCCGCCGCCGACGCCTTTCCCGGCGTTCAATCCTTCGGCCCCGGCGCGAACAACGCGCATGTGACGAGGCTGGGGCAGATGCTCGTCCAGCGCGGCGGCAAGAGGTTCTACGCCAAGGGGCCGGGCCCGGTGTGGGGCGAAGCCGACCGCAAGGCGACCCAGGCGTTCCAGCTCGCCCAGGGCTGGCAGGGGACCGCGGCCGACGGCATCCCCGGCGCCCACACCTGGAAGCTGCTCGTCACCGGCAAGGGGAAGAACATCCCCGCCGCCGCCGCGGCCGCACCCGCGCCCGCCGCGGCGCCCGCGAAAACGGAACCCGCGACCCCCGTCGCCGCCCCTTCGCCCGGTCAGGCCCTCGCCGTCCCGCCCTTCCCCGGTATCGGGGTCTTCCGGCCCGGAGTGTCCAGCCCGGATATCACCCGGCTCGGCGAGCGGCTGGTCGCGCACGGATTCGGCCGCCACTACCGCACCGGGCCCGGCCCGGTGTGGGGCGAGGCGGACCGGCGCAATGTGGAGGCGTTCCAGCTCGCCCAGGGCTGGCGGGGCGCGAACGCCGACGGCTACCCCGGTCCCGAGACCTGGCGGCGGCTCTTCGCCCCGGCGCCCGCCAGGGCCTGACCGGCCCGCCAGGACCCGTATCCATCAGCGGCGGAGGCGGCAGCCCCGTACCACTCCAGCAGCGGAGGCGGCAGCACCGATGAGCAACAGCACCACCACGTCGGAGCCGGAGGGTTCCGGCGCACCGCGCCCCACGCACACCCCGGTCATCGGCCAGGAGACGACCACGGCGATCCCGGTCCACCTGCTCTTCCGCGACGACGGCGACGGCCACGGCGACATCGGCGGCGGCAGCACCGGCGGCGGTCACACGGGTGCGGCAGGAATCGCCGGGGTCGCCGGGGTCGGCCGCGGGCACCCGGGCCCCGGCGGCCTCCCCGGCGGTGCCGTCCGCACCACCCCGCTCCGACCGGCCGTGGTCTCCCGCCGCCGGGGCACCGGCGAGCAGCCCCGGGTCGCCCCGGCCGCGGCCCGTACCCCCGCACCCCGTCCGCTGCCCCCGGCCGTCGACCCCCGGCTCACGGAACGCCCCGGGCCCGCCCTCCCCGGCTGGACCGGGGTGATCGCGGGCGCCTGCGCACTGGCCGGAACCGGTCTGGTGCTGTGGAGCACCGGCGTGCTGCCCGCGGTCGCGCCCCGGCTGCTCGGCCTGCCCCCGGCCCCGTACCCCGGGATCGGCCCCGAACTGTGGGGCCCGGTGGTCCTCGGTGCGGTCCTCGCGGTCTTCACCCTCGGCGGCGTCGCCCGCGGCCGGGCCGGATACGCCAGTGTCCTCACCCTCTTCGGCGAGTACCGGGGAACGGTCCGCCGCACCGGGCTGATGTGGGTGAACCCGCTGCTGCGCCGCCGCCGCGTCGACGTCCGGCTCCGGCACTGGCGCAGCGAGCCGATGCCCGCGGTCACCGCGGACGGTACGGCGCTGAGAGCCGTGGTGCTGGTGGTGTGGCGGGTGCGGGACACGGCCCGTGCGGTCCTCGGGATCGCATGCCACGAGACGTATCTGACCCAGCGGGTCGAGGCGTCGCTGGCCCGGGTGCTCGCCGCACTGCCCGCCGACGCCGGCCGCGGCGAATCCGGTCCGTACGACGCCGGGGCGGTCGGCGGGGCACTGACACGCCTGCTGGCCGCCGAGTGCGCCCCCGCCGGAATCGAGGTCTTCTCGGCACAGCCCACGGCGGTCGAGTACGCCCCCGAGATCGCGGCGGCGCTCCAGCGCCGCCGGGTCGCGGCGATCGACGCCCGGCACCGGGACGCCGTGCTGACCTCGGTGGTCGACGCGGTGGACGATACGGTCACCCGGCTGACCTCGCGCGGTCTGGTCGAGCTGGACGACTACGAGCGCAAGGCCCTTGTCAAGGATCTGACCGTGGCGTTCTATACCGGCCGGTCCACGCCCCTGGAACGCTGAGTTCCGCCTCCGACGGCTCCGGGCCTCGGAGCCGTACCGCTGAGATGATGAAGGGGAAGGCCAGGCTGGGGCATGTATCCCGTGGCCAGGGACCGGATGGGGCCGGCAAATGAAGGTTTCGCAGAGTCTGGACAGGGTGAACTCTGGTCAATACATTGGGTGTTGGTCTAGACCTAGCGTGGCGCAGAAGGAGCGCCTCTCGCGGTAGAACTCCCCCCACGGGAACACCCCGCGCCCCCACCACCATCAGTTCCCGCACCAAACCCCCCACAGCACGCGTGCAGCACGGCTCACTCGAACTCCCCCACGTTCCTTGGAGCAAGCATGCGCAAAAGGATGACAGCCGCCGCCGTCGGCCTTTTGATGACGGGTGCCACCGTCGTCGCCACGGGCAGCGCGAACAGCCACGGCTACACCGAGTCCCCGATCAGCCGCCAGAAGCTCTGTGCCAATGGCACGGTGCAGAACTGCGGTGCGATCCAGTACGAGCCGCAGAGCGCCGAGGGCCCCAAGGGCTTCCCGTCCTCCGGTCCCGCCGACGGCACCATCTGCGCGGGCGGCAACGGGCGGTTCTCGCAGCTCGACGACCCGCGCGGCGGTGCCTGGCCCGCCACCCGGGTCAACTCGGGCAGCTACACCTTCTCCTGGCGTTTCACCGCGCCGCACCGCACCAGCGACTTCAAGTACTTCATCACCAAACCCGGCTGGAACCCCAACTCCAAGATCACCCGCGCCGCCCTGGAGTCCCAGCCCTTCCTGACGGTCAACTACGGCGGTCAGCAGCCGCCGTTCACCCTCTCGCACACCGGGACGATCCCGTCCCGTTCGGGCAGGCATGTGATCGTCGCGGTCTGGAGCGTGTACGACACCCCGAACGCGTTCTACGCCTGCTCGGACGTCCAGTTCTAGCGGAGGTGTCCGGCCTGGCGACTCCGGGGTGACCGCGGTTCCCCCGGCCGGGTCCGGGATCCGGCCGGCGGGATCCGGTTGTGCCGGTGACCGGCTCGGCGGGGCGGCTCAGGACGGGGCCGCCCCGCCGAGCCGCGGGCTGGGGCTGCGGCTGTTCAGTCGTTGAGGCCGATCTGCTGCATCAGGCCGACCAGATCGTAGAAGAGGTTCTCCTCCACGATCATCCCGTCCACCCAGTGCGCCACCGTGCAGAAGTCGACGGCGAAGGCGCGTCCGGTGGGCGGGATCTCCCCGCCGGGACCTTTCATGGGGCCCGTCATCGTGCCCGTGAAGCGGGCGACCGAGCAGGTCCAGTCGCCGCCGCCGATGAGGACCCGGTACGGGCGGTTGGCCACGTGGTTGTCGGGAAAGGTGGCGAAGAAGGCGACCGCCTCGGCCCGGTGGTCGTGCCGCCCCCGGGTCGGCGCCGGCTGCCCCGGCCAGTGCACGATCGTGTCCGGAGCGTGACGGGAGTCGAAAGTGTCCCAGTCCTGGGCGTTCCACGCGTCGTCGAGGCTCTGCATCAGCTGCATATTCTCTTCGGCGGTCATCGCCGCCTCCCTCGTTCGGGCCGGTCCGGTCCGGGCCGGGTGGGCGGGGTGGGCGGGGTCGGGGACGGGCGGGCCGACGGGCGACCACCCCTCCAGCAGAACCCGGAGCCGGGACCCGCGCAAACCGGCCGGACTCCGCCGGGCGGGCCGTCACGGAGAGGGAGCGCGAAAACACCCGAGGCGTCCCGGCCGGAACCGGAACGCCTCGGGTGATCATCTGTGCGCCGCCAGGGACTCGAACCCCGGACCCGCTGATTAAGAGTCAGCTGCTCTAACCAACTGAGCTAGCGGCGCCTGACGACAAAAATACTACCTGGTCCCGGCGGGTGCTTCCGACCACCGGCCGACCACCGGCCGACCACCGGCCGACGACCGGCCGACGACCGGCCGACCATCACCGGAACCCCGCCGGACCATCGTGCGACCTCCGGCCCGCTGCCGGGCGGGGTGGCCCCGGGTGCCGGGCGTGGTGCCCGCGACGGACCCCGGGGCCGGTCCTTCAGAGCGCGAGCGACAGGACCATCGGCGCCGCGTTGCGGTTCAGCGCGTCGGCCGCGGCGCGCAGCCGGTGCGCGTGCTCGACCGGCATCGAGAGCCCCAGACAGCCCACCGTGGAGCCCGCCGTCAGCGGGACGGCGGCGCAGACCGTGCCCACCGCGTACTCCTGGAGGTCGAGCATCGGGACCGTCGGCGGCTGGCTGTCCAGCTTGGAGAAGAGCAGCTGCTCGCTGGTGATCGTCCGCGAGGTGAAGCGGGTGATCTTGTGCCGGGAGAGGTGTTCCCGGCGGCCGTTCGGGTCGAGCTGGGTGAGCAGGCATTTGCCGATCGCGCTCGCGTGCGCCGCGAAGCGGAAGTCGATGTACTCGTTGACCTTGGGGGTGAGCGGGCCGTCGGCGTACTGGGTGACCCGCACCTCGCCGTCGATGTAGCGGCTGACGTACACCGCGGCGCCGACCGTGTCGCGCAGTTCGGCCAGGCTGTGCTGGACCTTCTCCTCGACCGCCCGCTCCTGCGCCGGGCCCGAGCCCAGCAGCACCAGGGAGTCGCCGATCGCATAGGCACCGCCCTCGGCGAGCCGCTCCAGATAGCCTTCGCGGCGCAGCATGTCGAGCATCGGCCCCAGATGGACCGTCGGCAGCCCCGTCTCCCGGGCGATCTGGTCGTCCGTGACCCCGCCGCTGTGCCGGGAGACGGCTTCGAGTACGCGCAGTGCGTACTGCACCGACTGGAATGAAACGGTCGGCTCGGGCCTGAGCGCCACGGTCTCCCCCTCAGCAGGTCGTTACCGCAAGCTTCCCGTACCACGATAGCGGCCAAGAACCTGCGGAAGCACGGTTGTTGGCCGGAATGCCCGGCGCTGTCACCCCCATACGCTGCGGCTCTTCTTTTTGGCATATGCCAATGGCATGAGTCGGGGGGTGGGGAGGGGAGAGATTCGGCCGGGCGTTCCGGCGTACCCCCGGGCGGGTGGGGCGGGGGTACGACCGGAGCGGACCGCGGTTCAGAGGACCGCGCCGAGGAACTCCCTCGTCCGTTGGTGCTCCGGCGCCGAGAAGATCTTCTCCGGCGGCCCGTACTCCAGCACCCGCCCCTCGTCGAACATCATCACGCAGTCCGAAACGTCCTTGGCGAAGCCCATCTCATGGGTGACGCAGACCATCGTGACGTCCGTACTCCGTGCGATGTCCCGCAGCAGGTCCAGCATCCCCGCCACCAGCTCCGGATCCAGCGCCGACGTGACCTCGTCCAGCAGCAGCACCTTCGGCCGCATCGCCAGCGCCCGCGCGATGGCCACCCGCTGCTGCTGGCCGCCCGACAGCCGGCCGGGGAAGCTGTCCGTGTACCCGCCGAGCCCCACCAGGTCCAGCAGTTCCCGGCCGCGCTCCTCCGCCTCGTCACGGGAGAGCCCCAGCACATGGACCGGCGCCTCGGTGACATTCCGGAGCACCTTCATATGCGGGAAGAGGTTGAACTGCTGGAACACCATGCCGATGTTCCGGCGGACCTCCCGGACCTCCTTCTCACCGGCCGGCCAGAGCCGTTCGCCGCCGACGGTGATGGTGCCCTCGTCGGGTTTCACCAGGGTCATCAGCAGCCGCAGGATCGTGGTCTTGCCGGAGCCCGACGGCCCGATGAGGGTGACGTGCTTGCCCGTACGGACCGAGAAGTCGAGGGAGTCGAGGACCGTACGCCCCCCGAAGCGCTTGGTGACCCGGTCGAACCGGATCAGATCGGGGACGGGGTCCGTTGCGGACCTCTCCGCCCCGGCGGCCCCGGACTCAGGAGGCCCGGCGGGCTCGGCTTGCTCAGGGGACCCCGCGGGCTCGGCGGGAGTGTTCAGCAGTCGGTCAGCGGACAAGGCGACGCTCCAGTGCTCGCAGAAGAAGGGAAGCCGGGAAGGACAGGGCGATGAAGGCGATGCCGACGACCGTGAAGGCCTCCACGGTCAGAAATGTCTCGGCGGCGAACTGACGGGCCTGGCCGAGCATGTCCATCACCCCGATCACGAAAATCATCGGAGTGTCCTTCAACATGGCGATGACGTAGTTCCCGAGCGCGGGCACCACCCGCCGCACCGCCTGCGGCAGAATCACCGAACGCCAGGTCAGCACCCGTGGCAGGCTGAGCGCGGTGGCCGCCTCCCACTGGCCCGCGGGCACCCCGTCGATCCCGGCGCGATAGACCTCGGCGGTGTACGTCGAATAGTGCAGCCCGAGGCCGATCACCCCGGTGGCCATCGCGGAGAGCGTGAGACCCCACTCCGGCAGCACGTAGTACAGGAAGAACAGCTGCACCAGCAGCGGGGTGTTGCGGACGAATTCCGTCACCGCCGCCACCGGCCAGCGCACCGCGCGGTACGGGGAGCGCAGCGCCAGCGCCCACACCAGCCCCAGCGCGAACGCGAGCAGCGCGCCCAGCACCAGCGCCTGAAGGGTGACCAGCAGCCCGTCCCAGAAGCGGGGCATGAAGTCCCCGACCGCGTCCCAGTCCCAGCGCATCAGCGGTCACCCCCTGCCGCCGCGGCGGTCGCCGGGGCCGCCGAAGCCGGTTCGGGCGGGGCCGCGGAGCCCCGGCGCCGGGCCCGGATCCGGTCCAGGACGGACGGGTCGGTCTCCTGCCCGAGACCGGCCTTGGCCCGCCGCTCCAGCAGCCGCATGCCCCGGGTCAGGGCGAAGGCCAGGACGAAGTACATGAGCAGCACCACGGTGTACACCGGGGCGCTGTCTCCGGTCGCGTTCCGTACCAGCGCCGCGCCGAACGCGATATCGCCCACGCCCATCACCGACACCAGGGCCGTGCCCTTGAGCAGCTCCACCAGGAGATTGCCGAACGGGGGGATCATTTCCGGCCAGGCCTGCGGCAGCACCACCCGGCGCAGCCGCTGCACCGGGCCGAAGCCCAGGGCGATCCCGGCCTCCAGCTGCCCCGGCGGCACCGCGGCCAGCGTGCCCCGGACGACCTCGGCGCCGTACGCCCCGTACGTCAGACCCAGCGCCAGGACCGCGGCCCACATCGGGACCAGCTGCCAGCCGAAGCCCATCGGCAGTACGAAGAAGACCCAGAACATCAGGATCAGCGCGGAAGTGCCCCGGAAGACCTCCACATAGGCCCCGGCGGCGAACCGCACCAGCCTGCTGCGATGGGTGCGCGCCGGACCGACGGCGAAGGCGACGAGCACCGAGAGCGCGGCGCTGAAGACGGTGAGCTGGACGGTGATCCACACGCCCTTCAGGAGCAGTTCCCACAGCCCCGGGGTGATCTCGCTCATCCCGTGCACCTCTCCCGGGCCCTGACGGCCGTCATCTGCGCCTCGCGGAAGCCGAAGGGCCTCATCAGCTCCAGCAGCTCCCCGCTCCGCTTCAGCTTGTGCAGCTCCCGGTTGAAGGCGTCCCGCAGCCGGGTCTCGGGCGAGCGGAAGGCGAAACCGCCGACGTCGATCACCGGTTTCCCGTTCAGATACGGGGTGACCTCGGGTGTCGCCTCGGCCCGGGAGCTGCCTTCGGCGACGTTCCGTACGGCGACGGCGGTCCCGGCGAAGACGTCGACCCGGCCCTGTTCGACCGCGAGCAGTCCGGCCAGCTGGTCGGGCAGGGTCACGACGTCCTTCACCCCGGCCTCCTCCGCGTAGGCGATCTCCGCATAGCCGACCCCGGTCGCCAGCCTGGCCCCGGTCCCGGCCACGTCCGCGAAGCTGCGCAGCTTCTTCGGATTGCCCTTGGGCACCAGGAAGCCGCTGAGCATCTGGTATTCGGGGTCGGAGAAGACGACCTGCTCGCAGCGGGCGGGGGTGATGAACATCCCGGCGCCGACCACGTCGAACTGGAGTGCGTTGAGCCCGGTGATCAGCGAGCCGAACTCGGTGGGGAAGGGCTGGACCTCCGCCACCCCCAGCTCCCGGAAGATCCGGCGGGCGATCACCGGCGAGGAGCCGGTCATCTCGCCGTCCCGGCCGATGTAGCCGAACGGCTGCTCTCCGGCCAGTCCCAGCCGTACGGTCCCCTTCGCCCGCAACTGCTCCAGAAGCCGCCCGCCGTCCCCGGCGTCCGCGGTGGCCACCCGGCTGCACCCGCTGGTCGCACCCGCGGCCAGGGTGCCCAGGGCGGCGGCCCCGGCGAGCAGGGAGCGGCGGGCGATCCGGGGGGAGCGCGCCGCGGGCGGCTCCGGTCTCTCCGGTCTGCGGGGTTGCCGTTGCCCTTGGTTCATGGATGACTTGGGTGTCGGGTGGGGCTCGTGAGGATGTCGTCGGGCCATGCCCGCGCGGCTACCCGGACCGCAGTCGGATATGCGGGCCGGTTGCGGTCCGGAAGGTGCTCTCCGGGAGTCGTCCGCCCGTCCCGGGAACACTCTCCGGGAGTCGTCCGCCCGTCCCGGGAACAACGGGAGCCGGGAATACCGGGAACAACCGGAGTGAAACTCCTGTTGTCCGTCTGTGACAGCTTGCTGGGGCCGAGCACGGAGGGCTGGGAGCCGGTGAACGACGCGAGGGAAGAAGAGTCCGGCGGAGTCGGCGGGGCAGGGGCCGGTCTGCGCGGCGACCCCGTCCGGGGTACGGCGCACGGCACCGCGTCCGTACCGCTCTCCGTACTCGACCTGGTCACCGTGGGGGAGGGCAGCACCGCCACGGACGCCCTGCGCACCAGCGTCGCCCTGGCCCGGCTCGCCGAGGACCGCGGATACCACCGCCACTGGGTCGCCGAACACCACTCCATGCCCGGAGTCGCCTCCTCCGCCCCGGCCGTGATCCTCGCCCATCTCGCCGCCCGCACCGACCGGATCCGGCTCGGCTCCGGCGGGGTGATGCTGCCCAACCACGCCCCGCTGGTGATCGCCGAGCAGTTCGGCACCCTGGAGGCGCTGGCGCCCGGCCGGATCGACCTCGGGCTCGGGCGGGCCCCCGGGACCGACGGCGCGACGGCCGCGGCGCTGCGCCGCACCGCCCGCGCGGGAGAGGGCGCCGAGGACTTTCCGCAGCAGGTCGCCGAGTTGACCCGGTTCCTCGACGACGATTTCCCCGACGGCCATCCGTACGCCCGGATCCACGCCGTGCCCGGACCGGTCCAGGGCCCGGTCTCCCGGCCTCCGGTCTGGCTGCTGGGCTCCTCCGGTTTCAGCGCCCGGCTCGCGGGCGCGCTCGGGCTGCCCTTCGCCTTCGCCCACCACTTCTCGGCCCGGAACACGGTCCCGGCGCTGGAGCTGTACCGGGACGCGTTCTGCCCCTCGGCCGCACTGGCTGCCCCGTACGCGCTGATCGGGGTGGCCGCGCTCGCCGCCGACGACGAGCGCGAGGCCCGCCGCCAGGTCCTGACCGGCGCGCTGTCGATGCTGCGGCTGCGCTCCGGGCGGCCCGGCCTGATCCCGACGCCGGAGGAGGCGGAGCGGTATGCCTTCACCCCGCTGGAGCGGGAGTTCGCGGACGGCTGGCTGTCGACGATCGTCCACGGTACTCCCGACGCCGTACGGACCGGGCTCGACGAACTGGTGAAGCGGACGGGCGCGGACGAGTTGATGCTGACGTCGAACGTGCACAGCGGTGCGGCGCGGCTCCGTTCGTACGAACTCGTCGCGGACGCCTACGGCTTGCCGAGGCCCGGAGGCTGAACCGGGGGAACCAGGGTGTCCGGCAGGGCCGTCGAGGGGGTGCCCGCCGGAGCCCCGAGGCCCGGAAGCGGCTCCTCCGGCGCCGTGATTTCTTTCCGGTGGTTCATCCCTGAACTGTCCGAATGGTCCGTATCATCTAGCCCTTAAATTCCCCTTATCCCGCGCTTAAAGTCCTCGTCAGTCACGGTGGGAAGGCGCTCATCTTTGCCGACGCACCGCTCTGACGAGGGCTTTTATCTTGAAATTGGTCTAGTCCCTTTTTGTTGGGAGGTTGGTCGAGACCATTGACTGATGGCTGGCCGGATCGCTATTTCTTTCTCCGGCCCGCCCAACGCCGACCGGCGGGCCCGCACCCCCCGTTCCCCCCACTTCGGAGGCATTACGTGCGCTCCCGCAAACCCTTGATCGCGGCCATGACGACCGCGGCGCTCGCCGCGGGCGTCCTGGCCGGATTCGCCGCGACGGGCAATGCAGCCACCCCACAGCAGACGGCTGCCGCCACCCCCGCCCAGACCGGTGTGAAGATCGCGTACTACGACCAGTGGAGCGTGTACGGAAACGCCTTCTACCCCAAGCACCTGGACACCCGGGGCATCGCGAACAAGCTGGACATCATCAACTACTCGTTCGGGAACATCCACCCGACCGATCTGACCTGCTTCCAGGCCAACAAGGCCGCGGGCGACGACAACAACCCCAACGCCGGTGACGGCGCGGGCGACTCGTACGCCGACTACCAGCGGACCTTCTCCGCCGCCGACAGCATCGACGGCGTGGCCGACCGCTGGGACCAGCCGATCGCCGGTGTCTTCAACCAGTTCAAGAAGCTGAAGGCCAAGCACCCCCACCTCAAGATCAATATCTCGCTGGGCGGCTGGACGTTCTCCAAGTACTTCCACGACGCGGCCAAGACCGACGCCGCCCGGAAGAAGTTCGTCTCCTCCTGCATCAAGCAGTACATCACCGGTGACGTCCCCAAGGCCGACGGCTACGGCGGCCCCGGCACCGCCGCCGGGATCTTCGACGGCATCGACATCGACTGGGAGTACCCCGGCTCCAGCGGCGGCCACCTGGGCAACCACTACGGCCCCGAGGACAAGGCCAACTTCACCCTGCTGCTGGCCGAGTTCCGTCAGCAGCTGGACGCCTACGGCGCCGCCAACGGCGGTAAGAAGTACCTGCTGACCGCCGCCATGCCGGCCGGCCAGGACAAGATCAAGCACATCGAGACGGACAAGGTGGGCGCGTACCTCGACTACGCGAACATCATGACGTACGACATGCACGGAGCCTGGAACGGCACCGGCCCGACGTACCACCAGTCGCCGCTGTACTCCCCGCCGTCGGACCCGACCAACCCGATCGCGCCCGGCACCGAGAAGTACTCCGTCGACAACGCGGTCCGCGCCTGGATCGACGGCAACCCGGCCTACGGCATCGCGGGCGGCTTCCCGGCGAACAAGCTCACCCTCGGCTACGAGATGTACTACCGAGGCTGGAAGAACGTCCCCGCCGGGGCGAAGAACGGCCTCGGCCAGACGGCCAACGGCGGCAGCGCCCCGCGTCCGCTGAGCCAGGCGGCCGGTATCGCCAACTACAAGGAACTCGGCGGCATCGTCGACAACCCGGCGACCACCTTCTGGGACGACGAGGCCAAGGCCGCGTACTTCTACAAGAACGGCGAGTTCTTCACCGGTCTCGACAAGCGCGCGATCGACGCACGGGCCGCCTACGCCAAGAGCAAGGGCCTCGGCGGCGCGATGATGTACTCCCTCATCGGCCTCGACGAGCAGACCAAGCTGCTGAACGACGTCGTCGCGGCGGTCGGCGAGAGCGTCCGGCCGACCCCGACTCCCACCCCCACCCCGACCCCGACTCCCACCCCGTCCCCGGCCTGCGGCGAGGCCTGGACCGCCACCGGGGTCTACAACACCAACTCCGTCGTCTCCCACAACGGCCGCAAGTGGAAGGCCCAGTGGTGGACCCAGGGCAACGAGCCCGGGACCGGCGGAGAGTGGGGCGTCTGGCGCGACCAGGGGGCCTGCTGACCCCGGCCGGACAGCCGCGGAACCAGGGGCCGTCCCCCACAGCACCATCCGGCCCCTGAGCACCATCCGGTACCACCCGTACTGACCGCACCACCGGTACCGGAGAACAGAACCACCGTGTTCCCCCCACAACACCGCCCCCGCCCGGATGTTCATCCCGGGCGGGGGCGGTACCCATTGCGGGGCCGGGGGACCGCGCCCCCGGAGTGCGGTCAGGCCGGGAGTGCGGTCAGACCCACCAGCTCGGCGATCCGGTCCGGCGGCACCGCCCGCGAGTAGAGCCACCCCTGTCCGCTGTCGCAGCCGATCCGCCGCAGCCGCGCCGCCTGCCCGGCGGTCTCCACGCACTCCGCGGTCACGGTCAGCCCCAGCCGGTGCGCGAGCTGCACCAGCGCCTCCACGATCGTCTCGTCGGCGGGGTTCGGATGCGCCTCGTCCTGGAAACCGCGGACGAACGAGCCGTCCAGCTTGAGCGCCGAGACCGGCAGCCGGCTCAGATAGGCGAGATTCGAGTAGCCCGTACCGAAATCGTCGATCGCGATCCGCACGCCCATATCGCTGAGGGCCTGGAGCGCCTGGAGCGGCCGCCCGGCCGAACCCATCACCGCCGACTCGGTCAGCTCCAGCTGGAGCAGATGCGGCGGCAGCCCGGTCTCCTCCAGCGTCCGGGCCACGTCCGCCACCAGATCCGAGTCCCACACCTGCCGTACGGCGACATTGACGCTGACGAACAGCGGCCGGCTCCCCGGGTGGTCGAGCTGCCAGCGCCGGGCCTGCCGGCAGGCCGTCCGCAGCACCCAGCGGCCCAGCTGGACGATCGAACCGTCCTCCTCGGCGATCCCGACGAACCGATTCGGCGCCAGGGTTCCGAACCGTGGATGCTGCCAGCGCACCAGCGCCTCCACCCCGTGCGTCACCCCGTCCGCCAGCCCCACCAGCGGCTGGTACTCCAGCGCGAACTCGCCCCGCTCCAGCGCCGGGCGCAGCGACGAGGAGAGCGCCTGCCGGGTCATCCGGTGGGCGTTGCGCTCCGGGTCGAACAGCGTCCAGCGGGCCTTGCCGTCCTCCTTGGCCCAGTAGAGCGTGGTGTCCGCGGCCTGCATCAGACCCGTCGCGGAGGTCCCGGCCGCCGCCCGCTCCACCACCCCGATCGACGCCGATACCGAGAGCCGCTGCCCGTCGAGGTCGAACGGCCTTTGCAGGGCGGCCAGCACCGATCGGGCGAGATCGGAGAGCTGCTCCGTACCCGTGGACTCCTCGACGAGTACGGCGAATTCGTCGCCGCCCAGCCGGGCCACCAGATGGCCGCCGCCCCGGGATGCGCCCACGCTCTCGGCGCATTCGGCGAGCCTGGCCGCGACGGCGGTCAGCAGTTTGTCGCCGATCCGGTGCCCCAGCGTGTCGTTGACCGCCTTGAAGCCGTCCAGGTCGAGATAGCAGAGCCCGATCCGGCCGGTGGCGCCCCGCTCGTACGCGGCGGACTCCAGCGCGGCCGTGAGCCGTTCGAAGAACAGCGCCCGGTTCGGCAGTTTGGTGACCGCGTCGTGCATCTCCAGATGGCGCAGCCGGGCGCGCAGCTCCCGCCGTTCACCGATGTCCGTGACGCACAGCAGCGCACCGCGTCCGTCCCCGCCCATTCCGCCGCCCCGGCCGTCCCCGCCGGGGCCGGTCAGCGGGGTGAGGGTGATCTCCGCCCACAGCGTGCCGCCGTCGGCGCGTTTGACCCGGCGGGTGCAGCGGAGCCGGGGACGCCGGCCGCGCAGCACGTCCCGGTACGTCTTCCGGTCGGCATGGTCGGCCGCCAGTCCCGTCAGCTCCTCGGCGCTGCGACCCGTCGTATCCCCGCCGAAGAGCCCGGCGAAGGCCGGGTTCGCCCCGGTGACGAGGCCGTCGGCGCCGACGACGGCCATGGGGAGGTGTGCCGCGTCGAACGCGGCCCGATAGTCCCGCCCGGACCCTGTTCCTTCGGGGGTTCCGCTCACCGCTTTCACTCCCGCAGTGCAGTTGTGTCGTGGATGTGGTCGGAATACGTCAGACGAGTCGTCGACCGGCCGCGGCGGAAGAGACTTGCCGGGGAACGATCGGGAGAGATCCAAAAACAACCTAAAGCAGGGAAACCAAGGTATAGATGTGGAAAGTTGAGGAAAGCTCAGGAACGTTGAGGAAACGGACCAGGGAAAGTGTGCCGATCATAGAGGCTGGCCTGTCGGCCGTTCCACCTTCACCGCCGTGGCGCGGTGTGCTGACAGTCTCTGCCAGATCGTTTCTGCGTACCTCTGTCCGAAGCATTTCATCTCGTATCCCTGATCTGATCCATCGCTGACCGGAACTGCCGATCCGGCTGTCCTCTCCGGAAGGGGCGGCTGTCGGCCGGTCTCAGCTCGGTTTCGGCCCGGTGTCGGCCCGGTCACCCGACTGGGGCATCGGAAGTGGTCGTATGGCTAGAAAACGCCACAAGGTGGTCGAGGTGTCTCTCATTCCGCAGCCATTCCGCAGCCGGAGGTCGACGTGGAGCGTCAGCAGTCACCCACGGGTCCACCCGGGAGTGGGGAAGGCGGCCGTCTGTGCGGATCGGACGGCGCCGGGGCTGCGGGTGGCGGTGGCCGAGGGGGCCGAGATACAAGGGGGACCGGTGGTACGGGCGGCGAGCGCAGCCGGACCCGCAGCGCGGCCGCGGCCCTGACCTCCCTGCTGGCACTCGCGGCGACCTCGCTGGTCGCGGGACCGGCCGTGGCCAAGACCTCGTCCGCCTCCTGCGCGCTGGCCCGTACGCCCGCGCACCACTCCCTGGGGCTCGACACCTGGAACACCGCCTATCCCCGGCCCGTCCGGAGCCTCGACGCCGTCATGGTGTTCCTCTCCTTCCCCGACTCGGCCCCGCGCACCACACCGGCCGAACTGACCGCCGACCATTTCCCCGCCACCAGCGCCTTCTTCGAGCGTGCTTCCTACGGCCGGTTCACCCTCCGGGCCGATCCGCAGCGCGAGTGGGTACGGATGCCGAAGGCGTCCACCGACTACGGGATACAGCGGGACTGGGACGCCGGGCAGCGGCGGAACTTCCTCCGGGACGCCCTCGGTACGGCCGACCGCACCGTCGACTTCTCCCGGTACGACATCGTCTATCTGGTCGCGGACCCCGACGCGCCCGGCGTGGACTCCGACGCCACCAAGGTCGTCAACTTCGCCGGCCCCATGACCTACGACGGCACCGGTCTGCGGCGCGTCGTCACGGTCTTCGAACAGCACCCGCCGGACCGGAACGTCCTGGCCCACGAGACCGGGCACGTCTTCGATCTGCCCGACCTCTACCAGCGGCCCGTCGACGGCAAGGGCGACTGGGACACGTACGTCGGCGACTGGGACGTCATGGGCAGCCAGTTCGGGCTCGCGCCCGACCTGTTCGCCTGGCACAAGTGGAAACTGGGCTGGCTCGACACCCGGGACGTGCGCTGTGTCACCCGCCCCGAGCTGATCACCCTGGAACCGGTCGGCGCGGCGCCCGCCCCGGGCGGGGCGCTCGGCACCCGGCTCGCCGTCGTCCGTACCGGCCCCGGCACGGCCCTGGCCGTCGAGGCCCGCGGCGCCGCCGGGAACGACCGGACTACCTGCACCGAAGGCGTCCTCCTCTACCGGGTCCGCGCCGACACGGTCTCCGGCGGCGGCCCGGTCGAGGTGATCGACACCCATCCGGAGACGGAGGCCTGCTGGGACCGCTCGGTCTTCCCGAAGCTGGCGGATGCGCCGCTGGGCGTTGGAGAAACGTTCACTCTCGCCGGGGAGTCCGGCGAACGGATCCGGATCGAGGTAACGGACCGCACCGCCACGGGCGCCTGGACCGTCAAGATCAGCACAGGGTGACGGCGGCGGACGCCGCCCTTCCCGGGCACGAAAAAGCCCCCTCGCTCTCGCGAGGGGGCTTTCCCCGTCTGTGCGCCGCCAGGGACTCGAACCCCGGACCCGCTGATTAAGAGTCAGCTGCTCTAACCAACTGAGCTAGCGGCGCCTGCTGACGTCGTAGACAGTAGCACCCTGATCCGGGAGAGGAGAAATCGGTCCGTACGGCCCCGCCGGAGTGCCCGTACGGACGGCAGCGGCCGCGGTCCGCGCCGCCTTCACCGCCCGTACGCAGGCCCAGAGCAGCACCTCGGGGCCGGGCAGCCAGGGATGCCGGCTGCCCGGCGCGACCAGCCACCGCGGCACCGCCCCCGGATCGCCCCCGCCCGGCGCGGCCAGCGGGGGGACCGTGACGGCGTCCCCCCGGCCGTGGAACATCAGGGCCGGTACATAGCCGCCCCACTCCTCCCAGCTCAGCAGCGCCGGCAGCCGGGACGCCGTACCCGGCGCCGTGAAGACCAGCACCCGGCCCCGGTGCGCCGCGACCGGACCCGACCCCGGACCCTCCTCCCAGATCCGGTCCAGCAGCAGCCGCCCGAACACCGCGGGCGCGCTCACCACGTCGAAGAGCCGCCCGCACGACAGCACGGCGGGCGCCCCGGGACGGCGCTC
The DNA here is from genome assembly GCF_044763775.1 of Streptomyces sp. NPDC094448. NCBI lineage: Bacteria > Bacillati > Actinomycetota > Actinomycetes > Kitasatosporales > Streptomycetaceae > Streptomyces > Streptomyces sp. NPDC094448. The sequence goes on along the minus strand of NZ_JBIWGU010000007.1, from coordinate 210,046 downwards.
CCAGAGCGTCCGCGGGCTCCCGCCCGCGGCGGCCAGCCAGTCGGCCCCCGCGGCCGTGATCTGGGCCGCGCCCCGTGCGCTCTCCTGCCGGATCCGGGCGAAGAACTCCGTACGGTCCTCCTCTCCGGAGGGCTGCGGCATGCCGTGGTCGTCCCGTAACGGTGCACTCGTGGAGGCGCTCATGACTCCAGGTGTACCGGGAGTGATCGCGTGATTCCACTCTGTCGGAGAAACGGTGACAGGGCGGGGTGGGAGGGGGTATCTTGCGGCCCGGCATATGCCGGTTGCCTACGCGGTGCCGGCGGTTCGGGGTCGGCCCGGGGGCAGTGCTCTCTACGCTGACCGGTCGTGGCCGGCCGGGCGGTACGGGCGCCGGCCCGCAGGAACCGCTCTCTACGCGTGACCGTCCTGGCGGGCCAGGCCCCGGCCGAACTCGATCATCTTCCGCGCGTAGTCCTCGGTCCACCCCGCGCGCTCCGCGATGTCCCCGGGCGTCATCCGGTCGAACCGCCGGGGGTCCGCGAGCTGCGCGGCGGCCAGTGCCTGGTACTCCACCGCCCGGTCCGTCGCCGCGCGGAACGCCAGCGTCAGCTCGGTCGCTCGGGTGAGCAGCGCGCGGGGATCGTCCATCGCCTCCAGATCGAAGAAGTGCTCCGGATCGGCGACGGCCTCCGCGGGTTCGAACAGCAGCGCGGCGGGGCGCGGCTTGCGGTGTCCCTGGGGGGCCTCGGTCATGTCACGTCCTTCGGGCGGGTCGCGCGGAATGGGCGCGTCGGCACGGTCCAGCGTCCATTCTCCCTCCCTGCGCAAGGTGGCGTCTCCGCCTCCCGCCGGGGTACCCGGCCCCGGGCCGGGCCCCGGGGGTGCCGTTCCCCGCGGGGCCCAGGGCAGTTCCTGCGCCTCACCCCCCAAAGCTGCCTTTGGGGGTCCCCCGGCGGGGGCGACCTGCACCCCCTCCCATGTGATCCCAGCATGATCAGCTCGCGAAGCCACTGGTGAAGTCGCGCGTCACCGAGGAGAGGGAACTCTCCTGATCACCGCCCCCGGCCATCGCGGATCGGCCGGTCGGGCCGAGAACGCCAGGTTCCGGTTCGGTTGCAGTGACTGTCAGGTGTCCGGCCCTGCCCGTAGATTCTCCGGATTGCTGCTACTTACGCGCCAGTCGGGGATGCGGCCGCCTCCGCTTTCCTTCCCGCTTGCGCGGTTCGGTGATAGCGGTGGCCAGTTGTGCAGTCACGGCCCCGAGGACTCCGCCGAGCGTGTTGAAGAGGACATCATCTATATCGACGGTCCGACCCGCTGCCATGGCGAGTTGAAGGGCTTCGATTGCGACACTGGCTGCAAAACACCAAGCGATGGCCGTGGCGGCGCGTACGCGGTCCCTGCGGAAAGCGAACAGTGCACCAAGCGGGACGAACATCACGGCGTTGGCGATTTGCAAACGTGCGACCATTTCCCCCTCTTGTTCGAAGAGGCCGGCCCCATAGTCACTGCTTGTTCCCCACAGTCCTCCTCCCAGCTCCCAGGATATGTACGCCGCTCCGCTTCCGAGCGGTTGGGTCGGCATCAAGGTGGCAAGGAGGACCAGCAGGGCCCAGGTAGTGGCTGCCATCCGCACTGCGCGTGCCACTCGGGCGTCCTCTCGGCCCTTCGAGCGTTTACGCCATAATGCGATGGTGTAGCAGAAAAGCATCGACAGAAGGACACTCGAGGTCACCGTCGCCGGGGAAACATAGAGGATTATTTGCCACATATCGCGCTTTCCGGTGGAGCGTTGACGGCAGGGATATGGAGCTTATCCGGCTGAGGTGACAGTTGCGCACGCTGTCTGGTCGAACTACGGACACCGCCACTTGGTGACGTACGTGGTGTTGTTGTGCTCCATGACGCCCCGAATGCATTCCCCGGAGTTTATGGAGTGACTCTTCTTCAGTTCGACGTAGCCGTTCTGCGTCCTTTTGGAGCCGAACCACAATGGGAAGGCGGTAATGTTACTGTTCTTGCGCTGGGTTCCCAGCGTTACCGTAATTTCTCCACTTCCGCCCGTCCTCCAGTAGGACGTGGTGAAGGTATATGTTCCGGTCGTTCCTAAGGTGCCGCCCGAGCTGCAAAGCTGGCCGTTTGTCAACTGTCCACACCCGGCCGGGACTGCGCTTGCCGGTGGTGCGACGATTACCATGGAGGCCAGCAGTGCAAACGTTCCGACTGTGGCAGCAGTGAGCTTCTTCATTGTGAATAGTTCCTTTCTCGTGCGACGAAAGAATGGTGATCGTGCGACCCGAGTGAAAAGGCGATGGGGAGTGCGCTGCGTCGCGACCGATACCCTACACAACGCCGACACTGAAAGATCGCTCATGCTCCGAAGTGGCTCCATCTGATCCAGTGGAGACTGAAACGAGGCGATGAATGAACGCTCTCCGTTTACTCTTCGGTCAAGCGGGATTCGATTCGGCCATTTGTTGAACATTGCAGCGATCGACCGGTCCATGCTGCCTTGTCTGTCCCGCGTGCCTCCATTCCGGGGCAGGGGGAGGGGCGAACCGGTTCTGTGCGGGGAGACCCTGTCTCTTCCTCTGCTAGCACGGGAATACTCCGGCAGCATGCCGCCGTGCACCGGGGTACCCGGCCCCGGAGAGAATCTGTGTCCGTCTGGCCAGGTGAGGCAGGAAGGACAACTTCCGGGGCTCCCCCACCCCGTGGCGGGTGATTGCGTGAACTCCTACTCCCCGGGGGTCAGGTCGGGGTGATCTCCGGAGGGGGGTGCAGGGTCGCCCCCGCAGCCGCGGGCGACATGACCGGACGTGCTTCGGTCCGGTGCATCGCCCGTGGCGAGGAGGTGAGCCCGGAGGCCCACGACCCGGCCGCACCCGACAAGACCCCGCGCCTACCCCACGGAGTAACGCGACCCGACCGCCGTGGGGCCCGCACGCCGCAGGGGCGAAGAGACCATGAAGCCGTGCTGGGGGTCCCCCCACCGCCGAAGGCGTAGACGGGGGTACCTCCCACGCCGCCAGGCGTAGGGGGAGGAACTGCGCGACCAGCCCCCACGGCCCGCGGCTGGACCTGCAACCGAAGCCAACAACGGCGCGCCCCCGCCCCCGCCCGAAAGGCTCAGGCCGCGGCCAGGTGCGCCGTGTCGTTCCAGGTGTCCAGCGCCGGATCGCCGTACGCCCAGCCCAGGACCGACAGCGACGTCGGGGCCAGGGCGATCCGGGCCGCGAATTCCGGCTCCAGGCCCAGCCACCTCGCGCACAGCACCCGCAGTATGTGCCCGTGGGCGAAGAGCAGGACGTCGCGGTCGGCCTCGCGGACCCGTGCCACGACCTCGTCCGCCCGGTGCGCCACGTCCGACAGCTTCTCGCCGCCCTCGACGCCGTCGCGCCAGATGACCCACCCCGGGTTCCCGGCGGCGGCCCGGATCTCCGGAGTCGTACGGCCCTCGTAGTCGCCGTAGTCCCATTCCATGAGCGCGTCGAACGGCTCGGCGCGGTCCCCGAACCCGGCGAGTTCGCAGGTCCGGGCCGCGCGGGCCAGCGGGCTGGTCCACACTTCCGTGCCCGGGAGCCCCGCGAAGGGGGCGCGCCGCAGCCGCTCGCCGATCAGGGCCGCGCCGCGCTCCCCCTCCGCCACGAGGGGGATATCGGTGCGGCCGGTGTGCTTGCCGAGCAGTGACCATGCGGTCTGGCCGTGCCGGACGAGCAGAATGCGCGGTGCCATGGTGCGGAGCCCCCTGATGATCCAAAGAGTGGTCCTCCATCATGCATGGTCCGGCCACCGATCCGGGGAGCGCCGCCGGGCGCCCCCGAGGCAACCTCGGGGGCGCCCGGAGCGTCCCTTCCTGAGCCGGTACCCGCCGATCCGCCACCGCGCCGTGAACCGTACGGTTGACCGGTGGCCGATCCGGCCGGCAGAGCACGCACGAGGGGGAACGAACGGATGACGCACACCACGGCCACCACGGCTCACCACCGGCCTCGCTGGTGGACCGAGCTGGCGCTGCTGGCGCTGGTGTACGTCGCGTACTCGGCGGGCCGGCTGCTGGCCCGCGGTGATGTGTCGACCGCCGTCGACAACGGCCTCGCGATACTCAGGGCGGAGCGTGCCGTCTCGCTGGACTTCGAGACGCCGCTGAACCGCCTCTTCACCGAGCACGCCGAGATCGGCGTCCCCGCCGACTTCGTCTATGCCTCACTGCACTATCTGGTGACGCCTGTGGTGCTGGTCTGGCTGTTCCGCCGCAGGCCGCTGCAGTACCGCGCGGCCCGGACCTGGCTGATGGTGTCCACCCTCCTCGGTCTCGTCGGCTTCACCCTGATGCCGACCTGCCCGCCCCGGCTGCTGGAGGCGGGGCACGGTTTCGTCGACACCATGGCCCAGTACAGCTCGTACGGCTGGTGGGGCGCGGAGGCGAGTGCCCCGCGCGGTATGGGCGGTTTCACCAATCAGTACGCGGCGATGCCGAGCCTGCACGTCGGCTGGGCCCTGTGGTGCGGTGTGATGCTGTGGCGTTTCGGCCGTACGCCGCTGCTGCGGACCCTCGGCGTCGCGTACCCGCTGGTCACCGTGATCGTGGTGATGGGGACGGCCAACCACTACTTCCTGGACGCGGTCGCCGGGGCGGCCGTGATGGGTGCGGGCCTGCTGCTGGCGAAGCCCGCGATGCGGCTCGCGGACCGGGTGCGGGCCCGGATCACGGGGCGCGGGGCGGCGGCCCTTCCGGCCGTTGGGTCCCCGGTTGTCGGTGGCGGATGCCACACTTCCACGGGTGAGCGCATCCCAGGGCAGCGGACCAACTCCGCGGCAGGCACCACAAGTACCGCAGGCACCACCGGCAGCCCCGCGGACTCCGCGGGACGCCCCTCCGGCGCCACGCCGGACGCCGCCCCGGGAGCCGTCGCGGAGCACAGCCGCGTCGGAGGCGCCGACGACACCGCTCCGGCAGCGGCTCGCTGAGCTGAGAGGCGCCGGGGCCCGGCCGAAGCCGCTGGACGCCCGGGCGCTGGCCGCCCTGGCCGCCAATCCCGGCTGCGAGCGCCGGGCGCTGCTGGACGGCGCCGGGGTCGACAAGGGGGCGCTGGCCGCCGCGCTGGGGTCGGCCGCCGTCTTCGGCCAGTCGCAGTTCGCCTTTATGCGGGGGAACGCCTTCGAGGCCAGGGTCGTCTCGGACGGCGGCGCGGAGCTGATGAGGCTGCTGGGGGCCGAGGCGGAGGGCGGGTTCCGGCTGCCGGACCTGACCGCCGCGGGCCCGGAGGGCCGGGCCGCGCGGACGGCGCTGGCGCTGCGCGAGGCGACCGCCGCCGGGGTCTGGAGCCTGCTGCGGCACCCGCTGCTGGCGCTGGAGGTCGCGGGCTCCCCGGCCTATCTGGAGCCCGACGCGGTGGTGGTCCGCCCGGACGGGGAGTGGACGGTCGTCGAGATCAAGTCGTTCCCGATGATCGACGCCTCCGCGGACGCCGCGAAGGTGGGTGCCGCCGCCCGTCAGGCCGCGGTGTACGTGCTGGCGCTGGAGCACACGGCCGGGCTGGTGCCGGGCGCCCGGGTCGCGGACCGCGTGCTGCTGGTCTGCCCCAAGGACTTCTCCAATCTGCCGACCGGATCGGTGGTGGACATCCGCAAGCAGCTCTCGGTGACCCGCCGCCAGCTGGCCCGGCTCACCCGGGTCGAGGATCTCGCGGCGGCCCTCCCCGAGGGCACGACCTTCGCCCTCGACCGGCCGTCCGACGAGCTGTCCGCCGCGGTGGCCTGCGTTCCCGCGGCCTATGCGCCCGAGTGCCTGGCCGCCTGCGAGCTGGCCTTCCACTGCCGTGACCGGGCCCGGGACGCCGGTGCGGTGGAGGCCCTCGGCCGCTCGGTCCGCGGTGAGCTGGGCGGACTGACCACGGTCGCCGGTGTCCTCGCCGCGGCCCGGGGCGCGGCGGGCGATCCCGCCGATCCGGCGGTGGCCGCCCTCCGCCGCGCGGCGTCCCTGCGGGCCGAGGCCCTGGCGGCGGCGGGAGGTGTCCGGTGAGCCTGATCGCCACCCTCGCCCGGCTGGAGGCGCTGGAGGCCGGACGGGCCACGCCGCTGGCGACCGTGCGGCACCGGCGGGTCTCCGACCGGCCGCTGGTGTTCGTGCCGCTGACCACCGCCGGTGAGGCGGGCGCCCCGCTCGGCGCGCTGGTCGGCACCGACCGGGACGCGCCCCGCCTGCTGACCGTCGCCCAGCCCCGCGACCGCGAGCTGCGGTTCGCCTTCCTCGCCGAGCTGGCCGACGCCGTACTTCCCCATCTGGAGTCGTACGCCGACGATGTGGAACTCGTCGAACGCGCCGCCGCCGACCCGGAGACCGGCAAACGCACCAAGGTCGAGGCCGAACTCTGCGCCGACGCCCCGCAGATCGTGGTGCCCGGCCGGGCCGCGGCCGAATTCGTCCGGCTCCTCGGCCGGTCCATGCGCTTCCGCCGTACCTCCGAACAGGATCCGGACACGCCCTACCCCGCACCGCCGCGGGTCCCCCTCCTCGGCCGCTGGTTCACGCACTACGGGGAGCGGGCCAGGGTCCCCGGCTCGTCCCTGCTGCTCGCCGCGACCGATCTGCTGAACCGGCACTGGGCCACCGGCCAGTCGTCGCTGGAGGACCAGCACCTCGGGGCGCTGCTGGCCTGGGTCGATCCGCCGGACGGCATGTCGGGCGCCGATGCGGCGCTCCGCGCCGAACTGGGCCGGGACGCCCACGGCCGGCTGCTGTGCCCGCCCGCCGGGCCCGCCACCGACCCGGTGTTCGACAACCGGCTGCTGGCGCCCGCCGTCGAGAGCTACGACCGGCTGCGGCTGCGGCTGGCCGCCGCCGAGGACGGCGCCCACGCGGAGGGCTGGCTGGGCGAACTGGCCGTCGCCGAGCGGGAGATCCGCAGACTGCTGCTGACCCAGCTGGAACCCACCTGGAACGCGGTCTGGCGGGCCCTGGACCTGCTGCGGGAGCTGCCCGAGGGGGCCCGGGTGCCCGACCGCTGGACCCGGGACCGCTGGTCCTTCACGGCCCACCGGGACCGGGTGCGGGCCGGGGAACCGCCCCAGCCGCGCCGGGACGACGCGGTGACGGCCGCCCGCAAGCTCGCCGCCCGGGAGACCGCCCAGGCCGAACTGGACGCCCAGGAGGCGCTGGACGATCCGCTGGTGCTGGCGGGGCGGCGGCTGGCCGGGGAGGCGTTCACCGGCGAGGTCACCGAGACCGTCATGGCCTGGTCCGAGTCGAAGCGCCCGTCGCCCCGGCCGCTGATCACCTTCCGTACGGACGACCGCCCCCATCTCGGCGAGCGGGTCAAGGTCTACCGCTCGCTGGACGGCCGCCCCCAGTCGGCCGAGCTGGTGCAGTCGGACGCCGACGGGATGCTGGTGCTGAGGCTGCTGGACCGGATGGGCCGGTCCAAGGATCCGGCGGAAGGCTCCGTTCCGGCCAAGGGCGACCGGATCGCCTGGACCCTGTTCGAACACGACCAGCGGGGCGGGCCGAAGCTGCCCGAGCCCGAGGACACGCCGTGGACCCACGGCGGGCCGCCGTCCGTGTCCGCGGAGGACCCGGACCCCGTGACCCCGGAGGACCTGCTGTGAGCACCGCCCTGCGCGACGACCCCGGTGCCGCGGCCGCCCGCGCCACCGACGCGATCCTCGCGGACACCCTGCACGGCACGGACCGGGGCGTCGTCGTGGACTCCCCGCCCGGCGCCGGAAAGTCCACGCTCGTGGTCCGCGCCGCCCGGGAGCTGGCCGCCGCGGGCCGCCCCCTGATGGTCATCGCCCAGACCAACGCCCAAGTCGACGATCTGGTGCTGCGCATCGCGGAGAAGGACCCCGAGCTGCCGGTGGGCCGGCTCCACAGCAACGACCCCGACCCGTACGACAAGGCACTCGACGAACTGCCGTCCGTCCGGAAGTCCGCGAAAGCGGCGGACCTCGCCGGTCTGGACGTGGTGATCTCCACGGCCGCGAAGTGGGGCCATGTGCAGGGCGTCGACCCCTGGCCGCACGCGATCGTGGACGAGGCGTACCAGATGCGCTCCGACGCCCTGCTCGCCGTCGCCGGACTCTTCGAGCGGGCGCTGTTCGTGGGCGACCCGGGCCAGCTCGACCCCTTCTCCATCGTCGGCGCCGACCAGTGGGCCGGGCTGTCGTACGACCCGTCGGCGAGCGCGGTCTCCACCCTGCTCTCGCACAATCCGGGGCTGCCCCAGCACCGGCTGCCGGTGTCGTGGCGGCTGCCCGCGTCGGCTGCGCCCCTGGTGTCCGCCGCGTTCTACCCGTACACACCGTTCCGCAGCGGTACGGGCCCCGGGGACCGGCGCCTGAGCTTCGGGGTGCCGTCGGACGGTTCGGCGTACGACCGGGTCGTGGACGAGGCCGCGGAGTCCGGCTGGGGGCTGCTGGAGCTGCCCGCGCGGCACACTCCGCGGACGGACCCGGAGGCGGTCCGGGCGGTGGCCTCGACCGTCCGCCGGGTGCTGGACCGCGGCGGCGCGGCGACGGCCACGGCGGGGGCTGAGCCGACGCCGGTCACCGCCGACCGGGTCGCCGTCGGCACCGCCCACCGCGATCAGGCGGCGGCGGTCCGCGCCGCGCTCGCGGAGCTGGGGGTCCATGACGTCACGGTGGACACGGCGAACCGCCTCCAGGGCCGTGAGTTCGATGTGACGGTCGTCCTGCACCCGCTGTCGGGCCGCCCCGATGCGACGGCGTTCCATCTGGAGACGGGCCGGCTGTGCGTGCTGGCCTCCCGCCACCGCCATGCCTGCATCGTGGTCTGCCGCGCGGGCGTCCCCGCCCTCCTGGACGCCCACCCCTCGACCGAACCGGTCCGCCTGGGCGTCACCGTCAAGTTCCCGGACGGGTGGGAGGCGAATCATGCGGTGTTGTCGCATCTGGCGGAGCACCGGGTGGTTTGGCGGGCGTGAGATGGGGGTTTGCCGGGCGGAGTCCGGTATGCCGCCGGAGGCGGCTGTTGGTTGCAGTCCCGGACGGGTGGGAGGCGAATCATGCGGTGTTGTCGCATCTGGCGGAGCACCGGGTGGTTTGGCGGGCGTGATGCGGGGGCCCGCCGGACGGAGCCGCACCGGGTGGTCCGGCGGCCGTGACACCGCCCGGCGCCCCGGCTCAGACCCGTAGCGCCTGCTCGTCCCGGTAGGCCAGGAAGGACGCCACTTCCTCCGCCGCCCGGTGCGGGGCCAGCAGTGCCGCCGTGGTGTTCAGCATGGACTGGATACGGGAGGACTGGACGCCCTGGAGCAGGCTCAGCACCTCCCGGCCCGCCGCTGCCGCCTCCTCGTAGCGGCCGCCGCGGGCCAGCGAGGTGGCGAGTTCGGCGCGGTAGAGCGCCAGATTGCGGGTGAAGTGGTCGTCCTCGACGGACGCGGCCCGGCGGGCGTGGTGGACCGCGCGCGACCAGTCCCCGAGCCGGGCCCAGCACTGGGCCTGGAGGAACTCCAGCTCCGGCTCCCCGAAGAAGGACATCCACTCGGGGTCCGCGTCCGCCGCCCCCCGTGCGAAGTGGGTGTGCGCCCGGCCCAGGGCCGCCTCGCAGCCCGCCCGGTCGCCCAGCCCCGACCAGCCGCCCGCCTCGCGCAGCGCGAGGAGCGCGAGCAGCCGCGGGGAGCCCAGATCCCTCGCGGCCCGGCCGCCCGCCTGGGCCGAGCGGACGGCCTCCCGGTGGCGTCCGGCGTCCCGGGCGAGGAAGGAGGCGTTGGAGAAGGCGTGCGCCTCCAGACCGTGGTCCCCGGACATCCGGGCGGTCGCCAGCGCCTCCGCGTAGTGGGAGCGGGCATCGTCGACCCGGCCCGAGTCATGGGCCAGCCAGCCCACGGAGATCGCCAGCTCGCCCGCGCCCGAGTGCAGCCGGTCCGAGGTTTCGCGGTGCGCGGTCACCCCGGAGTCCAGCAGGGCGTACGCCGCCCGCAGCGGCTGTGCCGCGCGCTGGTAGAGACCGTCGGCGCCGTGCCGGTCGTCCAGCAGCCGGATCCGCCGTACCGCGTCCTCGACGGCCTCGACCTCCGGCTCCCCGATCCGCCGCCGTGCCGGTGCGGAGCCGGAGCCCTGCTCCGGCAGGGTGCCGAGTACGGCGCCGAGTACCGGGCCGAAGGACGCGGCCGCCACCGTGGCGGAGCCGCCCGTCATGAATGCGCGACGCAACACGTCGCTCTCCTCGTCGTTCTTGCCGTCATCGTTCGTGGTGCCACCGGGCCCGGGTGCGTCGGGCGGCCGTTCCCTGACCTCGGCCCGCGCGGTGCGCGGGGTCCGGCCGCCGCCCCGGACCTGCTCGCGGGCCGTGAACCCCAGGTCGGTGAGGCCGAGCCCGGGGAACAGATGCAGGAAGACCCGCTCGTACGCGTAGTTGGGGCAGCGGATTTCGCCGGCCTCGACCCGCCCGATGTACCGGGCGTCGCACGAGACCTGCTCGCCGATCTCGCGGGCGGCCTTCCGTACGGCCGCCGCGAACTCACCGGGGGAGCGCGGGCCGCGCAGCCTCCGGAAGGCGGAATTGGGGACCGGTGATGCCTGCCGCGATGTCCGTGACGACGACGCCATGGCCGAGCCCTCTCTTGGTACACCGTTGTTCCCGGCGAGGCCGAACGTACCGGCTGCGGAGGGTGGTTCACCGGGACTTTGGCTACAAAAGGGATAACTCCCCCCGGATCTGCCATGAACTGCCATCCTTTGCGGCGGAGTGTTGCCGTAGCCCTTGACGCGTTGGGGCGTTGAACTTCTTGGAGGCGCAGTCCGTGCCCCGTGGTGAACGAGGAGGGGATCCTCTTGTTGGAAGCCGGCATGGAGACCAGCGTCGGCGGCGGTGCCCGCAGGGCCGTGAACGCCGAGGAGAACGGTGGCCGGGATACGGTCCCGGGCGGCGGACCCGACGCGGTCCGCGGTCCGGGACCCGAGCCGTGCGATCTGGTGACCGTCCCCACCCGGCAGGGGCTGGAGGCGGTGGACATCCTGCGGCGGACGGCGGCGCCCGCGGTCGGCCCGGTACTGCACGACGGCACCTGCGACACCCTCGGATTCCTGGTGCCGCCCGGTACGGCGGACGGCTGGGACGTACCCGGCAGTGCCTGTACGGAGACCCCGCGCCCGGAGAACGGCGGCTGGCTGCTGCCGCCCGACGGCGTCGAGCGGGTCACCGACCCGGCGGTGCTGAGAGAGGCCCTGGGCGAGGCCGCCCGGCTGATCGAAGTCGTCGACCGCTGCTCCTGAGCCGTTTTGCGGAGCCCGTACCACCGGCGCAGTTCCCCGACCCGGCCCGATACCCCGGAGGAAACGCTTCTTCGCAGGCGGGGGCCGGACGGGGCCGATAATGAGCGGATGACGAAGAGCAGACGGCGGCGCGGCGGCGGCGGGTCCGGGGCCCCGGAGGCCCTCACCGCCGCCGTCGCCGGTGGTACGGCCGAACTCGTTCCCGATCCGGAGCGGCCGCGCGCCTGGACGCTGCTGCTGGACGGGGCGCCCCAGTCCCATGTGGACCTGGACGACCCGGAACGGCTCTCCTTCGCCTACCAGCGGCGGCTCGGCCATATCGCCGATCTCGCCGCCCCGCCCGGCCGCCCGGTGCACGCCCTGCACCTGGGCGGCGGGGCCTTCACCCTCGCCCGCTACATCGCGGCCCGCCGGCCCCGCTCCACCCAGCAGATCGCCGAGGTCGACGCGGCGCTGGTGGAGTTCGTCCGGGCGCGGCTGCCACTGGACCCGCGGGACCGGATCCGGGTCAGGGCCGTGGACGCCAGGGCCGCCCTGGGCCGGATCCCGGACGCCTGGGCGGATCTGGTGATCGCGGACGTCTTCGACGGGGCGCGCACCCCGGCCCATCTGACGAGTACGGAGTTCCTCGCCGAGGTCCGCCGGGTGCTCCGGCCCGGCGGCTGGTACGCGGCGAACATCACCGACGGAGGTCCGCTGGTCCATCTGCGGGGCCAGGTCGCCACCGCCGCCGAGGTCTTCCCGGAACTGGCCCTCGCGGCCGATCCGGCCCTGCTGCGCGGCCGCCGCTTCGGCAACGCGGTCCTGCTGGGCGCCGCGGGGGAGCTGCCGATCGCCGAACTGACCCGCCTGATCGCGAGCGACCCCCATCCGGGCCGGGTCGAACACGGCCGTGCACTCGCCGCCTTCACCGGCGGCGCGCCCGCCGTCACCGACGCGACGGCCCGCCCCTCCCCGTCCCCGCCGCCGGGCGCCTTCGACTGAACGCCCCGGTCACGGCCTCACGGAATTACGGCGCTTCGCGTTCGTCGAAGTCGAAGCGCGGCGGGTGGCCGTTCCAGATGCAGAAGACCGACATCTCGCGCGTATCGCTGGTGAACGTCACCCGGATATAGGTCGGCTCCTCCAGTACGTCCATCCGCCAGCCCTCGTTCGGGGTCGCCGACAGCAGCTCCGCCGATGCCGGGCCCACGTCGAACAGCACCTGCCCGCCGTCGACCGTCTGCCCCTTCACCGTGCCCTTCGGTTTGCTGTTCACCGGGGTGCCCGAGGCGCTGGAGGGGCGCGGCCCGCTGCTGGGGCTGCTCGCGGGGGGCTCCGGTGAGCGGTCGCCGCCGTTGCCGTCCGGTGTCTCCTGAGCGTCCTCGGTGATCCGTGACCCGGGGGTGCCGGAGGTCTTCGAGGGGCGCGCCTCCGGCGGCGACTGCGACCGGTGGGTCGCGGAGACCTGAGGCTTCGCCTGCGTGGTGGGGTCTTCCCCGGCGTTGATCGGCACGGCGCGCGGCCGGTCGTACGCGGTTCCCGACATCACCGTGTGAACGCCCCACCACGACAGCGTCACCGCTGCCCCGGTGGACAGCGTCCACGCCATGGCATGTACAAGTCCTCTACGCATCGGGGCCATACTGCACCACACAACCCGCCCCTGTCCCCAAGAGGACCGGCCTACTCCGGATCATGGTCCCGGTCGCCAACTCCCGGCCGCCGTCCTGTCCGAGGTGTGAACGGAGGCATACGGAGGGGGACCGGCATCCCCCGAATGGCGTACGGTGCCGGTCATGGCACGTGTGCTCGTGGTGGAGGACGACCAGTTCGTACGCTCCGCCCTCATCCGGCATCTGACCGAGGCGTCCCATATCGTCCGGAGTGTCGGTACAGCCCTGGAGGCGCTGCGCGAGGTTGCCCACTTCCGGTTCGACGTGGTCATCCTCGATCTCGGTCTGCCCGATCTCGACGGGTCCGAGGCGCTGAAGATGCTGCGCGGTATCACCGACGTGCCCGTGATCATCGCAACCGCCCGGGACGACGAGAGCGAGATCGTGCGGCTCCTCAACGACGGCGCCGACGACTACCTCACGAAACCCTTCTCCGTGGAGCATCTCTCCGCCAGGATGGCGGCGGTGCTGCGGCGATCCCGTGCCACCGCGGGCGAGGCGCCGCCGTCCCGGGTGATCCAGGTCGGCGGACTCTCCATCGACCCCCTGCGCCGCCAGGCCGAACTCGACGGCTCCCCCCTCGATTTGACCCGTCGCGAGTTCGACCTGCTCACCTTTCTCGCCGGCCGTCCCGGTGTCGTGGTCCCGCGCAAGGAACTGCTCGCCGAGGTCTGGCAGCAGAGCTACGGCGACGACCAGACCATCGACGTCCATCTGAGCTGGCTGCGGCGGAAACTCGGTGAGACCGCCGCCCGGCCGCGCTATCTGCACACCCTCCGCGGAGTCGGAGTCAAGCTCGAACCCCCCACTGGACACCCGGAACCCCAACGAGGTCATCAGAGATGAGATGGGCGCTGGTCAAGGTCGCACTGGCCGTCACCGTGATGGTCGTGGTCGCCTTCGCCGTACCACTGGGGCTCGTGATCAAGGAGATGGCGCGGGATCGGGCGGTCACCAACGCCGAGCGCCAGGCCGCCACCATCGCACCGACCCTGACCATCACCCCCGAACAGCATGCGCTGGAGGTCGCCGTCCAGACCACCCACGCGGGGACCGCGGGCCGGATGTTCGTCCATGTCCCGGCCGACCCCGACGCCGGGGTACCGAAGGCCGTGGACATCGGCACCCCCCGGGCCGGACGCGCGGACCACGCCCTGGTGCAGCGGCTGTTCCGGACCTCCACCACCAAGGTGACGGGCGGCACCGCCCTGCTCCAGCCCACCCTGCTGCGGAACGACAAGGTCGCCGTGGTCGAGGTCTATGTCCCCAACGCCGAGATGAGCCGCGGGGTGACCACCGCCTGGCTGATGCTCGCCGGCGTCGGCATCGCGCTGATCCTGGGCTCGGTCGCGGTGGCCGACCGGCTCGGTGTACGGATGGTCCGCTCCGCCCGGCGGCTCTCCGGCGCCGCCGAGGAACTGGGCGAGGGCCGGCTCGGTGTCCGCGTTCCCGAGGAGGGGCCGAAGGAGCTGCAGTCCGCCGCCGTCGCCTTCAACGCCATGGCCGACCAGGTCGTCCAGCTGCTGGCCAATGAGCGGGAACTCGCCGCCGACCTCTCCCACCGGCTCCGCACCCCCCTGACCGTACTGCGGCTGAACGCCGCCTCCCTCGGTGACGGGCCCGCGGCCGAGCAGACCCGGGCCGCCGTCGAACAGCTGGAGCGGGAGGTCGACATCATCATCCGCACCGCGCGCGAGGCCAAACCGCAGACCACCCTCGTCGGCCCCGGCGCGGGCTGCGACGCCTCCGAAGTGGTCCGGGAGCGGATGGACTTCTGGTCGGCGCTGGCGGAGGACGAGGGTCGCAAGGTACGGGTCGCGGGCGTCGACCGGCCGGTCCGGATCCCGGTCGGCCGCCCCGAACTGGCCGCCGCGCTCGACGCCCTGCTCGGCAACGTCTTCCGCCACACCCCCGAAGGCACCGCCTTCTCCGTCGACCTCCACAACGGCGAGGACGCGGTCATCGTGCTGGTGTCCGACGCGGGACCGGGAATCGCCGACCCGGCCGCCGCGCTCGCCCGGGGCAACAGCGGCAGCCGCGACGGCTCCACCGGACTCGGCCTCGACATCGTCCGCAGGGTCGCCGAGTCGACCGGCGGGGACGTCCGGATCGGCAGCTCGGTCCTCGGCGGCACCGAGGTACGGATCTGGATCGGTCTGGACACCCGCGCGGCCGATCCCGAGGAGCGCCGCAGGAGCGGTCACCGGGTGCCGGACCGACGCCGTACGCTGATCTCGGCGGGACGCCGCGGGCGCGGCGATATCTGAGCCTCCGGTTCCGGGCCGGGACCGTACCGCCCGGGGCAGCCCGCCCGATATCCCTTCCGCCCGCGGGGCCGCCGCCCCGCAGGGTCGGCACCCCCGTCACAAGCCCCGGCCGGACCGCTTCCGGAGCCGTTTCCACCCGCCCGGAACCCCCTCTGGGTTAACAGGTTCCGATGAGGCCCTTAACGGCGCCCTAAGAACTCCGGCCGCCGCCCGGAATGCCCGCTCCGTTTCTTCACGGCCCGGTAACGTGCTGTGCACCCCCCTCGGGGGTACTCGACGAACCATCCGCACCACACCCCCCACCGCGCGTCCCGGTCGGTTTCCCCATCCCCCCACATTCCGACCGGGACGCGCGACTCCGTTTCCGGCTGCGGGGCGCCGGAACGGCCCGCGCGGCTCCCGCCCCGCCCGCCCACCACACCCGGCGGGGCGGGGGCTGCGCCTCAGGCCCGCCCTCGCGGCCCGTACCGGCCCCAAGGGGAGCCGCCGCCCCGGCCGCGAGCGCCGGAACGCCGTCGCCGCCACCGAGCGGCAGATCGGACCCCGGCCGTCCCGGAAGGCCGCCGGCCCCGTACCTCCGTGCCTATCCGACCCGCGCCCCGTGCGGCTGCGGTCCCGCCCCCATGCTCCGGGCCGGGCCCGGCGGCGGCCGTCCCGCCCTCCGCAGCCCCGGTACGGGGGCCGGTTCCCGTACCGGCCCCGCGGAGGCCTGGAGCAGCCCCACGGACCGACGGGGCGGAAGAAGGCGAAGAAGGGGGGCGCCGACCGTACCCGGGGCGGCAATGCCCCGGGAAACGGCAAGGGCCCCGGTCCGAAGACCGGGGCCCTTGCACCCTGCAGGGTGAGTGACGGGACTTGAACCCGCGACATCCTGGACCACAACCAGGTGCTCTGCCAGCTGAGCTACACCCACCATGACCGGTCGTTTTTCCGACCGGCCGAGAAAAAGTGTACAGGGTTCCGGAGGGTGCTCGTACCAGGGTTTTCCCGCCCCCGATCCGACTCCGGACGAACCCGTCCGAACAGGTGCCTTCCGGGCCGGTCAGCCCGCGGACACCACATGCTTCGCCGCGATCGCCTTCGCGGTCTCGGAGTCCGGGCCGGGCTGCGGTACGAACACCGCCTCGCGGTAGTACCGCAGCTCGGCGATGGACTCGCGGATATCCGCCAGCGCCCGGTGGTTGCCGTTCTTCTCGGGACTGTTGAAGTACGCCCTCGGGTACCAGCGCCGGGCCAGCTCCTTCACCGAGGAGACGTCCACGATCCGGTAGTGGAGGTACTGCTCCAGCGCGGACATGTCCCGGGCCAGGAAGCCGCGGTCCGTGCCCACCGAGTTCCCGCAGAGCGGTGCCTTGCGGGGCTCCTTCACATGCTCGCGGACGTACGCCAGGACCTGGGCCTCGGCATCGGCCAGGGTGGTACCCCCGGCCAGCTCGCCGAGGAGACCCGAGGCGGTGTGCATACGGCGCACCACCTCGGGCATCGACTCCAGCGCCGCGTCCGGCGGGCGGATCACGATGTCCACCCCTTCACCGAGCACGTTCAGTTCCGAGTCGGTGACCAGTGCGGCCACCTCAATAAGTGCGTCGTCGGCCAGCGAGAGCCCGGTCATCTCGCAGTCGATCCACACCATGCGATCGTTCATGCGTCCACTTTATGGCGCACTCCGCTGGCCGGGCAGACTCGGGCGCCCCGGTCCTGCCGCATAAGCGCCGTGCGGAGGCTTTCCCAGCTCCGGCGGCAGCCCCGGCGGACCACCAGGGGCCCGTCTGGCCTGCGGCGGAACCACGGACTCGACCATCGAAGGCGGAGCCGGATCGCCCTGCGGGCGCCGGACCCGGTACGCCGCCCGGTATGCCGCCGGGGACGAACCCAGCTGACGCCGGAAGTGGCCCCGCAGCGCCACCGGCGACCGGAAGCCGCAGCGGCCCGCGACCTCGTCCACCGAATAGTCCGAGGTCTCCAGCAGCCGCTGGGCCTGGAGCACCCGCTGGGTGATCAGCCACTGGAGCGGCGCACTGCCGGTCAGGGAACGGAATCGCCGGTCGAACGTACGGCGGCTCATGTACGCCCGCGCCGCCAGAGTCTCCACGTCGAACTGTTCGTGAAGGTGCTCCAGCGCCCACGAGACGACCTCGGCCAGCGGGTCCGACCCGATTTCCTCTGGTAAAGACCTGTCCAGATAGCGCTCCTGCCCACCGCTGCGCCGCGGCGGGACGACCAGCCTGCGGGCGAGCGCCCCGGCGGCCTCCGTACCGTGATCCGTACGCACGATGTGCAAACAGAGGTCGATTCCGGCGGCCGTTCCGGCCGAAGTGAGCACATCGCCGTCGTCGACGAACAGCTCCCGCGGATCGACATGGACGGACGGATAGCGCTTGGCCAGCGTCGGCGCGTACATCCAGTGCGTCGTGGCGGGCCGGCCGTCCAGCAGACCGGCCGCGGCGAGCACAAAGGCCCCCGTGCACAGTCCGACGATCCGGGCGCCCTCCTCATGGGCCCGGCGCAGTGCGTCGAGCGCCTCGGGAGGCGGTGGCGAGGTGATGGAACGCCACGCCGGGACGACGACCGTCCCTGCCCGGCTGATCGCTTCCAGACCGTACGGCGCGGTGAGTTCGAGGCCGCCGGTGGTCCGCAGCGGTCCCTCCTCGCCTGCGCAGACGAGCAGTCGGTAGCGGGGTACTCCGGCGTCCTGGCGGTCGATACCGAACACCGAGAGCGGTATGGAACTCTCGAAGATGGGGCCGCCGCTGAACAGCAGTACCGCGACGACTTCCCGGCGCCGGCGCCCGGAGAGCTTTCGTGCTGCCTCCGGTGCGGCGGAGTCCTGACTCATGACGCTAAGCCCCCCTCGGTTTTCGCGTCTCCCCGTTCTTTTCGGGCCGTTCGCTCCTGCACTTTTCCCCTTGGTTGTGCGCGAGTACCGGAGCCTTCGATACTCATGATCGAATCTACTGCGTCCCGTGGTGCCGACGAGACAAGTTCGGCATGCCCCGCTATGTCGGTCCGGCAAGTTGGCGCGAAGCATTCGATCACGAAGCGTTCCATCTGCAAGCCCGTGAGGGAAGTGCGCCTCTCGTGCATGGCCCGTCCCCATAGGGTGCCACCGTCGGCGAAGACCCTTTCCGGCCTGCTGACAAGGGGGTTGGCAGGCCATTTCGCCAAGGGATGCGCCATGACGCGAACTTGGCTGAAATCATACGGGTCCAGGTGTGCGAACGGGCCGGATCCCGCTCACTCGCCGGGGGTACCTCCGGCGCTGTGACGGCCGCCGGACCCGGCCCCCCGGCCGGGTCGCTCCTGCGGTTTCGGCCCCTGTGCCGCCGCGGCCCGGGCGGCGTTGCGTTCGGAATGCCGCAGCAGCATCCGGCAGGCCGCCGTCACCGCGGCCAGTCCGAGCGCGGCCGCCGTGGCGCCGCCGGCGGACGCCCCGTACACGATGAGGACGACCGGCACGAGCAGGCAGCTGAAGGCGGCCCAGCGGACGACGTCCCCGGCCGGGTCGTCGGCCGCGGCCTGTCCGGTGTCCCCGGCCGCCGGCGGCCCGGGACGCGCGGGAGGTCCGGCCGTGGCGGCGGAGTGCGGGGCGGTGTGCTCGGACGAAGCGGTCGGCGGGGCGGCGGACGGATACGTCGGCACGGAAGGCCTCCTCCGGGCTGCGGTCACGGCTGCGGATGTCCGAGGAACCAACGAGGACCGTTGCCTTCCGGTCACTGCGGCAGACACTGTCTCGACCGCATGGACCGCACCCGAACGGAACCCGGCTGCCCGCCCGGCTGCTCCGCCGTGACCTGCCGTACGGCGGTTCCCGGGGCGTCCGGGCCCCTCGAACACCCCCGTCCGGCCCGGAGCGGGGCGCACCCCCGCCGGCGGACCCGGCGACCGGGGCGGGCGGACGGGCCGTCTGCCGGCCGCCGGCGGGCTGCGGTCCGCTGTAGGCACCACACGGCATTGCCAACGAGGACGGCCTCGGGCATGCTCCCTGGAATGCCCGGTGGGGACAGCCCTTGGGCCGGAGAGGAGTGTCGCCGTACCCTTGCGGGTATGGGCCAGGGAAGATGATTCCCGGACACAGCACCGCTCAGCCTGCTCTGTTGTTCCCCCCTTCCGCTGATTCCACAGAGGACTTTCTTCGCCGAGACACCCATGGCCGGTCATGAGATCCCCGAACCCGCGGACCGCAAGCAGGTAGCCGACCCCCTGTCGGATCTGCGAGCGGCAGAAGAAGCGCGCCCTTCCTGCGATCCGGCGTTCCGCCACGGCGTCGTCGTCGGCTTCGACGGTTCGACTTCCAGTGAGCGGGCGCTCGCCTATGCGATCGGCATGGCCCGGCGTTCGGGGTCGGGCCTGATCATCGTCCATGTCGCCAACCGGCTGCCGACCACCGTCTGGGCGGGCTGCGAGCCCCCCGTCTTCGTCGATGTGCCCGACCACCGCACCGAGGTGCTCGGCCTGGAGCTGGCCTGCGCCGACTATCTCTCCGAGGTCCCGTGGATCCTGGTGGAGCGCGGCGGCGACATCTGCCACGAGCTGGAGGAGGTGGGCCGGGAGTATTCGGCCGACGCCATCGTCGTCGGCTCGACGCACGGGATCGTGGGACGTATCTTCGGCTCGGTCGCGGGCCGGCTGGCGCGGCGGGCGCAGCGCCCGGTCGTCGTCATTCCCTGAGGCCGCGACCCGCTCCGTACCCCGTAACGGCCGCCGTACCGGTTCCGTTCGCCGGTGTCCGGCGCCGGAGGACGACCTCGCACCCGCACATAGCCGCAGCGGGTTTCCCCCGCCGGTCCGGGTACCGGCCTTCTCGGGACGTCCCGCCCGCCGCGGCGCGACGGCCGCGCGCCGGGCGGGAGCGCGCCGGAAGGGGTATGGCTCCGGCCGGTGCCTTCCCCCGCGTGACACGGTGGCGAAACGCGGGGGAACGGCCGGGTGACAGGACACCGGGGCAGGGCCGCCCCCGTATCGGCTGTCGTGTCGGTCGTCGGTGGCCGTGGGTCACTCCACGGTGACGGACTTCGCCAGGTTGCGCGGCTTGTCGATGTCCCGGCCCATGGCCAGGGCCGTGTGGTAGGCGAAGAGCTGGAGCGGGATGCCCATCAGGATCGGGTCCAGCTCGTTCTCGTTCTTCGGCACGACGATCGTGTGGTCGGCCTTCTCCTGCTCCCGGTGCGCGACGGCCAGGATCCGGCCGCTGCGGGCCTTGATCTCCTCCAGCGCGGCGCGGTTCTTCTCCAGCAGATCGTCGTCGGGGACGATCGCGACCGTCGGCAGCGCGGGCTCGATCAGTGCCAGCGGACCGTGCTTCAGCTCGGACGCGGGATAGGCCTCCGCGTGGATGTACGAGATCTCCTTCAGCTTCAGCGAAGCCTCCAGCGCCACCGGATAGCCGCGTACCCGTCCGATGAACATCATGGACTGGGCGCCCGCGTACTCCTCGGCCAGCTTCTTGATGTCGTCCTCGGACTGGAGGATCTCCGCGATCTGCTCCGGCAGCCGGCGCAGGCCCTCGATGATCCGCTTGCCCTCGGAGACCGAGAGGTCCCGGATCCGGCCCAGGTGGAGCGCGAGCAGCGCGAAGGCGACGACGGTGTTGGTGAAGCATTTGGTGGAGACCACGCAGACCTCGGGGCCCGCGTGGACGTACACGCCGCCGTCGGCCTCCCGGGCGATCGCGGAGCCGACCACGTTGACCACGCCCAGCACCCGGGCGCCCTTGCGCTTCAGCTCCTGGACGGCGGCGAGGACGTCGTAGGTCTCGCCGGACTGCGAGACGGCGATATAGAGGGTGTCGGGGTCGACGACCGGATTGCGGTAGCGGAACTCGGAGGCGGGTTCGGCGTCCGCGGGGATCCGGGCCAGCGACTCGATCAGCCCGGCGCCGATCATGCCCGCGTGGTACGAGGTGCCGCAGCCGAGGATCTTGACCCGGCGGATGGAACGGGCCTCGCGGGCGTCGAGGTTGAGCCCGCCGAGGTGCACGGTGGAGAACCGGTCGTCGATACGGCCGCGGAGCACCCGGTCGACGGCGTCGGCCTGCTCGCTGATCTCCTTGTGCATATAGGTGTCGTGGCCGCCCATGTCGTACGACTCGGCCTCCCACTCCACCAGGGTCGGCGTCGCCGTCGTGGTCGACCCCTCGGTGGTGTAGGTGCGGAAGTCGTCGGCCTTGAGGGTGGCCATCTCGCCGTCGTCGAGGGTGACGATCTGGCGGGTGTGGGCGACCAGCGCGGCGACGTCGGAGGCGACGAACATCTCCTTCTCGCCGATGCCGAGGACGACGGGCGAGCCGTTGCGGGCGACCACGATCCGGTCGCTGAAGTCGGCGTGCATCACGGCGATGCCGTAGGTGCCCTCGACCACCTTCAGGGCGTGGCGGACCTTCTCCTCCAGCGTCTCGGCCGCGGAGCGGGCGATCAGATGGGTGAGGACCTCGGTGTCGGTCTCGGAGGCGAAGGCCACGCCCTCGGCCTCCAGCCGGGCGCGCAGATCGGACGCGTTGTCGATGATGCCGTTGTGGACGACGGCGACCTTCTCGTCGGCCGAGAGGTGGGGGTGGGCGTTCTCGTCGCTCGGCGCGCCGTGGGTGGCCCAGCGGGTGTGGGCGATTCCGGTGGTCCCGGCGAACCGCTTGGGGACCCGGGCCTCCAGATCGCGGACCCGGCCCTTGGCCTTGACCAGCTTCAGGCCGCCGCCCTTGGGGCCGGTGATCACGATGCCCGCGGAGTCGTAACCCCGGTACTCCAGTCGCTGGAGGCCCTCCAGCAGCAGTGGTGCCACATCACGCTTGCCGATGTAACCGACAATTCCGCACATAAAGGTTCTCGCCCCTCCGTAGGTGAGAGATCGTCCGTCAGCCGTAGACCATGCGGCGCAGCTGCCGGAGCGACAGCTCCGGCGGTGCCACCGCGCGGTGCGGCAGCTCGGCCGCGATCCGTTCGAAGATCTCGGCGTTCGCCAGACCGCCCGATTGCAGCTCCCGGTGGCGGCGGCGGACGTAGACCTCTGTCTTCTCGTCGAAGTACGCCAGCACGTCGAGGACGACCCGGGCCGCCTCGCCGCGCGGGAGCGCGGTGGAGCGGACCAGATGGTCGACGAGGTCGTCGTGCGCGTGCGCGGGGTGTGAGGGTGGCGACGCGGAGGATGGGGGACGACCAGGCCGGCGGTGTTCGAGCACCCGTCGATACTGCGGGTCGATGACCCCGAATGCAAGGATCCTGCCCGATTCCGGGCAGGATCCCCTTGTTTTCCCCGGCTGTATCCGGGAGTGAGGTCAGAGCCGCTTCAGTACGGCCTGCTTGGCGGCGCTGAACTCCTCGTCCGTGAGGATGCCCGAACGGTGCAGTTCGCCCAGCTCCCGCAGGCGCCGCAGCAGGGTGTCGTGGTCCTCCGCCGGAGCGGAGAGCGCCTTCGCCGGTTCGGGGGCGGGGGAGGTCTTCGCGGCGTACGGATGCGGCAGTCTGGCCGCCACGGCGGCGCCCACCAGACCCATCAGCGGATCCTTCCGGAAGCCCCACAGGTCGATGGCGTGCGGATCGTGCTTGGCGGGTGCGGAGGAGCGCATCCGGGTCAGGGTGAAGCGGAGGTAGCCGTTCTCCAGGGTGGCGGCCGGCAGCCAGTCCACGGCCTCGACGTCCCCGATGCCGATCGTCCGCGGACCGCCGGAGGCCTTGGCGTCATCGGTCTTCCAGTTCCAGGAGAGCCTGATCTGTTCGCCGTCGAACTCGGCGGTGCCGTCGCCCGCCGACGCGGTGATCGGCACGGCCGGCCCCGGCATCAGATAGCGGTCGACCTGCTCGCTGCCGATCTCTTCGATCAGCAGGGCGTTGCGGACCTCGGCCACGAAGTACTCGGCCACCCCGGCCCGGTCCGCGTCGACGCCGAGGGCGTAGGGGTCCCAGCTCTCCTTCAGACGGCCGCCGGCGAGCTGGAGCAGCGGATCGGCCCCGCTGCGCAGCCGCAGCCGCAGCCGTCCGGACTTCCGCCCCGGCTCGTAGGACACCCCCGCGACGGCCTCCAGCGGTACGTTCAGCTCCCCGAGGGCCTGGCGCAGCACGCCGACGCTCTTGTCCGAGCCGGGCACGATGCGCACAGAGTCCCCGTCGAAGCTCCAGGTGCCGTCCTTCTGGATGATTTCCGCCATGGGGGCGATTCTTTCATTCCCGCCGCCGGGCGACCGGGCCGCATC
Source organism: Streptomyces sp. NPDC094448 (assembly GCF_044763775.1). NCBI lineage: Bacteria > Bacillati > Actinomycetota > Actinomycetes > Kitasatosporales > Streptomycetaceae > Streptomyces > Streptomyces sp. NPDC094448. Next base: position 186,722 of record NZ_JBIWGU010000007.1, on the reverse strand, counting down.
CCGTCGCCGGGCAGGGGGTTCGGCCCGGTCGCCCGGCGGCGGGCTCCGGCCGTCCTCCGGTTGTCCACAGGGCCGCCACAGGTCTGGACCGCGTTCGGGGGGCTGCGCGACCATGGCGCTGGTCCGACGCCCGTTGAAGGGAAGCTCCGTGCGACTGTTCCGACCCCGCCCCGGCCTGCCCCGGGCCCCCCGCCGCCGTCCCGGGCGGCGCCTGCTCGGCGTGCTGCTCCTCACCGCCGTGGCGGGCACGGGCTGCTTCGGCGGTGGGGGAGACGCCGGTTCCGGTGAGGAGTCCCCCCGCCGTCCCGTGTCCTCCGCACCCCTGGGGAACGTGGTGCCCGCGCCCGCCTCCGTCCGCCCCTCGGGGCCGGGGTACACGCTCGCCCCCGCCGCCGTGATCCGGGTCGACGACCGGCCCGCCGTCCGGGCCGTCGGCGACTATCTGGCGGCGGTCCTCCGCCCCTCCACCGGCTATCGGCTGCCCGTGACCCCCGGGGCGGGCAGCGACGGAATCCAGCTCAGGCTGGACCCGGCCCGGCGGGAACTGGGCGCCGAGGGCTATCTGCTGACGTCCTCGCAGACCACCGTCTCCGTGCTGGCCCGGGAGCCCGCCGGACTCTTCCGCGGGGTCCAGACCCTGCGGCAGCTGCTGCCGCCCGCGGTCGAGAAGGACACCCGGCAGACCGCCGTCTGGCGCTTCCCCGGCGGCACGATCACCGACACCCCGCGGTACGCCTACCGGGGCGCGATGCTCGACGTCGCCCGGCACTTCTTCACGGTCGCCCAGGTCAAGCGGTATATAGACCAGCTCGCCCTCTACAAGATCAACAAACTGCATCTCCATCTCACCGACGACCAGGGCTGGCGGATCGCGATCGACTCCCGGCCGAAGCTGACCACCGTCGGCGCGGCGACCGCCGTCGGCGGCGGCAAGGGCGGCTTCTACACCAAGGCGCAGTACCGCGAGATCGTGGCGTACGCGGCCGGCCGCCATATGGACGTGATCCCCGAGATCGGCATGCCGGGTCATACGGCGGCAGCGATCGCCTCCTATCCCGAACTGAGCTGCCACGGCTTCCCCGACCCCGTCCACACCGGGCTGGACACGGGCTTCAGCTCGTTGTGCGTCGGCAAGGAGGGGACGTACGACTTCGTGGAGGACGTGATCCGGGAGCTGGCCGCGATGACCCCCGGCGACTACCTCCATATCGGCGGCGACGAGGCCGACAGCACCAGCAAGAAGGACTACCGCACCTTCATGGACCGGGTGCGGAAGATCGTCGCGAAGCACGGCAAGAAGGTGATGGCCTGGCACGAGATCGCCGGTGCCGGGGCGGACGGGGATGTGCTGGCCCAGTACTGGGGTACGGACCGGACGGAGAAGGCCGAGCGGAAGCGGGTCGCGGACGCCGTGAAGAAGGGGACGAAGCTGATCCTCTCCCCGGCCGACCGGGTCTATCTGGATATGCAGTACAGCTACCGGGATTCGATCGGGCTCTCCTGGGCGGGCCGGGTCGAGGTCGACCGGTCCTACGACTGGGATCCCGCCCGGTATCTGAAGGATGTGGGTGTACCGGACGAGGCGGTGCTCGGGGTCGAGGCCCCGATCTGGACGGAGACGCTGGTCAACAGCGCCCAGCTGGAGCAGATGGCCTTCCCGCGGCTGCTCGGTGTGGCGGAGAAGGGCTGGTCCGGCGGGGATATCGCGTGGGCCGACTACGAACCGAGGCTGGCGGCGCAGGCGGGGCGGATGTCCGCGCTGGGGATCGCCTTCCACCGCTCGCCGGCGGTGGCCTGGAAGCAGGACTGAGCGCGGGCCCCGGGCATGCCGCGGTGTCCGTACGGCCTCCCGGGCCGTACGGACACCGCATGGACACCACGGGAAAAGGACGGGCACCCCCCGAGGGACCGTGTTCGGGGGATGCCCGTCCGCTCAGGGGGCCGCCGTCGCGGCCAGGGGGTTGCGGAGGGTGCCGACGAGCTGGAGCGCGGCGGACGGGTCCGCCAGATCGACCATCTGCCGGTTGTTCCGGAGCTGGAGCCGGTTGAGGCAGGAGAGCGCGAACTCGGGTGCGAAGAGGTCGTATTCGGCGAACCGGTCCGCCAGATGCGGTACGGACGCCTGGTACTCCCGGGCGCAGTCGGCGACCGCCGCCCAGAAGCCGTCCTCGTCGATCCGGCCCTCGGCGGCCAGCGCCGCCGACAGGAAGCGGAAGAAGCAGTCGAAGACGTCGGTGAAGACCGACAGCAGCTTCATGTCCTCGGGGACCTCGGCCCGGACGCGTTCCACGGCGGGCGGCAGGACCGCGTCGGGGTCCATGACCACGATCTCCTCCGCGATGTCCTTGAAGATCGCCCGCCGGACCGTGCCGTCGGCGCCGAGGACGAGGATGACGTTCTCGCCGTGCGGCATATAGGCCAGGTCGTACGCGTAGAAGCTGTGCAGTACGGGGACGAGGTAGGCGCGGAGATAGTCCCGCAGCCAGTCGGCGGGCGCCAGCCCCGACGCGTCGATCAGGGCACCGGCGAAGGATGCCCCGTCCCGGTCGGTGTGGAGCAGGGACGCCATGGTCGCCAGGCTCTCGTCCGGGCCCAGCGACGGCACCGGGCTCTCCCGCCAGAGCGCCGCCAGCATCTTGCGGTAGGGCGAGTAGCGGTCGGTCGCCAGCTCGTACTGGCGGTGCCGGTAACCGATCGCCGCATGCTCCCGGATGATGGAGAAACCGGTCTCCTTGAGCACCGGGTCCTGTTCGATCAGCCCGGCCAGCCAGTCGTTGATCGCGGGGGTGGCCTCCATATAGGCCGCCGAGAGACCGCGCATGAAGCCCATGTTGAGGACGGACAGCGCCGTCTTCACATAGTGCTTGTGCGGGGCGGTGGTGTTGAAGAAGGTACGGATCGACTGCTGGGCCAGATACTCGTCGTCGCCGGGGCCGAGGCAGACCAGCCGCCGCTCCGCGACTTCGGCGGCGAAGGTGACGGAGAGCTTGTTCCACCACTGCCAGGGGTGGACGGGCAGCAGATAGTAGTCGTCCGGGTCGAGCCCCTGCCCGGTGAGCAGGGCCGCGAACCGGGCGAGGGTCTCCTCGCCCAGTTCCTCCCGGACCAGGGTGTCGTAGTCCAGGTCGGCGCAGGAGGTGAAGGCCGTCCGCTCGCGATGGGCGGCCAGCCAGATCAGCCGGACCGGGCTCGCCGCCTCCGGCGCGTACGACAGATACTCGTGGACCCCGAAGCCGAGCCGGCCGTTGTTGGCGACGAAACAGGGGTGGCCCTCGGTCATCCCGGTCTCGACGGCCTGGAAACCGGCCCGTACCAGCTCCGCCGAGGAGACGGGCTCCAGGCTCAGCTTGTAGGCGGTCCCCGCCAGGGTGGAGGCGATCTCCTCCAGATACACCGGCAGGACGGTGTCGCTCAGGCCCAGCGCCGTACGCAGCTCGATGCAGAGGTCGACGGCGTCGGGCGGCAGCAGTTCCCCGCGTACGCTGCGGACCACCGATTCCTCGGCGATGTCCCAGTGGTCCAGCGCCCGCAGTTCGGCCGTGAAGCGGTACTCGACGCTCCCGTCGTCGCTGAGGACGCGGTAGCTGCCCGCCTCGTCCAGCGGTTCGGGGGTCAGCAGCCGCTCATGGGCGAACTCCGACAGCGCCTTGCGGACCAGCAGCCGGTTGGCCCGCTCCCACAGTTCCGGCGTCAGATGGGCGACGGCGTCGGCGGCGGCGGTCATCGTCCCACCGCCGGACGGTCCGCCACGGCGGTGCTGTTCTCGAACGCCTCACGGGTGCAGAAGCTGAGGTACGCCTCTTTCTCCGGGGTCCGGATCCGGCCGGATATCTCGAAGCCCGCATAGGCGTTGAGGGCGTGGACGGCCGTATTGCGGACATCGGGTTCGACGACGACCCGCCGGATCGCGGGGTCGTCGAACAGCTTCCGCAGCACGGCCGTGATCACGGCCCGGGTGAAACCGTGCACCGGTGTGTCGGCCGGTGCCACCAGGAAGTGCATCCCGGCGTCGCCCGGCAGGGCGTCGTACAGCCCGACCAGTTCGACCTGCGCCGGGTCGTAGCTCTCCATCAGGAAGACCGGGTCACCGGACCCGTTCTCCCCGATGAAGGCGTGGTGGTGCGGATGTGCCGTGATCGCCGAGTACGCCCGCTCGACCTGCCCGAGGTCGAAGTCCGACATCTGCCAGAAACCGGACTTGGGGTGGGTCACCCACCGGTGCACCAGCGGTGCGTCGGCGAGCGGGTCGAGCGGCCGTACGGTGAAGCTCAGCGGATCGGGGGCGGTCATACGGAGAACTCCTGGAACGCGATGGACTTTTCCACGGCGTAGTACTCGGTACCGAGCATCTCGCCGATGATGTAGGCATTGCGGTACGCACCCATGCCCAGGTCGGGTGAGGTGATGGAGTGCGTGTGCACGCCCGCGTTCTGGAGGAAGACCTCACGGCCGGTGGTGTCGACGGAGTAGTTGCGGGCGACGTCGAAACGGCCCTGCCCGTCCCAGCGGAGGCGGTCGTGCACGGGGGCGAGGAACTCCGGGACGACGTATTTGTACCCGGTCGCCAGGATCAGGCCCTCGGTGCGCAGCTCGTACTCCTTGCCCTGCTCCTCCTGGCGCAGCGCCAGGGTGTAGGAGCCGGACGTCTCGTCGTAGGAGGCGCCGTTGAGGGCGGAGTTGGTCAGCAGCCTGGTCGGAACCGGGCCCTTCAGGTTCTTCTGGTACAGCAGGTCGAAGATCGCGTCGATCAGATCCCCGTCGATGCCCTTGAACAGGCCCTTCTGCTGCGACTCCAGCCGGTAGCGGGTGCTCTCCGGCAGGGCGTGGAAGTAGTCGATGTACTCGGGGGAGGTCATCTCCAGGGTCAGCTTGGTGTACTCCAGCGGGAAGAAGCGCGGGGAGCGGGTCACCCAGTTGAGCCGGTAGCCGTGGACGTCGATCTCGGAGAGCAGGTCGTAGTAGATCTCCGCGGCGCTCTGGCCGCTGCCGACCAGGGTGATCGACTCCTTGGCCTGGAGCGCCTCCTTGTTAGGCATATAGACCGAGTTGTGGAGGTAGTCGCCGCCGAGGTCGCGGCAGCACTCGGGGAGATACGGCGGGGTGCCGGTGCCCAGCACGATCCGGCGGGTACGCAGCACCTCGCCGCTCGCGGTGTGCACCTCGTACAGCTCGCCGTTGTGCTCGATCCGGGTGACCGTGGTGCTGAACCGGACGTTGGTCAGCCGGGCCGCGGCCCAGCGGCAGTAGTCGTTGTACTCGGTCCGCAGCGGATAGAAGTTCTCGCGGATGTAGAACGGATAGAGCCGCCCGGACTGCTTCAGATAGTTGAGGAAGGAGTACGGGGAGGTCGGATCGGCCAGGGTGACCAGGTCCGACATGAACGGCGTCTGGAGGTGGGAGCCCTCCAGGAACATCCCCGAGTGCCACTCGAAGTCGGGCTTGGAGTCCAGGAAGAGCCCGTTCAGCTCCTCGATGGGCTCGGTGAGGCAGGCCAGTCCCAGATTGAAGGGGCCGAGTCCGACCCCGATGAAGTCGTACGGTTCCGCGGGGGGTTCAAGAGGCGTGGACAAGGTTCTCTCCCAGGTACTGCTCGGCGTGGCCGGCGATCAGGTCGAGGACGGCGGCGATGTCGTCGGTCGTCGTCTCGGGGTTGAGCAGGGTGAACTTCAAGTACTGGCGGCCGTCGACCTTGGTCCCGGCGACCACGGCCTCCCCGGAGGCGAACAGCGCCTTGCGAGCGTAGAGGTTGGCCCGGTCGATCGCGGCGGGACTGGTGACGTTCGGCGGAATCCAGCGGTAGACGAGCGTGGAGAGCTGCGGCTGGACGACGACGTCGTAGCGGGGGTCGGCGGCCAGCAGCTCCCAGCCCGCCATGGCCAGATCGCAGACCTCGTCGAAGAGCCCGCCGATACCGTCGGCACCCATGACGCGGAGCGTCATCCACAGTTTCAGGGCATCGAAACGGCGGGTGGTCTGGAGGGACTTGTCGACCTGGTTCGGGATGCGCTCTTCAACGGTCCGGCGGGGGTTCAGATAGTCCGCGTGGTACGTGGCGTGGCGCAGCGTCGCTCCGTCCTTCACCAGGACGGCGGAGGAACTGACCGGCTGGAAGAAGGACTTGTGGTAGTCCACGGTCACGGAGTCGGCGTGTTCGATGCCGTCGAGCAGATGACGGCGGGTGGGGGAGGCGAGCAGTCCGCAGCCGTACGCGGCGTCGACGTGCATCCACGCCCCGTACTGCTGGGCCAGTTCGGCGATCTCCGGCAGGGGGTCGATGGAGCCGAAGTCGGTGGTCCCGGCGGTGGCGACGATCGCCATCGGGACCAGGCCGTCGGCCCGGCACTTCTCCAGCTCGGCGGCGAGCGCCAGGGTGCGCATCCGCCGGTCGCGGTCGGTGGGCAGGGCGATCACCGCGTCCCGGCCGAGGCCGAGGAGCTTCGCCGACTTCTGGACGCTGAAGTGGCTGCATTCCGAAGTGAAGATCCGCAGTTTGGCGAGGTCGGGGGTCTTCGACTCCTCCCGGGCCAGCAGCAGCGCCTGGAGGTTGGACTGGGTGCCGCCGCTGGTGAACACGCCGTCGGCGGCACCGCCGAAGCCGATCCGGGCCGCTGTCCAGTCGATGAGTCTGCGCTCTATCAGGGTGCCGCCGGCGCTCTGGTCCCAGGTGTCCAGGGAGGAGTTGACGGCGGAGAGCACGGCCTCGCCGAGAACGGCGGGGATGACGACCGGGCAGTTGAGGTGGCCCAGATAGCGGGGGTGGTGGAAGTAGACGGCGTCCCGCAGATAGACCTTCTCCAACTCGTCGAGGGCGGCGGAGGAGTCGCCCAGCGGCCGGTCGAGGTCGATATCGGCGATCACCGGCGCGAGTTCTTCGGCGGTGACCCCCGTGAACGGTTGCCGGGTCGTGGCGAGTCGGTTCGCCACCCGCTCGACTCCTTCGGTCACGGAGCGCCGGTAGCTCTCCGCCGTTGCGTCATTGAGCAGGTGCGAGCGCATGCAATGTCCTCCCGGATACGGGGACTTGGTCGCGCCTCCGGACAGGTGGGGGTGCGAGGGCGACGTGAGGAAGGTTAGCCTAACCTAACTTTCCTTGGGAATCGGCCTCCGGCCCTGATGAGAAGCCCTGCGTATGGCGTTGTTCACACGCCGGTTGACCGGTTGTCACGCCCGGCGGGCCGTACGGGGCGGTGCGAGCCCCTCCCGTTGGGTGGTCCGGCGCGGAGGGGCGGGTGTGGCGGGTGTCGCGGGCGTTCCATGGTTCACGCCTGAGCAGGGGTGATCTGTGGGTGCCAGGACCATGCATGCCCACAGGGGGCCCCGCAAGACCGCGTATGCGGTGGTTGATCATACTTTGGCTGGATATCAACCAACCCTGGCTGACGGGCACCGGGGTGGCGCGTGCCGGTCGCCGGGGCCGGGTGGCCCGGGGTGCGCCCGTGCGGCGGATGACTGCCGCACGGGCCCTGCGGCCCGGGGGAGTTGCCCGTTGCGTGCCCGGGCGCCCGCCGCCCCGTGCCGGAGGTCCGGCCCCGCTGCACCCGTCGCCCGTACGGCGCGGGCGGCCGGGGTCCGCCGTGCGGTGGGTGCGGCCGGAGGCCGGGCGCCCGTGTGCGTCTGCTCCCGTGCGGCGCGGGCCACGGATGCCGTGGGCATCCGCACCCCGGCGCGCGTCCCGCCGCCGGAACGGTCCGTCAGCTCTCGTCGATCTCCGCGAGGGCGGGATCGTCCCGCAGACCGTCCTCGCTGACCCCGCGCCGCCAGTAGCCCACGAAGGTCACCCGGCGGCGGTCGATACCGCGCTCGCCCACGAGATGCCGCCGCAGCGCCTTGACGCCGCCCGACTCCCCGGCGATCCAGGCGTACGGAGTCCCCTCGGGCAGTTCGGCGGCGGCCACGGCCTCCACGGCGGAGGGCGCGCCCTCGTCCCGGACCAGCCAGACGATCTCCGCGTCGGCGTCCGTCTTCAGTTCGATCCGGTCCGCGGAGTGCGGAACGTCCACCCACACCCGGGTCCGCATGCCCGCGGGCAGCCACTCCAGGATCGCCGCGATCGCGGGCAGCGCGGTCTCGTCGCCCCAGAGCAGGGTCCAGTCCGTATCGGCGGGCGGCCGGCAGCGCACGGAGGTGTTCTCCGCGACCGCCGGGCCCAGCACCATCGCCCGCTTCCCCGGCGCGGCGGCCTGCGCCCAGCGGCAGGCGGGACCGCCGTTCTCGTGCACGGCGAAGTCGATGTCGAACTCCCGGGCACCGGTGGCGGTGCGCCGCTGGTCCCGGACCGTGTACGAGCGCATCACCGCGCGGGTGTCCTCGGGCAGCGCCCGCCAGGCGGCGAAGACCGCACTGCCGTCCCCGGCATCGACCGGGACGACGGGGGCGTCCTGGTGGGGGTGCGGCAGAAACAGCGACAGCGACTGGTCGCGACCGCCGGACGCGAAGGCGTCGAGAGCATCGTCGTCGGGGAACCCCTGGAAGGTCACGCGGATGAGGGAGGGCGTGAGCGCGTGCGCGCGGGTGACCCGGAGATCGAAGAACCGGAACGGAACCATGAGGTCAGGTTAGCCTAACCTTCCCTCTTTTTGGGGTGTCCCGGTGCCCCGTCGCGGCCCTCCCGGCTGCGGTTGAACACCTCTCCTGTCGAGGTGGTTCTCCCGTTGCGGGTCTCCCGCGGTCCCCTGTTTGCCCCGGTGTTCCATCCTGCACTGTTGCTCGCGTTGCCTGCGCTCCCTGCCGGCTCGACGGTCCGACTCGCAGCCTCCGGTTCCACCGCGTGCCCAGTTGTGATGATTTCGTGATCACTCTTCGCGCTGTCGCCCCATTTATGGGCTTGTAGTGATGATCTTGGGATTGCATGATCGTTTCTTCTTGGTCGTGCGGTCGACCAGTCGACAAAGGTGGGGCGGAGCTTTGTCCAGGGTGGGGAGATCACGGCGCGCTGTCGCCGGCTGGACAGTCGGTTTGCTGTTCACAGCGGGTGCCGGACTGTTGGGCGTGACGCCCGCGGCGGCGGTCGCCGTCTGCACGGGTGTGGGCTCCGACTTCAACGGGGACCAGGTCCGTGACACGGTCATCGCCGACCCGGAAGCCACGGTTTCGGGCAAAGAGCGCGCCGGGCTGGTGCGGATCGTGCTCGGTGGCAACAAGGGAGTCGTCGAGCTCTCCCAGGACTCGCCGAACATCTCGGACGGTGCCGAGACCGGGGACCGATTCGGTTTCTCCCTCGTGGTGTACGACGCGAACCGGGACGGCTGCAGCGACATCGCGGTCGGTATGCCGTACGAGGACGTCGGGACCGTGGAGGACGCGGGCCTGGTCCATCTCGTCTACGGCTCCCCCGCGGGCCTCGGCCAGGGCACCGTCGGCAGCAAGGGCTTCCGGCAGGGCAGTGACGGCTGGGTCGGCGAGAACCTGGAGGCCGGGGACCTGTTCGGCTACTCCGTGGCCACCACGACATCCACGTCCGGGAACGAGTTCCTGATCATGGGGTCTCCGGGTGAGGACGGAGCCAACATGCCGGACATCGGGATGGTCGTCGCTGCCTACGGCCCGAACTATGCCGTGACCCGCTTCACTCAGGACAGCCCAGGGGTGTGGGAGACCGCGGAGCCCTATGACCGGTTCGGGCACGCGATCGCCGCAGCGGGCAACTGGTTCACCGTCGGCATTCCGGGTGAGTCCATGGACACGCGCAAGGGTGCGGGTGCGATCTCCGTGTTCAAGGCATCGGTGAACAGCAACGGCATTCCGGACCCGGCCTGGGGGTCGGGTCAGAACCGCACGGGGATCGGAGACACCGTTGCCGAAGCGGGTGACGCGCACGGCACTTCGGTGGCGATGACATCTTGCTGCCCGGACGCCAACTCCGCCCTCAAGCCGGTCGAGGCCCTGATCGCGGTCGGCGCACCCGGCGAAGACCTCGGCGAGGTGCTTCCTGATGCAGGAGGAGTGCAGGTGGCTCAGGTCACCGTGTCCGGCGGTGTGACATGGCACCAGTGGATCACTCAGAACTCGCCCGACGTAGAAGGCGAAGCAGAGTTCGGCGACCGGTTCGGACAGTCCCTGGCCGTTGCCCATCAGAACGTACAGGCGCGGCCGACGCCGAAGACCGCGTTTCTCGCTGTGGGTGTTCCGGGAGAGAACGCCGAAGCAGTGACGGCAACGGTCACCGATGCCGGCGGCGTCGCCCTGATGCCGCTTGTCGACCCTCCGGGAGTCGGCGATGCCTGGCTGGAGGCCGGGGCCGGTATACCGGCCGAGCCGGCAGATCATCTGTTGGTGGGGCTGAATCTCTTCGCCACCCAGACTGCTTTCTACCTCGGACTTCCCTACGCCCAGCCTGTGGACCGGGCAGTCCACCACTACCCGTGGACCACCTCCGGCGGAGGCCCGTTCTCCAACGCTCCCAGCCAGAGCTGGCGGCCCGGCGAAGGCGGTATCCCGCTGGACAACAAGACCTTCGGCACCGCGATCCAGTGACTCCCCGCCCCGAGGGGCGAAGCAACCACATACGCAACAGATGACCAAGGGTGGGGAAGCAAGCAATGTCGAGGAGCAGCATGCGCCGCCGTGGCGCGTGGACGGCAGGCGCCATGGGCCTGGCCGCCGTTATGCTCGCTACAAGTGGGCAGTTCGATATCGGCGGAAACGCCGGGCAGCAGCTGAGCGGTGAGCAGCAGCCGGGTGCGGCCCGGGCCGCGCAGGCCCGGCTCACTGCCGCCGTGGCCAAAGGACTGCCCACCGAGGCGGAGGCACAGCAGGCCGCAATGGAGGCCAACGCGCCCGTCGAAGTGACGGGACTGCGTGAAGAACGCCGGACCGTGGTGGCCAATGGTGACGGTACCTTCACCGCGCAGGAGTTCCTGGAGCCCGTACGGGCCATGCGTAAAGGCACCTGGCAGCCCATCGACCCGACCCTGGTCAAGTCCGCCGACGGTCGTTTGCGGCCGGCGTCCACCACCGTGGACCTCACGGTTTCCGGCGGCGGGACAGGCCCGTTCGCCACGGTCAGGAAGGCGGGCCGGGAGTTCGCCCTCACCTGGCCGGGCCGCGCGCTGCCCGCCCCCACGGTCAGCGGCGACACGGCCACCTACGCCGAAGTGCTGGCCGGCGTGGATCTCGTAGTGCGTGCCGAGCCCGAAGGCTTCGGTCACTTCGTCGTCATCAAGACCCCGCAGGCAGCCGCGAACCCGGACGTCGCCCGTATCGAACTGGGGCTGCGCACCGATGCCCTGACAGTCAACAAGACCGCGTCGGGTGATCTCCAGGCGGTGGACAGCCAGTCCAAGGGTGTCGTCTTCGAGGCTCCCGCACCGGTCATGTGGGACACACCGGCCGCAGCAGCACCGGTCCGGACGGCCGTGAAGGCGGGCAGTCGCACCGCGGTGCCCTCAGCTCAGGCAGCCGACGGTTCCCCTCTGGTTCCGGCTCCCGACGCTGCGGTCGCTCCGGTGGGTGTTGCTGTCGGCCGGGACTCGCTGACTCTGATCCCCGACGCGAAGCTGCTTGCGAACCCTGCAGCCTTCCCCATTGTCATCGATCCCACGGTCACCAGTCCGACAACCGCCTGGACGTCGATCATCAAGGGTATGCCCGGTGAACAGGACTGGAAGTTCACCGGCCACGAGGGTATGGGCAAGTGCCCCACGAACTACAACCCCACCTCGTGCCAGGGCATTGACACCCGACGGCTGATGTACACCGTCGGGCTGACCTCCTACCGCACCGATATGACGATTCTGGATGCCACCTTCTCGGCCCGGGTCGCACATATCTACAGCGCCACCCCCACGGCCGAGCCTGTACAGCTGTACCGGGTCGGAGGCAAGGACTTCGGGATCTCCTCTTCCAGCAGCTGGAGCAACACCAGTTCCCTGTGGGACACCCACCTCGGCACCGTTGACAAGGCGATCCAGCCCACGTCCTGTAACAGCCCGGCGAACCTCCACTTCGAATCCGCCTCGACCGGCACACTGGCCCGCTACGTTCAGGCCGCCGTCCGGGACGGCTGGACGAAGATGACCTTCGGTCTGCGTGCCGCGGACGAGAGCCGGTTCGCCGAGTGGAAGCGGATGTGCGGCAACGCCTATCTGTCCGTCACCTACAACCGCCCGCCGGCCGCGCTGACCGCGGCCAAGCTCTCCAGCCTCCCCGGAGGCGCCTGCAACACCACTACGGCGGGGGTTCGGATTACCCGACTGCCCAAGCTGTACGCACAGCCCAGCGACCCTGACCACAGCCCGGCCGAGGCGGAGCCGGTGAAGGTCGAGTACAAGATCTCCTGGACCGACGGCGCGGGTACGGCTCAGACGTATTCGGTCAGTACTGGGATGGCGTCCCCCGGTGCCGTCTTCCAGCACCAGGTTGTCGTCCCGAAGGGGAAGGTGATCCCGGAGAACGCCGTGGTCTCCTGGTCCGCCCGGGTCAGTGACGGCGCGGTTTGGAGCGGCTGGAGCCCCACCTGTCGTTTCCTGGTCGACGCGAATGTACCCGGTGCACCACTCGTGACCTCGCCGCAGTTCCCGGCCGAGGAGGACGGCGGCCCTGTCGGCATGATGGGTGAGTTCACCATCTCCCCCAACACCGAGGACCGCTTCGACGACGCCGTTGCCAAGTACGTCTACGACTTCGACACGGACAATCAGCCCGCCGCCACGGTCACTCCGGTCAAGGTGGGCGATCCGGTAACGGTGAAGTGGACCCCGCAGCACCGCGGCGGCCACAAGCTGTTCGTCACCTCCTACGACGGCGCGAACAACGCCAGTGAGCAGACGACGTACTTCTTCAGCGCGGTTGTCGGCACACCCGCTACCGCGCACTGGAGACTGGCCGACGCCGCATCGAAACCCGAGGCCGCTGATCTGTCGGGTAACTATCCGGCCAAGATCGGCCCCGGCGTCACACGGCACACACCTGGCAACGGCACCGACGCGGACGTCGTGATGCAATTCGACGGCTCGGCCGGCTCCTGGCTGGAGACATCCCAGCCGGTCCTCAACACGGAAAAAGGCTTCTCCGTCAGCGCCTGGGTCAAGCCCGACACCTTGAACCGGGACATGACCGCCGTCAGCCAGAGCGGCACCGGCGAACCGGGCTTCCGCCTCGGCTACCAGGCAGCCCAGAAGACCTTCACCTTCAGCCTGCCGACCGCCGACGTCATCGCCATGGACGAGACCACGCTGGTTACCACGGCGAACCGCACCTGCCCCGGCAATGCTTCTCAGCCGGTCTGCGCCGAGCAGTGGCGTCATCTCACCGGCGTCTACGACCCGGGCGCAGCCAAGCCCCTCAAGCTGTACGTCGACGGGGAACTGCGGGCGGAAGCCGACCGTCCACTGCCGTGGCGTGCCCACGGCGCGTTCCAGATCGGCCGTGAAAGGACCAAGACCGGATACCAGGGCAACTGGCACGGACAGCTCTCCGACGTACGCGCCTACAACCGGGCCAACACGCCGGAAGAGGTGAAAAAGATGATGGCGGCCAAGCTCGAACGCCTGGCCTACTGGAACCTGGACCAGAAAGCCGACAGCACCTCCTTCGCGTCGGCCGGCGGGGGACAGCCATTGGTGATGGGTGGTGGCGCCGCCTACACCGAGGAGACCCAGCTGGATGTCATTCTCGGCAACACACTGATGATCAACTTGGACGCGAACGGCGATGCGCTTCCCGGCGGCCGCCTGACCCTGAAGGACAGCGGCTATGCCGCGACCGCTACTGCGCCGCTGACCGGTACCGGCAGCTTCACGGTATCGGCCCGGGTGCGGCTCTCCAGCAAGACCGCCACCACCCGACAGGCTCTGCTGTCCCTGCCCGGCGACACGACCAGCCGCTTCGTCGTGCGCTTCACCGCTTCCCAGGACGGACAGCCCGGTTACTGGGAACTGGTTGTACCGAGCGAGCCCGGCTCCGAGAGCCCCGCCGCGGTGGCCCGCGCCTACCCGAAGGGCAATCCGGATCAGGAATCGGGCCAGTTCATCACCGTGACGTACGACGCCCTGACCCAGAGGCTCAGCCTGTACGTCGACGGAGAGGCCGCCCTGCCGGTCCCCGGCTCCCCGGGTTCGGTGTCCGGCCACATCGACGGAGTCGTCATGACCTGGCCCGCGACCGGTGGTCTGCAGGTCGGTCGTGCCCGCACCGGTGCGGGCACCTGGGGCGATCACCTTGCCGGAGAGGTCGACGACATTCGCATCTACAACGGCGTCCTCGACAAGCCGACCATCGACCTTCTCCAAGACGTCTTTGCCAAGCCTCACCTTTAAAGACCAATAAAACCTCTTATATCCATCCATCATCCCGGGGTCGTCGCTCATGAGCGACGACCCCGGGTCTACCCACCCTTGTCTCTGTCACGGGAGTTCCCCATGCCAGCCCCCAGACGACGCTCACGCTTTCTCAGCGGGCCCAGAGTCGTCGCGGCCATCGCTCTGACGCTGTCGACCGTGCTCACGGCATCGACGGTGCAGGCGGCGACGGTCTACGACGATCAGGGCCGCCCCTACCGGGCGGAGAAACCCACCTTCGACGACCCCGCCGAAACCACCCCCATCAAAGCCAAGCCACGGGCGGCCGACGCGACGAAGAAAGCGGCGGTCACCAAGCTCGACCCGGCCAGCTGGCCCACCGCGGGCAGCACCACCGCCGACCTCACCACCGGGACCAAGACCGTCCGTCCGGGCGGCCTCCCCATCACTATCACCGCACCCGCCGCCGGCATAGCCGGGAAAGCCGCCGCTCGCAGCAGCACACCTGCCGCACCGCCGATAACGGGCAAGGTGCGCATCGAGGTCGTCGACCGGGCACGAGCCACCGCGGTCGGCGCCGCCGCCCTCCTCAAAGTGACCCAGGAGGAAACCGCGGCCGCCCTCACCGCCGGAACGCAGTCCAGGGCCGTGGCGACCGCATCCACCAAGGCCCGTATCACCGTCGACTACACAAGCTTCGCCGAAGGGCACGGCGGAGACTACGGCGCCCGACTCTCCCTCTTCCAGCTCCCCGCCTGTGCCCTGAACGCCGCACCGGGCTCCAAGGCATGCCCCCAGGCAGCTGTCCCCCTGCGGACAGTGAACAACACCGAGAAGAGAACCCTGGCCTCGGACATCACCGTCCCGGCCGGGAAGAGCGCGCCCCTGCTGGCGGTGGCCGCCACCCCCAGCTCCTCGCAGGGCTCCTACGACGCGACCCCGCTCACCGCCTCCGCCTCGTGGAACGTGTCCCCCTCCTCCGGCGGCTTCAGCTGGTCCCACCCGATGGACACGGTCCCCGTACCCGGCGGATTCCAGCCGGAGATCGGCCTCTCGTACTCCTCCCAGAGCGCGGACGGCAAAACCGCGATCACCAACAACCAGGGCTCCTGGATCGGTGAATCCTTCGGCTACGAACCGGGCTACATCGAGCGCCAGTACAAGCCGTGCTCGGACGACGGCCACAAGTCCTCCGGCGAGCTGTGCTGGTCCCACGAGAACGCCACCATCATGCTCAACGGCTCCTCCGGCCAGCTCATCCTGGATGACACGTCCAAAGAGTGGCGCATGGTCAGCGACGCCGGCTGGAAGATCGAGAAGCTGACCGGCGCCGTCAACGGCGACAATGACGGTGAGCACTGGAAGGTCACGGCCGACGGTACCGAGTACTACTTCGGGGTGAACCGGCGGACCAAGGCCTGGACGGCCGGGAAACCGGAGACCGAATCGGCCTGGACCGTTCCCGTCACCGGCGACGACGTCGGAGACGAGTGCTACAAGCCCGCGTTCGCCGACGCATGGTGTCAGCAGGCCTGGCGCTGGAACCTCGACTACGCCAAGGACCGTAACGGCAACACGATCTCCTACTTCTACGACAAGGAGCTCAACGCCTACGCCCGCGGTGGCAAGACCGATGTCAACGGCACCACTTACACCCGCGGCGGCCACCTCCAGCGCATCGAGTACGGCCAGCGTGAGGGCGAGCTCTACACCGTCGCGGCCCCGGCCCGGGTCCTGTTCACTACCGCAGAACGCTGCGAGAAGACGGCCGACTTCGACTGCGATCCGGCGAAGTGGACCGCGGCCAACACCGCCCGCTGGCCCGACACTCCCTTCGACCGCTACTGCGCCGTCGGTGCGAAGTGCACCTTCAGCCAGGCCACGCCGTCCTTCTTCACCCGCAAGAAGCTGACGACCGTCACCACCCAGATGCGGACCGGCACCGCCACCTACGCCAATGTCGAAGCCTGGCACCTCCGGCATCTGTTCACCGACAACGGCGATTCCTCCAAGACCCTGTGGCTCTCCGAGATCCAGCACGAGGGCCTGGCCGGGGGCGGCAGCATCAAGCTGCCATCGGTACAGCTCATCGGGCGGAAACTCGACAACCGGGTCGATGAGATCGGCAACAACCTCTCGCCGATCAAGAGATTCCGGCTCCACACGGTCACCAGCGAATCCGGCGCCCAACTCGATGTGACGTACAAGCCGGTCGAGTGCGCCGTCGGGTCGCTGCCGCAGCCCGGGGCATCCACGAAGCGGTGCTATCCGGTCGTATGGGCGCCACCCGGCTATCTGGACCCCATCACCGACTGGTTCCACAAGTACGTCGTCGCCTCGGTGCAGCATTCCGACCGCACCGGCCAGAGCGACCCGATGGTCACCCAGTACGACTACCTCGACGACGCCGGCTGGCGAAAGGCCAGGCCCGACGGCATCACCGACCCCAAATTCCTGACCTGGGGCCAGTGGCAGGGCTACGGCAAGGTCCGGGTCACCGCCGGCGACGGCCAGAACCAGACCTCACGGGTCGAGCACACCTATCTCCAGGGTCTGCACGGCGACGAACTCCCGGGCGGCGGCACCCGCACTTCCACGGTCACCGACTCCTCCGGCACGGCTCACCCCGACCACGAGGACTTCACGGGCTTCGAACTGGAGAAGGCCGCGTACAACGGGGGCAAGATCGCGTCCAAGACGATCAGCACCCCCTGGCGCCACACCACCGCCACCCAGACCCGCACCTGGGACGGGAAGAAGGAAGTCACTACCGCAGGCGTCACGGCCACCGAGCGCAACCGCGGATTCACCAAACTCCCCGGCGACGGCAAGACACCTGAGACTCCGGCGTGGCGGGAAGCCCTGTCCGAGAACACCCTGGACACCGCCAAGGACACCGCGGGACGCGTCACGGAGGTCAACGACCGCGGCGACCTGTCCACAACCGCCGACGACCGGTGCACCCGCACCGAATACGCTGACAATCCTGATCTCAACCTCCGCAACCTGCCGAGCCGGGTCGAGACCGTCTCCGTCGCCTGCACCGTCACACCCAAGCGCGGCACCCAGGTCGTCAGCGACGTGCGGACTCTGTACGACGGCAAGAAGCTCGGCGAGGCGCCCACCCGCGGTCTGGCCACCCAGTCCGAGCGGCTCACCGCCCACGACGGCACCAAGGCCACCTACCAGATCACCGGAATCTCGACCTACGACGACGACGGCCGACCGCTCAGCCAGACCGACGAGCGCGTCCCGGCTGACACCACCGACCCCACGAAGCCCGTCAAGGCCACCACCACTTACACCTATACCGAGACCAACGGCCTCACCACCAAGAACACCGTCAGAAACCCCGCAGGCCACGTTGTCACCACGGACCTCACGCCCGCATGGGGGCAACCCCTGGGCCGTACCGACACCAACAGCCGGCGCGTCGACTACGAGTACGACGCCCTCGGCCGTCTGGCCGCGGTATGGCAGCCCGACCGCCTGAAAGCTGTCAACCTCCCCAACATCCGGTACTCCTACCTCATCCGCCAGGACGCGACCTCCGCCATCAAGACGGAGAAGATCGGCAACAGCGGCGCCTACAACCCGCCCGAGTACGAGCTCTTCGACTCGCTGCTGCGCCCCCGCCAGCACCAGACCGAGGGTCCCAACGGCACTCGCATGATGGCCGACGTCTGGTACGACGGCCACGGCAGGATCGCCAAGGCCAACACCACCTACAACGCCCTGGGCGCCCCCTCCGACAACCTGGTCAACACACCCGACGGTGAAGTCGGCGCCCAGACCCTGAACCAGTACGACGGTATGGGACGCCCTGTCGTCGAGATCTCCGCCATCGCCGGTCACGAACAGTGGCGTACGACGACGAGCTACGACTCCACGGCAGAGGGCGACCGCGTCCACACCGACCCCCCGCAGGGCGGCATTCCGACCACGTCGATCACCAATGAAGCCGGACAGCTCACCGAACTGCGCCGCTTCGAGAGCGCGGCTCCGGTCGTCAGCGGCCCCCTCGGCACTCACACCAGCACCACCTACACCTACCGGCCCGCCGGCCAGCTCGCGACCGTCACGGACGACGACAACAACGTCTGGACCTACGAGTACGACCAGCTCGGCCGTAAGACCAAGGCGACCGACCCGGACGCCGGCACCACGACCACCGCATACGACACCGCCGACCGGCCGACCACCACGACGGACGCCCGCGGAAAATCCGTCACCACCGCCTACGACATCCTCAGCCGCCCGCTGACCACCCACGACGGTACGGCGAGCACGGACCCCAAGCTGACAGAGACCAAGTACGACCGGGCCGGCGCCCTCGGATACCCGTACGCCTCCTACCGCTACGTCAGCGCGGACAAGTACTTCGGCTCCACCACCGTCCGGTTCGACAGCTTCTACCGGCCCACCCAGCAGCTCTTCCAGGTGCCCGACACCGAAGGCGCGCTCAAGGGCAACTTCATCTACACCACCACCTACAACGCCGACGGCACGGTCAAGTCGACCGGTCTGCCCGGGATGGGAGGACTGCCTCAGGAGACCCTGGTCACCACCTACGACGAGCTCCAGAGGCCCGTCACTCTCACCGGAAACCACAGCTACGTCACCCGAACGGCCTGGACACCCACCAGCCAGCTCTCCACCCTCACTCTCAATACCGGTGCCAAGCAGTCCGAGCAGCACTTCTTCTACGAGAAGGGCACCGACCGCCTCGAACGCCAGCTGGTCACCGTAGAAGGCCTGGGCCGGGCGGCAAAGGACGTCCGCGCCTCCTACGACCTGTCAGGAAACGTCCTCTCGGTCTCCGACACCGCGAACACCAGCAGCGCTTCGGCGATCGACCTCCAGTGCTACGCCTACGACGGCCAGCGCAGGCTCACCGAGATCTGGACCCCCGAAGCCAACGCGACCACCGCGGCAGGCTCCGGCACCGTCGGTATGGCCACCCCCGAGTACGCGGGCAAGACACCGACCGCCTGCACCGACGCCAAACCCGGGGTCAATCCCCTCGGCGGGCCGTCCCCGTACTGGACGTCGTACTCCTTCGACAAGATCGGCAACCGCAGCAAGGAAATCCGCCACGACACCGGCCGTGACGCGTCGAAGGACATCGTCCGCACCTACGCATACGCCGACGCCAACCAGAACGGCACGCCCAAGGAAGCCGGTGACGGCGGCCCGCACGCCGTCACCAAGGTCTCCGAGACCACTCCCACGGGCCAGCAGGACTCCCACTTCGCCTACGACGCGTCCGGTAACACCACCCAGCGCAAGATCAGCGGCAATACCCAGACGTTGCAGTGGAACTCCGAGGGCAAGGTCGGCGAGATCACCGATCCCGACGACCTGACGACCCCGAACGTCAACGAGTCCAAGTCGACGACATTCCTCTACGACACCCAGGGAAACCGCCTCAAGCGAGAAGACTCGTCCGGCACCACCGTCTACCTGCCGGGAGGCACGGAACTCCACCTCCCCTTGACCACAGGCGCCACCCCCCAGGGCACCCGCTACTACAGCCACGCGGGCCAGGCCGTCGCCGTCCGCACCGCCGGCAAGGTCTCCTTCCTCGCCGCGGACCAGCACGGCACGGGCGATATCGCCATCGACGCCACCACCGGCGCGGTCACCCAACGCCGTCTGGACCCCTACGGCAACGAGCGGGCAGGCTCGGCGCAGCCCGGGGCCTGGCCGGGCCAGAAGGGCTTTGTCGGCGGAACGATCGACGCCGATACGGGCCTCACCAATATTGGCGCACGACAGTACGACTCAGCGCTCGGAAAGTTCATATCCGTCGACCCGATCATCGACGTGAACGACCCGCAGCAGATGAACGGCTACTCCTACGCCAACGACAACCCCACTACCTATTCCGACCCGACAGGCCTGAAACTCGCCTGCGGAGGCCGCGACGACCCCGCCTGCCCTCCCAACCCCAACAAGCCCAAGGAAGATTCCTCCTCATCGACAGGCAGCGGGGGCGGCAGCAGCGGCCCCAGCAAGGAAACCCAAAAAGCCCAGAAAGAGGTCAATAACGCCCAGGCGGCACACAACAAGGCCAAGCAGAAGATAATGGACACCGCAAAGGAGTTGGGCGAGGAGCGGCTGGAACTACTCGGCGTAACGGCCGCCCTCGACTGTATCTCCAGCGGAAATATGGACACCTGCGGTGACACGCTCCGCGCGGTTATTGAATACCGAGTGGGCATCAAATTTGTCAAGGTTGGAATCGCGAACTTTACACAGGCTCCGCGCAACCTAGGGCTCCTCGGAGACATTGTCTTCGGAGTGAAAAAGGCATACGACACCTCCAAGAAGCTCGACAGAGCCAGGGATAAGCTCGCAGCGTCTCAAGCGAAGGACAAAAAGAGGTCCGACGACGATGACGACTGTCATAGCTTCCTGCCTGGCACCCGGGTCCTACTCGCCGACGGATCGACAAAACGGATCGAAGACGTCAGGCCTGGCGATAAGATCATCACAACCGATCCCAAGACCGGTAAAGAAGTAATCCGCAACGTCTCCGGAACCATCGTCACCGAAGACGACAAAGACTTCGTCGACCTCACCATCACCGCAAACGGCGTAACGTCCTCTCTGATCTCCACCACGACCCACCCCTTCTGGGTCGAATCGGAACGCGACTGGGTCAAGGCCGGCAACCTCAAGCCGGGCATGCGGCTGACCACACCTGAGGGTGCTAACGCAACCCTGGACGACACCCGCTACTTCGAGAAGCGGCAGCGCACCCACGACCTCACCATCACCGACCTGCACGCGTACTATGTGCTGGCTGGAGCCGCGCCGGTCCTCGTTCACAACTGCAACACTCTGAGCTGGGAACGCGCAAAGATCAACGAAAGCGGCGTGAATGCTGTCGAGAAACATCTATCGCGATTCACGGATGGTGGTCCGCTCGAAGCCGCAGAACAAGGTATGCTGGATCGCCTGCGTTCGATTTCATCGGGCGAACTTAAAGCGACATCGCATGATCTCAAGTTCTACACTCACGAACTCCGTGAATCGGTTCTCTATCGCAAGGCGGGCTATCCAAGCGGACAGCCTGAAGTCGATTCTTATGAGCTATGGGATGAGCTTCACACTCAGGCGCTGAAGGATTATGGTTTGACGCGGAAGGGTGCTCCGAACGAGCTCTATCATCCAAGTGTGAGGTGATGAATGTGAATGTAATCCCGACACATCTTGTGCTTGAGGTCGTACGTGATGGTCGTGGGTATTGGGACACGCGGACCATCGATTTTGAATTGGGGCGGCGGGGTGCCATCATAGAAAGTGGAATCCTCGCAGAACTCCGACGGATTTCCGATCAAGGGTTGATTCAAGAAGACAACAGCGAGCCTCGCGGAACGGGTCCGCGATGGTGCCTGACTAGCCGCGGAATCACCTACCTTGAATCGTCGTCCGGCGAAGGCAGTCCTTAGATACGGAAAGAAGCAGTCCTTCCGCAAGGAAGCTCATCCCATCACATAGTGGTAGCAAAATTTGGGCCCCGCCAGGCATGTCCTGGCGGGGCTTTTGAATCGGCATTCGATCTCTACAGCAAGCTCTGGAAGTCGAGAGGGGGTCAAGTGTGATCCAGCTCCATGAATTCAGCGGTCCGCACGATTTTATTCGTCGCCAGCAGCCGCGATTCTTCCGAATGGGAGCCTGTGCTCCTCGGGATATGGCAAGCCGGATCGCTTCTGAGGCGGTTCTTGCTGGTGCCGGGGAAGTTCGTGTCTAATTCGATTCTGATTGGATCGTGATTCAGGCAGACATCGATTGGCTGGAAACGTTGACGGTGATGCTTTTGCCAATCCGACGGTATTTCCGCCCGGTGGGCCGACCGATACGACGAGAGAGGTTCTTGCCCGGCATGTTGAAGAGGTTCCGACTGTAGGTCACCCTGACCCCCCTTGGTAGTGGAATGACTACAGAGAGGAGTGAAGGCGTGGGCGCAGATGGAGTGAAGAGCCCCGTACCCATGGTGTTCACATGGCCGCCGTGCGAACGCGGGAGCGCGAAGTGCCCCGACGCGGCCCCGGCGGACGAAAGCACCAGCCGCGACGACTGGTCGTACAGCCCCACCATGGCGCGGCTGCGCCCCCGGGTGGAGGAAGCCAACCAGCGTGCGGGGGGACACCGGTGAACCGGCAAGACGACTGTTACGAGTGCGCGAGGCTCCGCACTCTCCTGGCGCGGGCGGAGGAAGCAGGAGACGGGACGGTTGCCACCGACTGCCGTGTGCTGCTCCGTCGCCATCCGGCACACGACGACGTACCCGTCGCAGCCGAGTGGGGAAAACCGTCCGGCCGCGTCGACGACGTGGTGCGGTGGTATCCGCCGACCAGTGACGAATTCATGTGCCTTCCGGACGCGTCACCATGACCCGCGAAGCCTTGCTCACCAGCGCGCCGGAACCGTTCACCGCGCCCTGTGTCCGCTGCGGGCGTACCACCACCGTGCCCGTTGTCGTCGGGGTCACCGAGCGCACCAGTGGACCCCCGATGGTGCAGTACGCATGCCCCGAGGACGCCGTACGGTACGGCGCCGGACCGTCCCCCGAGGACGAGATCGGGTAACTCCCGGACTCAGGGGCCTTGAGTGACGGGGCAAGTCGAGTGACGGGGGAGGGGCGTGCAGGGTCGCCCCCGCAGGGGACCGGTGAGCAGGTGGGTTCGCCCTCGGGCGGTGCATCGCCGGCCCCGAGGAGGTGAGCCCGGAGGCATCCGACCCACCCGCACCGGACAAAGACCGCGACCTACCCCCCGTCGCAACCGTGACCAACCGCCGAAGAAACCCGCGCCGGGCAAGGGCGGACACCACCCGGGGGCGGCCCGCGCCTCGGGGGTGGGCCACCCCAGGCGTCCGGGTCAGAGGCCCAGTTCGCGGGCGATCAGCATGCGTTGGACCTCGCTCGTGCCCTCGCCGATTTCCAGGATCTTCGAGTCGCGCCACATACGGGCCACCGGGTACTCGTTCATAAAGCCGTAGCCGCCGTGGATCTGGGTGGCGTCGCGGGCGTTGTCGACCGCGACCGTCGACGAGTAGAGCTTCGCCACCGCCGCCTCCTTCTTGAAGGGTTCGCCCGCGACCAGCCGGGACGCGGCGTCGCGCCAGCCGACGCGGGCCATGTGGGCCCGCATCTCCATGTCCGCGATCTTGAACTGGATCGCCTGGTTGGCGCCGATGGGGCGGCCGAAGGCGTGGCGCTCCTTGGCGTACTTCACGGATTCGTCGACACAGCCCTGGGCCAGCCCGGTGGCGAGGGCGGAGATCGCGATGCGGCCCTCGTCGAGGATGCGGAGGAACTGGGCGTACCCCCGGCCCTCCTCGCCCAGCAGATTGGCCGCCGGGACCCGGACGCCGTCGAAGGAGAGTTCGCGGGTGTCGGAGGCGTTCCAGCCGACCTTGGAGTAGGCGGGGGCGATCGTGAGGCCGGGGGTGCCGGAGGGGACGATGACGGAGGAGATCTCCGGACGGCCGTCCGTGCCGCGGCCGGTGACCGCGGTGGCCGTGATCAGGCCGGTGATATCGGTGCCCGCGTTGGTGATGAAGCATTTGGAGCCGTTGATCACCCACTCGTCGCCGTCCAGGACGGCGGTCGTACGGGTGCCGCCCGCGTCGGAGCCGCCTTCGGGTTCGGTGAGCCCGAAGGCCCCCAGCAGCTCCCCGGAGCAGAGCCGCGGCAGCCAGGTGCGGCGCTGTTCCTCCGTACCGAAGCGGTAGACCGGCATGGCGCCGAGGGAGACCGCCGCCTCCAGGGTGATCGCGACGGAGGAGTCGACCCGGGCGAGTTCCTCCAGGGCGATGCCGAGGGCCAGGTAGTCGCCGCCCATCCCGCCGTACTCCTCCGGGAACGGCAGCCCGAACAGGCCCATGCGGCCCATTTCGCGGACGATCTCGTACGGGAATTCATGGCGCTCGTACAGGTCACCGATCTTGGGAGCGATCACCTCGTGGGCGAACTCCTCCACGGTGCGGCGGAGTTCCTCGTGCTCGGGGGTGAGCCGGTGGTCCAGAGGCATGGGGTCACTCCTTGGGGGACAGGGCGCGGACGGTGCGGGACGGGCTGGGGCGGCCCAGCTTCTCGGCCATCCAGGAGCTGGTGGCGGCGAGCAGGCCGAGGTCGACGCCGGTCTCGATGCCGAGGCCCTGGAGCATCCACACCAGATCCTCGGTCGCGAGATTGCCCGTGGCGCTGCGGGCGTAGGGGCAGCCGCCGAGGCCGCCCGCGGAGGCGTCGACGGTGGTGATGCCCCGCTCCAGCGCGGCGAGGGTGTTGGCGAGGGCCTGGCCGTAGGTGTCGTGGAAGTGGACGGCCAGGGCGGAGACGGGCACGCCCTCCTCGCCGAGCCGGTCGAGCAGGGCCCGGACATGGCCGGGGGTGGCGGTGCCGATGGTGTCGCCGAGGGAGAGTTCGTCGCAGCCCAGGTCGTAGAGCTGTCGGGCGATCCGGACGACCTGGCGGAGGGGGACAGGGCCCTCCCAGGGGTCGCCGAAGCACATGGAGAGATAGCCGCGGACCCGGATCCCGTCGGCCTTGGCCCGGCCGATCACGGGTTCGAACATGGCGAGGGACTCGTCGACGGTCCGGTTGAGGTTCCGCCGGGCGAAGGTCTCGGTCGCGGAGCCGAAGACGGCGATGCTCCGGGCGCCGAGCGCCACCGCCCGCTCCAGACCCCTCTCATTGGGTACGAGGACGGGCAGCCGGACGCCGGGCAGATCACCGAGGAGGGGGTACAGCTCCTCCGCGTCGGCCAGTTGGGGCACCCAGGAGGGGTGGACGAAGCTGGTCGCCTCGATGGTGGTGAGCCCGGCGGCGGCCAGCCGGTGGACGAATTCGGCCTTCGCCGGGGTGGGGATGGTGGTCTTCTCGTTCTGGAGGCCGTCCCGGGGGCCGACCTCGTGGATCGTGACCCGGGCCGGCAGGCCGGGGGCCGGGAATCGCATCGGCAGTCCGGGGGCGCTCATCGTCCGTCCCCTTCCGATGGCGTGACCACGGCCAGCACCTGGTCCATGGCCACGGTCGCCCCGGGCGTCACATCCAGTTCGGTGACGGTCCCCGCGTGCGGTGCGGAGATCGTGTGCTCCATCTTCATCGCCTCCACGACCAGCAGGCTCTGCCCGGCCGTGACCTCGTCGCCGACGGCGACCTTGACCACCGTCACCGTGCCGGGCATGGGCGCCGCGAGGGTGTCGGCGCCCGCGTGCCCGGCGGCCGACAGGGAGGCGGCGACCGGGTCGTGGTCCCTGATGTGCCAGGAGTCGCCGTCCCGACCCAGCCAGTCGGCCGCGCGGCGGAAGGTGTGGGTGATGCCGTCGAGGGTGACGGTGACCGTGCCGGCGGTGACCACCGCCGTCGCGGGGGCTTCCTGTACGACGGGTTCACCTCCCGTCACTCGCAGGGGGAACGCGAGCGGTGCCGGGGTGCCCCCGAGCCGCCAGCCGTCGGGCCGGCCGAAGGGGTCGGTCCAGCCGGCGGCGTCGGGAGCGGGGGCGAGCGCCGCCGCCCGTACCGCCGCGGCCGCCGCGTACACCTCGGCCGGGACGGCGTCCGGCAGCAGCCCGTCCGCCTCCCGCTCCACCAGACCCGTGTCCAGGTCGCCCGCGACGACCGCGGGATGGGCCAGCAGTCGGCGCAGGAAGCCCGCGTTGGTGGGGACGCCGAGGGTGACCGTCTCGCCGAGGGCGGCCCGCAGCCGGCGCAGGGCGGTGGGCCGGTCGGGGCCGTACGCGATCACCTTGGAGAGCATCGGGTCGTAGAGGCTGGAGACCTCGGTGCCGGGGCTCAGCCCGGAGTCGGTGCGCACCCCGGCGCCGTCCGGTTCGCTGAGGGCGAGGACCGTACCGCCGGAGGGGAGGAAACCGCGCGAGGGGTCCTCGGCGCAGATCCGGGCCTCGACCGCATGGCCGGTGAGCGCGATGTCCCGCTGTTCGTACGGCAGGGGCTCGCCCGCCGCGATCCGTACCTGCCACTCGACCAGGTCGAGGCCGGTGACCAGTTCCGTGACGGGGTGTTCGACCTGGAGACGGGTGTTCATCTCCATGAAGAAGTAGTCGGAGGGGTTGCTGCCGGGGACGATGAACTCGACCGTCCCGGCGCCGGTGTAGCCGCAGGAACGGGCCGCCTGGACGGCCGCCTCGCCCATGGCCGCCCGGGTCTCCTCGTCGAGCAGGACGGACGGAGCCTCCTCGATGACCTTCTGGTGGCGGCGCTGGAGGGAGCATTCGCGCTCGCCGAGGTGGAGCACCCGGCCGTGCCCGTCGGCGAGGACCTGGATCTCGATATGGCGGGGCCGGTCGATCCACCGCTCCACCAGCAGGGTGTCGTCGCCGAAGGAGGCGCGGGCCTCCCGGCGGGCCGCCGCGATCTCGTCGAAGAGGGCGGATTCCAGCCGGGTCAGCCGCATGCCCTTGCCGCCGCCGCCCGCGGACGGTTTGAAGAGGACCGGCATCCCGATCTCCCGGGCCGCCGCGGCCAGTTCGCCGTCGGTCAGCCCGGATCCGGAGGAACCGGGGACCACCGGCACCCCGGCGGCCCGGACCGTCTCCTTGGCCCGGATCTTGTCGCCCATCAGGGCGATCGCGTCCGGCGGGGGGCCGATGAAGACCAGTCCGGCATCCGCGCAGGCGCGGGCGAAGGCGGCGTTCTCCGCGAGGAAGCCGTACCCGGGGTGGACCGCCCCGGCGCCGGTCCTGGCCGCGGCCTCCAGCAGCCGTGGGACGGAGAGATAGCTCTCGGCGGCGGGCGCCGGGCCGATCCGGACCGCGGTGTCCGCTTCCCGTACATGCCGGGCCCCGGCGTCGGCATCGCTGAACACGGCGACCGAGCGGATGCCGAGGGTCCGCAGGGTCCGGATGACGCGGACCGCGATCTCGCCCCGGTTGGCCACGAGGACGGTGTCGAACATGGTCACGGTGCCCCTCACATCCGGAAGACGCCGAAACCCGGCGCCGACGGGTCCTTGGCGGGCAGGGGCGCGTTCGCGCAGACGGTCAGCGCGAGCCCCAGCACCCGGCGGGTCTCCAGCGGGTCGATGATCCCGTCGTCCCAGAGCCGGGCCGTGGCGTAGTAGGCGCTGCCCTGCTCCTCGTACCGGCTGCGGATGGGGGCCTTGAACGCCTCCTCGTCGGCGGCCGGCCACTCCTCGCCACGGGCCTCGGCCTGATCGCGCCGGACCGTCGCCAGCACGGACGCGGCCTGCTCGCCGCCCATGACGGAGATCTTGGCGTTGGGCCACATCCACAGGAAGCGCGGCGAGTAGGCCCGGCCGCACATCGAGTAGTTCCCCGCGCCGTAGGAACCGCCGACGACGACCGTCAGCTTGGGCACCCTCGTACACGCGACGGCGGTCACCATCTTGGCGCCGTGCTTGGCGATCCCGCCGTGCTCGTAGTCCTTGCCGACCATGAAGCCGGAGATGTTCTGGAGGAAGAGCAGCGGGATACCGCGCTGGTCGCACAGCTCGATGAAATGCGCACCCTTCTGGGCGGACTCCGCGAACAGGATGCCGTTGTTCGCCACGATGCCGACGGGATGGCCGTGGATCCGGGCGAAACCGGTCACCAGCGTCTGCCCGAACTCGGACTTGAACTCGGCGAACCGGGAGCCGTCGGTGATCCGGGCGATCACCTCCCGGACGTCGTACGGAGTCCGCGGGTCGACGGGCACCGCCCCGTAGAGCCCGGCCGGATCGGCGGCCGGCTCCTCGACGGGCGCGACCGTCCACGGGAGCGGGCCGCGGGCCGGGAGCGTCTCCACGATGGTCCGGACGATACGCAGCGCATGGGCGTCGTCCTCCGCGAGATGGTCGGTGACCCCGGAGATCCGGGAGTGCACCTCGCCGCCGCCCAGCTCCTCCGCGGTGACGACCTCGCCGGTGGCGGCCTTCACCAGGGGCGGGCCGCCCAGGAAGATCGTGCCCTGGTTCCGTACGATCACGGCCTCGTCGCTCATCGCGGGGACGTACGCCCCGCCCGCCGTGCAGGAACCGAGGACCGCGGCGATCTGCGGGATGCCCGCGCCGGACATCCGGGCCTGGTTGTAGAAGATCCGGCCGAAGTGCTCCCGGTCCGGGAAGACCTCGTCCTGGAGGGGCAGGAAGGCGCCGCCCGAGTCCACCAGATAGACGCACGGCAGCCGGTTCTCCAGGGCCACCTCCTGGGCCCGCAGATGCTTCTTGACCGTCATCGGGTAGTACGTCCCGCCCTTGACGGTCGCGTCATTGGCGACGATCACCGTCTCGCGCCCGGCGACCCGGCCGATGCCCGCCACCACTCCGGCGGCCGGCGCCTGCCCGTCGTACATCCCGTGGGCCGCGAGGGGGGCCAGCTCCAGGAAGGGGGAGCCGGGGTCGAGCAGGGTGTCGACCCGGTCGCGGGGGAGCAGCTTGCCCCGGGCGGTATGCCGGGCGCGGGCCTTCTCGCCGCCGCCGAGCCGGGCCGCGGCGAGCGCCGTCCGCAGCGCGTCCGCCAGCTCCCGGTGGCCCGCCTCATTGGCCTGCCAGGCCGCGGACGCCGGGTCGGCGGCGCTCGTCAGGACGGGCGCCTGCCGTGGCGGCACGGGTGTCTGGTGCATCGAGTCGAGCCCCCTTGCCCGGACGGCGTCAGTTAATGAGCGTTAACACTCGGTTCCCAGGTTAACGATCGCTAACCAGCTTGTCTAGAATTGTTTTCCATGAGCACCAGGACGGACGCGCCCACCCGCCGCGAGCAGATCCTCAAAGAGGCCGCGCGGCTCTTCGCGGAGCGCGGATTCCACGGCGTCGGCGTGGACGAGATAGGGGCCGCCGTCGGCATCAGCGGCCCCGGCCTCTACCGCCATTTCGCGGGCAAGGAGGCGATGCTCGCCGAGCTGCTCGTCGGCATCAGCGAACGGCTGCTGAGCGGCGGCAGGCTGCGGGTCCAGGAAGCGGCCGAGGACCCCGGGGTGCTGCTGGCCTCCCTCATCGACGGCCATATCGACTTCGCGCTCGACGACCGGCCGCTGATCACGCTGCACGACCGGGAGCTGGACCGGCTCCGCGAGAGCGACCGCAAGCTGGTCCGGCAGCTCCAGCGGCAGTACGCCGAACTCTGGGTGACCGCGGTACGGGAACTCCACCCCGAGGTGCCGGAGGCCGAGGCCCGCGCCGCCGTCCACGCCGTCTTCGGGCTGCTGAACTCCACCCCGCACCTGGGCACCCGGGCCGACGGGGGCGCGGCGGCGCGCGCCCGTACCGAGACGCTGCTCCGGAGGCTCGCGCACGGCGCGTTCGCATCCCTGACGCCCTGATGCCCTGATGCCCTGATGCCCTGACGTTGTGACGTTGTGACGCCCTGACGTTGTGGTGCCGTGACGTCGTGACACTGTGGTGCCGTGGTGCCGTGGTGTCGAGTGGTCGGATCCGGGTTCCCCCGTGGTCGCTTTCCGGGCGCCCCCTCGGTCTCCGGCGTCCGCGCGGCCGTGACGGCACAATGGTGACCATGCCGATACCCAGCCGTGCCGCCCTCGTCGAGCATCTCGTCCGCACCCGCATCGCGGGCGACGTCGCCACACCCCGCGACAACAACCTCTCCCACTACCGCCGGCTCGCCAACGGCGACCGGCACTACTGGCTGGGCCTCGAACTGGGCGACCGCTGGACGGACGAGCAGGACGTGCTCGCCGTGATGGCCGAGCGGTGCGGTGTCAGCGACGACCCGGAGCACCGCGCGGGCCAGGACACCATCGACCCCGAGCTGACCGTGGCCGGTCTGGACCGGCTTGCGGCCCGGCTCCGCAAGGCCGCCGCCGGACGGGAGCGGGTCCTCTTCGCCACCGGGCACCCCGGTGGCCTCCTCGACGTCCACCGCAGGACCGCCGACGCGCTGCGCGCCGCGGGCTGCGAGATCGTCGCGATCCCGGGCGGACTCCAGGCCGACGACGGCATGGTCTACCAGGTCGCCGGGGTCGCCGTGCTGGAGCGCGGCGCGACCCTGTGGCACACCCACTCGCCGGTGCCGATGGCCGCGATCCTCGACGGGCTCGCCCGCGACGGCAGCCCGCTGCCCGATCTGGTCGTGGCCGACCACGGCTGGGCGGGCTGCGCCGCACAGCGCGGCTTCGACACCGTCGGCTACGCGGACTCCAACGATCCCGCGCTCTTCATCGGTGAGGCCGAGGGCGCCCTCCAGGTGACCGTCCCCCTCGACGACCATGTCTACGACCCGCGGTTCTACGAGCCCATGACGGACTATCTGCTGGACGCGGCGGGCCTGGCGGTCTGACCCCGCGGGAGCCGGGAACGGCGGGGCCGGGACGCATCACCGGGCCCCGGGCTCCGGGCCGCCGCCTTCCGTTCCCGGGTTCTCCGTTCCCGGGTTCTCCGTTCCCGGATTCTCCGGTCCTGAGTTTTCCGTTCCCGGGCTTTCCGTTCCCGGGCTTTCCGGTCCCGAGCCCGGGCCCGCGCCTTCCGGAGCCGCGCCTTCCGGGCGCCCGGCGCTCGCGTCCCGTTCCCCCGCGATACCGGGCGTCGGGTCCAGATAGACCCGCCGGACCGCCGGGAACCGCTCCCGTACCTGCTGCTCCGCCTCCTCGCACGCCCACTCCACCTGGCGGGCGCTCGACGCGTCCCGGAAGTCGACCTTCGCCGCCACCAGCACCTCCCGCGGCCCCTGGATCAGCGTCGTCAGCTCCAGCACCGCCACGATGTGCGGCACCGTCAGGATCTCCTCGCGGACCGCGTCCCGCAGCGCCCGCGGCAGCGGCCTGCCGATCAGCAGCCCGGCATTGCTGCGGCCGAGCACCCAGGCCACGTACACCAGCAGCAGTCCGATCAGGACCGACGCGATGCCGTCGGGCACCGCCGAGCCGGTGAGCTGCGTGCCGAGCAGCCCGGCCGCGGCGAGCAGCAGACCCGCCAGCGCCGCCGAGTCCTCCATCACCACCGCCTTGACGGCCGTGTCCGGGGTGAACCGCAGATAGTGCTTCGCGGGGACCCCGAGACCGGCCGCCTCCGCCCGGACCTGGCGCAGCCCGGTCCGCAGCGACAGGGCCTCCAGTACGAAGGCGACGCCGAGGACCACGTACGACAGCAGGGGGTCGCCCGGCTCCTCGCCGTGGGCGAGCGTGTGGATCCCGTCGTACACCGAGAACACCGCGCCGCCGACGAAGGTGGCGACCGCGGCGAGCAGCGCCCAGATGTACCGCTCCGGGCCGTAGCCGAGGGGGTGGTCCTCGTCGGGCGGCCGTTCGCTGCGCCGCAGGGCGGTCAGCAGCATCACCTCGGTGACCGTGTCGGCGACCGAATGCGCGGCCTCGGAGAGCATGGCGCTGGAGCCGCTGAGCAGGCCCGCGACGGCCTTGGCGGCCGCGATGCCGAGATTGGCCACGGCGGCGACGACCACCGTCGTGACGCTCTCCGGCCGCTCCGGCTCCGGCGGCGGGGGAGCGGAGCGGGGCCGGACGTCCGAGTCGGTCATACGGCGGACCGTATGCGGCGCGGGCGATCCGGCCGGTGCGCCACGCCCCGCGGCCCGGGGCCGGCTCCGCGCCGTTCACCATGCCGCCGACCGTCGGCCGAGGGGACTGCGGCGGCGGGGCTCAGCCCAGCGCCCGGATGACCCCCTCCTGGATGACCGAGATCGCGAGCCGTCCGTCCCGGGTCCAGATTCGGGCCTGGCCGAGCCCCCGGCCACCGGCCGCGGACGGCGACTCCTGGTCGTACAGCAGCCATTCGTCGGCGCGGAACGGCCGGTGGAACCACATCGCGTGGTCCAGGGACGCGCCCATCACGTCGCCGACGGCCCAGCCGCCGCGCCCGTGGGCCAGCAGCACCGAGTCCAGCAGGGTCATATCGGAGACGTACGTCGCCAGGCAGACGTGGAGCAGCGGATCGTCGTCGAGTTTGCCCGCGGTGCGGAACCAGACCTGCGAACGGGGTTCGCGGACCTCGCCGACGGTGGCGTACGGCGGCGGGTTGGCGTACCGCAGATCGACCGCCGCCCGAGCCTCCAGGAGGCGTTCCGCGGTCGCCGGATCGGTGAAGTGCCGGGCGTACGAGGGCAGGGCCTCGGCTGCCGTCGGCAGGGAGTCGGGGTCCGGCGCGGGCGGCATCGGCGCCTGGTGGTCCAGCCCCTCCTCGTACCTCTGGAACGAGGCCGAGAGGTGGAAGATCGGCCGGCCGTGCTGGACGGCGACCACCCGCCGGGTGGTGAAGGACATCCCGTCGCGGATCCGGTCGACGGTGTAGACGATGGGCGCGCCGGGGTCCCCCATGCGCAGGAAGTACGCGTGCAGGGAGTGCGCGCCCCGGTCGGCGGGGACGGTACGGCCCGCGGCCACCAGGGCCTGGGCCGCCACCTGGCCGCCGAAGACCCGGGGGACGATCGTCGGGCGGGACCGGCCGCGGAAGATATCCCGCTCGATCGGTTCGAGGTCGAGCAGACCGAGCAGATCGTCCAGTGCGGTGTCCGGGCCCGGGGCCGGTTCCCCGGGCCCGGAGGGTGGTGCGGTGCTCATGGGGCGTTGCGTCCCGTCGCCTCAGAGGCCCATGGACTTGGCGATGATCGACTTCATCACTTCGCTGGTGCCGCCGTAGATCCGGTTGACGCGGTTGTCCGCGTACAGGCGGGCGATCGGGTACTCGTTCATATAGCCGTAGCCGCCGTGGAGCTGGAGGCAGCGGTCGATCACCCGGTGGGCGACCTCGGTGCAGAACAGCTTCGCCGACGCGGCTTCGGCGGCGGTCAGCTCGCCCGCGTCATGGGCCTCCAGGGCGCGGTCGGCGACGGCCTCGGCGGCGTCCACCTCGGCCTGGCAGGCGGCCAGTTCGAACTTGGTGTTCTGGAAGGCGGCCACCGGCTGTCCGAAGACCGTGCGGTCGGTGACGTACTGGCGGGCGAACCGGATTGCGGCCTTGGCCTGCGCATAGGCGCCGACGGCGATCGCCAGCCGCTCCTGCGGCAGATTCCGGCCCAGGTAGGAGAAGCCCTGGTGCTCCGCGCCCAGCAGGTCCTCGGCGGGGACCCTGACGTCCGTGAAGGACAGTTCGGCGGTGTCCGAGGTGCGCAGGCCCAGCTTGTCGAGCTTGCGGCCGACCGCGTACCCGGGCAGCTTTGTGTCCACGACGAACAGGGATATGCCGTGGCGGCGGTCCTCGGGGCTCGGCGGCGCGGTCCGGGCGCAGACGATGACCCGGTCGGCGTGGACACCGCCGGTGATGAAGGTCTTCGCGCCGTTGAGGACGTAGTGCGTGCCGTCCTCGGAGAGCTTGGCGGTGGTCTTCATACCGGCCAGATCGGAGCCGGTGCCGGGTTCGGTCATCGCGATCGCGTACATGGCGGAGCCGGAGACGAAGTCGGGCAGCCAGCGCTTCTTCTGCTCCTCGGTGCCGTACTCCAGCAGATAGGGGAGGCAGAGCGCGACATGCACCCCGGAACCGCCGAAGGAGACCGCGGCCCGTGCGGTCTCCTCGGTGATGACCGCCTGGAACTTGAACGACGTCTCGCCGGCGCCGCCGTACTCCTCGGGCACCTCGATACCGAAGACGCCCAGCTCGCCGAGCTTGTAGTAGAAGTCGCGGGGCGCCTGCCCGGCCGTGTACCAATCGTCGTACACGGGAACGACCTCGGCCTCGATGAAGGCGCGGATGGTCTCGCGGAACGCCTCGTGGTCCTCGTTGTACACGGTGCGGCGCATGAACGCCCTCCTTCTCGCGGTGCCTGCGGCTGTCCCCGGGTGCTGTGTCCTGTGTCCTGTGTGCCGTGCGGCGAGCCGTTGGCTAAGCGCTTGCTCAGACGTGGCCCGTGGCCGAAGTTACCCGTAGGTCACGGGGCCTGTCCAGAGTCGCCGGGGCGATGGCCGCGGGCTTCGGACCGGCCCGGGCGGGGCCGGGAACCCGCGGCCGGCCGGGGTCAGGGCAGGGACCGCAGGGCGAACCACAGCTCCGCGCGGACATCCGCGTCGTCCAGATCGGCGGGAACAGTATCGGCGGGAAGGGTGTCGGCGGAGGCGGTATCGGCGGGGGCGGTCGCAGTTGTGCGGGTGGCGGGCGTGCCGAGGAGGGCGGCGCAGCGGGCGATGCGCTGGCGGACGGTGTTCCGGTGGATGCCGAGCGCCGCAGCGGTACGGTCCCAGCTCCCGTGCAGCGACAGCCAGGCCCGCAGGGTCTCGCGGAGCGCGGGCGCGCCGGCCAGCGGGGCGAGCAGCGTCCGGGCGTGGGTGGCGGCCTCGGCGGGCGGGACCAGCGCGGTCAGCGGGCCCGGACGGTGCACGGCCACGTCCCGGCGGGCCGCTGTCGCCGTGTCCAGCGCCCGCGCGGCCTGCGCGTCGGAGTCCGCGAGGCCGCCGGGTCCGGCCGGGCCGCCGACCCCGAGCACCCAGCCCGGCTGCGCGGGCACGTCGTCCACCGCGCGGGGGAGCAGGACGCGGACGGTCCCGTCGGGTGCCGGATCGACGAGCGGGCTGCCGAGGGCCGCGCCGAGGGCGGCCGTGGCGAACGGGGTCGCGCCGCCGCGGCCGGGGCGGGCCCGGACCGCGGTCCACCGGTCGCCGCCGAGTTCGGCGGCGGTGGTGGCCGGATCGGCGCCCAGCAGCAGCCGGACGAGGGCGGCGTCCCGGCCCGAGCCGCCGTCGGCCTGGCCGGGGGCGGTCAGCAGGGAGAGCAGGACGACCGCGACCCCGGCGACGGTGTGGTCGCCCGGTTCGCGGTCAGGGGTGGCCAGGCCGAGCACCAGACCGCGGCCGCCGCCCACGGCGTAGGCGGCGAGCCGGGTGCCGTCGGCGGTGTCGGAAGCGGCGGAGACGCCCTTGCCCCCGGAGACCCCCTTGCCCCCGGGGGCGCCCTTGCCCCCGGGGGCGGCCGGGAGGTCCGGTGCCGACGGGCCCGCATGAGGTGTCGCCTTCCCGCCGCCGCCGGGCGCGGCACGGGCCTTCGGGGCCGGGGGAGGGGACTTCGGGCGGACGGCCCCGGAAGTGTCCGGTGCCGCGGGGCGCACCACGGCCGCGAGTCTGCCGAGCGCCCGCGCGGCCGGACCGGACAGCGGACGTCCGGCGGCGGCGAGTTCGGTGCCGTCGGCCGCCAGCAGCACCGCCCGGCCGCCGAGCCGGGACGCGAGCTGGCCGAGTACCGCCGGGATCGGGTCGGGCCGGGCCGCGGCGGTCGCCAGACCCTGCTGGGCCCGGGCCACCCGGCGCAGTTCGTGGTGGCGGGCCAGGGCCATCTGCTGCCAGACCGCCCGCGCCACGGCCGTGAACGGGGTCCTCGGCGGCACCTCGACCAGCGGCAGCCCGTACCGGTCGCAGGCCGCCACCAGCCCGGCGGGCACCGTGTCGTACACCGGCGCCACCCCGAAGCCGAGCGCCGCCGCGCCCGCCTCCACCAGCCGGGCGACATAGGTGTCGGGGTCCGCGAGCTGCACCCCGGCGCTCAGCAGCAGTTCACCGCCGAGGAGATACGGATACGGGTCGGCCATCTCCGAGGTGTGGACCCAGTGCACCACCGGCTCCGGATCCCAGGGCCCCGCGATCCGCTGCAGCCCGAGATCCTCCCGGGCCAGCAGGGCGCCCAGCGGAACGGGCGGTGTCGGCGGTGCCGCTGGGGTCTGTGCCGTCTGCGGGGGGCCTGCGGGCCCCGCGCCTGCGGAGCCCTCGGAGCCCTCGGAGCCCTCGGCGGGCTGCCCGGGCGCGCATTCCGGCACGGTCGGCATGTGCGGTCCATCCATCAAGGCCATCGGGAATGGAGGAAACGTACACTTCATGGTTTCTTTCCGGCCACCTACGGTCGGGGGGCGGCACGCTGCCGCAGCCCGGTGAACGGGTGAGCGGGTACGGGGCGGGTACGGGCGCATGCGCCGTGGTGCGGCCCCGAGTGCCGCACCGGCAGCACCGGCGGCACATGCGACTTATGCAGCACACGGGGCCACGTACGACCACGTACGACCAGGGACCCGGGGGACCGGAAACGGAAGCGGGAGGGAGAGCCGATGGCTGTCGACTACGCGGTGATCGTCGTCTATCTGGCCGGAATGCTCGGTATGGGCTGGTGGGGCATGCGCCGCGCCAAGTCCAAGAGCGAGTTCCTGGTCGCAGGGCGCCGGCTCGGTCCGGGCATGTACTCCGGCACCATGGCCGCCATCGTCCTCGGCGGCGCCTCCACCATCGGCGGTGTCGGCCTCGGCTACAAGCACGGTCTCTCCGGTGCCTGGATGGTCCTAACCATCGGCTTCGGCCTGCTCGCGCTCTCGGTCCTCTTCTCCGCGCGTATCGCCCGGCTGAAGGTCTACACCGTCTCGGAGATGCTCGACCTGCGGTACGGCGGCCGGGCCGGGCTGATCTCGGGCCTTGTGATGTGGGCGTACACCCTGATGCTGGCGGTCACGTCGACCATCGCCTACGCCACCATCTTCGACGTCCTGTTCGACGTGAACCGCACGGTGTCGATCGTCCTCGGCGGCGCCATCGTCGTGGCCTACTCCACGCTCGGCGGCATGTGGTCCATCACCCTGACCGACATGGTGCAGTTCGTCGTCAAAACGGTCGGCGTGCTGCTGATCCTGCTGCCGGTCGCGGTCGTCAAGGCGGGCGGCTGGAGCGAGATGCGGGCCGAGCTGCCCGACGAGTACTTCGCCCCGCTCGGCATCGGCGGCGAGACGATCTTCACCTATGTGCTGATCTACACCTTCGGCATGCTCATCGGGCAGGACATCTGGCAGCGGGTCTTCACCGCCCGCAGCGACAAGGTCGCCCGCTGGGGCGGCACCGCGGCCGGCACCTACTGTCTGGTGTACGCCGTCGCCGGGGCCGTGATCGGCACCGCGGCCAAGGTGCTCTACCCGAACCTCACCAACCCCGACGACGCCTTCGCGCTGATCGTCAAGGACGAGCTGCCGATGGGCGCCCGCGGGCTGGTGCTGGCCGCCGCACTGGCCGCCGTGATGTCGACCTCCTCCGGTGCGCTGATCGCCTGTGCCACCGTCGCCAACAACGACATCTGGTCCAAGCTGCGCGGGCTCGGCTCGGGAGCCGGGACCGGGACCGGGGGCGGGACCGGTGCCGGGGGCGGTGCGGACGAGCCGCACGACGAGGTCAAGGGCAACCGGGTGTTCATCCTGGCCATGGGGATCGCGGTGATCGTGATCGCCATCGCGCTCAACGATGTGATCCAGGCGCTGACC
This sequence comes from Streptomyces sp. NPDC094448, assembly GCF_044763775.1. Lineage (NCBI taxonomy): Bacteria > Bacillati > Actinomycetota > Actinomycetes > Kitasatosporales > Streptomycetaceae > Streptomyces > Streptomyces sp. NPDC094448. The sequence goes on along the minus strand of NZ_JBIWGU010000007.1, from coordinate 149,331 downwards.
GTGGCGTACAACCTGCTGGTCGGCGGGCTGCTGGTACCGATTCTCGGCGGACTGCTGTGGAAGCGCGGCACCGTCCAGGGCGCGCTGGCCGCGGTCGCCGTCGGCGGAGTCGCGGTGATCGGCCTGATGGCGTCGTACGGCATCCTCGCCACCGAAGCCGTCTACTACGGTCTGCTGTCGTCGCTCGCCGCATACGTCGCCGTCAGCCTACTGACCCGGCCCACGGACGAGGCGATCCTCGCCCACTGGCGGGAGCGGCTCGCGGGCCGCGGCGGCGACGACGGCGACGGCGAGACCGGGGCCGCTGCCACCGCGGCGGACCCCGGGGCGAAGACCCCCGTCTGAGCACCCGGCGGCCGGGGGCAGGCCCCCCGACCCGCGGCCCCGGCCGCCGGGCACCCCCGCCCGCTGGTTACCGTGGAAACCTCGAACCCCTTCAAGAGGGTGAGAGGCCCCCAAAAGGGGACGAAAGTCGGCCGGGGTGGGCGGCGGGAAAAGCGGCCGCCCCGGCATCCGGGCGCTGTCGGCGCCATCCCTACCAGGAAGAACGCAGGAAGAGGGCATACGGGTATGAGCACTGCTCCGAACAGCGGCGGTAGCACCACCGGCACCACCACCGGCACCGGCGGCGACGGCCGGCCGCGCGGCCCCGTCGACTCCTCCCGCATCCCCCGCTACGCGGGCCCGGCCACCTTCGCCCGGCTGCCCCGCCTCGACGAGGTCGGCAGCGCCGATGTCGCCGTCGTCGGCGTGCCCTTCGACGCCGGGGTCTCCTACCGGCCCGGCGCCCGCTTCGGCGGCAACGCGATCCGGGAGGCCTCGCGCCTGCTGCGCCCGTACAACCCGGCACAGGACGCCTCGCCGTTCGCGCTCGCCCAGGTCGCCGACGCGGGCGACATCGCTGCCAACCCGTTCAACATCAACGAAGCCGTGGAGACCATCGAGGCCGCCGCCGACGACCTCCTCGGCACCGGCGCCCGCATGATGACCCTCGGCGGCGACCACACCATCGCCCTGCCGCTGCTGCGCTCCGTCGCCAAGAAGCACGGGCCGGTCGCGCTCCTCCACTTCGACGCCCACCTCGACACCTGGGACACGTACTTCGGTGCCGAATACACCCACGGCACCCCGTTCCGGCGGGCCGTGGAAGAGGGCATCCTCGACACCTCCGCCCTCTCCCACGTCGGCATCCGCGGCCCCCTCTACGGCAAGCAGGACCTCACCGACGACGAGAAGCTGGGCTTCGGCATCGTCACCTCCGCCGACGTCTACCGGCGCGGCGCCGACGAGATCGCCGACCAGCTCCGGCAGCGCATCGGCGACCGGCCGCTCTACATCTCCATCGACATCGACTGCCTCGACCCGGCGCACGCGCCCGGCACCGGCACCCCCGAGGCGGGCGGTATGACCTCTCGCGAACTCCTGGAGATCCTCCGCGGACTGGCCTCCTGCCATCTGGTCTCCGCCGATGTCGTCGAGGTGGCCCCCGCCTACGACCACGCCGAGATCACCGCGGTCGCCGCCTCCCACACCGCGTACGAACTCACCACGATCATGAGCCGGCAGATCGCCGCCGAGAGGGCCGGGAAGTGACCCACGACCACGACCTGGTGCTGAAGCCGACCGCCCGGCAGACCGAGGCGGCGCTCAATCCGCCGCCCGGCCGTACCGGCGGCGACCTCGTCGTCGAGACCCTCCAGGGTCTGGGCGCCACCACCGTCTTCGGACTGCCCGGACAGCACGCCCTCGGCATGTTCGACGCGCTGCGCCGCTCGTCGCTCTCGTACGTCGGACTGCGCGTCGAGAACAACGCGGGCTTCGCCGCCGACGCCTACGGCCGGATCACCGGAGAGGCCGCCCCGCTGCTGCTCTCCACCGGCCCCGGCGCGCTGATGTCGCTCGCCGCCCTCCAGGAGGCGGCCGCGGCCTCCGCGCCCGTGCTCGCCATCGGCAGCCAGGTGCCCTCCGCCGGGCTCGGCGGCGGCCGCCACGGCTACCTCCACGAACTCCGCGACCAGCAGGCGTCGTTCCGGGACATCGTCAAATCGGTGCACACCGCCCGTACCGCCTCCCAGATCCCGTCCGCGATCGCCGACGCCTGGCGGTCCGCGCTGACCGCCCCGCACGGGCCGGTCTGGGTCGAGATCCCGCAGGACGTCCTCCTCGCCGAGACCCTGCTGCCGGTCGTCACCGCCATGGACGCCACCCCGGAGGACGTGCTTCCGCGGCCCGAGCTGACCGCGCTCGCCGCCCATCTGCTGGCCGGTGCCGAACGCCCGGCGATCATCGCGGGCGGCGGAGTGGTCCGCTCCGACGCGGCGGGCAAACTGCTCGCGCTCGCGGAACGGCTCAACGCGCCCGTCGTCACCACCTTCGGCGGCAAGGGCGCCTTCCCCTGGGAGCATCCGCTCTCGCTCCAGTCGTGGCTGGAGGACCGGCACACCACCGACTTCCTGGAGGACGCCGACGTCCTTCTGGTCGTCGGCTCCGGCCTCGGCGAACTCTCCTCGAACTACCACACCTTCGCCCCGCGCGGCCGGGTGATCCAGGTCGAGGCGGACGCGGGTAAACTGGAGGCCAACCACGCGGGCATCGGTATCCACGCGGACGCCAGGCTCGCCCTCTCCGCCCTGCTGGAGACCGTGCCGGAGCGGCCCGACCCGGCGGCGCCGGAGCGGGTCCGGACCGTACTCGCGAAGGTACGGGAGCGGATCGCCGCCCAGGACCGGACGGAGGAGCAGCAGCTGCTGGCCGCCGTCCGGGAGGCGCTGCCCGACACCTCGCCCAGCTTCTGGGACATGACGATCCTCGCCTACTGGGCCTGGTCCGCCTTCGACGCCCGGCAGCCCAACACCATGCACTCCGCACAGGGCGCGGGCGGCCTCGGCTACGGCTTCCCGGCCGCGCTGGGCGCCGCCGCCGCGGATCCGTCCCGGCCGGTGCTCGCCGTCTCCGGCGACGGCGGCGCGATGTACTCGATCGCGGAGCTGGCCACCGCCCGGCAGTACGGACTGCCGGTGACCTGGCTGATCGTCGACGACGGCGGCTACGGCATCCTCCGCGAGTACATGACGGACGCCTTCGGGGAGGCGACGGGCACCGAACTGGCCCGGCCCGACTTCGTGGCGCTCGCCGAGTCCTTCGGTGTACCCGCGGTCCGTACGGCTCCGGAGACGCTCGCGGCCGATCTGGCGAAGGCACTGGCGGAGCCGGGGCCCTCGGTGGTGGTGCTGCCCGCACTGCTGAGGATGTTCGCGCCCACGCACCTGTAGGAGGCCGTGTCCGGCGCCCCGCCCCGCCCTTGGCGCCCCCGCCGCCCCCGCCCGCGTCGCCCCGCCTCCAGTGCCGTCTGCTGTCCGCCGTCCGGCCCGACGACCCTTCGTCCGGCACCCACGGCCCGACTCCGACGCGGACCTGGCCTGGACCTGGCCTGGACCTGGCCTGCGCTGCGCCCGTGCGATGCAGTGCCCGGCGGTGGTGGGGGCGCACCGGGCGAGGCGGGGGTTCCGGCCGCCGGCATCGGCACCGGCAGCAGGCGGCCCGGGGTCCGACCGCGGAGGCGCGGCCGCCAGGCGGGGGCGGCGTCAGGTGGGGCGGGGTCAGGCCGGCGGGCGGGGTCACCGGCTCCGGCCCGGGAACGGCGGGGCGGAGGTACCGGTTCCGGTAGTGGCTCCGGCCGTCCGGCGCGCCGTCGCACCCTGGTGCCGATGTCGTTGATTCGTACACATGTGTCACTGGTAGGTAACTGTTCCCCCTCCGCGGCCCCCGGCGAGGCAACCATTCGGCCTCCCGGCTGTCATCTCCAACGGTGGACGTACCGAACGGTTGTACGCCCATGCATTGACTCCAGGGGATGGGAAGCTTCCATGATTCGTCAGCGCACCGCGATCACCGCGGCGCTCGCCGCCGCTGCGATGGTGCCGACACTGCTCGCCGCCACTCCGGCCGCCGCGGCCACACCGCAGGTCACGTGCGTCTCCAAGAAGGCCGGGCTCGCCGCCAAGCTCACCAAGGACATCAACGCGGCTCTCAAGGGCCGTACGTCGACGACGGCGATCTACCTGAACGACCGGGTCGGCGGCACCACCTGCCAGCTGCGGGAGACCCAGAAGTTCGACTCCGCCAGCATCGTGAAGTCCACGGTCCTGGCCGCCCTGCTGCACGATGCGGACCGGGCCAAGCGCAGCCTCACCTCCCGTGAGAAGAGCCTGGCCACCGCGATGATCACCAAGTCCGACAACAACTCCACCACCGCCCTCTGGAAGCAGCTCGGCACCACCAAGGTCCAGCGCTTCCTGACGGCCGCCGGAATGACGCAGACCGTCCCCGGCAAGAGCGGCTACTGGGGGCTCACCCAGATAACCGCCCGTGACCAGCAGATACTGCTGGGCCGACTGACCGAGAAGAACGGCCTGCTGACGGACGCCTCCCGGGCGTACGCCCTCAAGCTGATGCGCGCCGTCGTCAGCTCGCAGCGCTGGGGCACCCCGGCCGGTGCGCCGACCACGGCCGCCGTGCAGGTGAAGAACGGCTGGCTGCCGCGGGCCACGCTCGGCTGGCGGGTCCACAGCATCGGCGCCTTCACGGGCCGCGGCCACAACTACTCGCTGGTGGTGCTGACCCACAACAACAAGGCGATGCAGGACGGCGTCAACACCATCCAGGCCGTGGCGCGGGCGATCCACAAGGACATCAACCCGGCCGTGGCGGCCCGGAGCACCTTCGTGCCCACCGCCGTGCCGTACGAGTCCGTGCCCGCCACGCCCGAGCGGGCGGCGACGGAGGCCGTTCCGGCCACCCGCTGACCGCCGGGGTCCGGGGTAATCGGATCCGGCCACAGGCGTCATCCGCGCCCGGTGTGCGCCCTTCGCGCACGCCGGGCGCATTTTTATGGGGCCGCCGTGCTTCGTCACACGGTGTCGCCGATTGTTACGACGGGATGAAAACCGGACTGGGGCGTGTTGACGACATCCGCCGGTACGGACGGACCGGCGGACCGGTACGGACGGACCGGCGGAACCGAAGGGGAGGCATCACGTGGCGGCCCGAGGGGCGAAACAGCAGGCGGCGGACCTGCCTGAAGAGCAGGGTCCGGGACCGGGCCGGGGACCTGGGACGACCGGCCCGGCACCCGGGCCCGCTCCCGGCTGGGCGCGTCGCCTCTGGCAGTACGCCTGGCAGTACCGCCTCAACGTCGTCCTCGCCCTCGGCTCCTCCCTCGCCGGGATGGCCGTCATGGCACTGGTCCCGCTCATCACGAAGATCGTCATCGACGATGTGATCGGAGCGGGCAGCTCCGGCTCGGGCTCCCTCGCCCTGTGGACGGGGCTGCTGATCGCTGCCGCGCTTGTCGTCTACGTCCTCACGTACATCCGCCGCTACTACGGCGGCAAACTCGCCCTCGACGTCCAGCACGATCTGCGTACCGGGATGTACGCGACGATCACCCGGCTCGACGGACGCCGCCAGGACGAACTCTCCACCGGCCAGGTCGTCGGCCGTGCCACCAGCGACCTCCAGCTCATCCAGGGCCTGCTCTTCATGCTCCCGATGACCATCGGGAACGTCCTGCTCTTCCTGGTGTCCCTGGTGATCATGGCGTGGCTCTCGCTGCCGCTGACCCTGATCGCCCTGGCCGTCGGCCCCGCCCTGTGGTGGGTCGCCCGCCGCAGCCGGGCCCGGCTCCACCCCTCCACGTGGTACGCGCAGAGCCAGGCCGCCACCGTCGCGGGCGTCGTGGACGGTGCCGTATCGGGCGTCCGGGTCGTCAAGGGCTTCGGCCAGGAGGACCAGGAGTCGGCGAAGCTGCGCGACGCGGGCCGCCGGCTCTTCGCCGGACGGCTGCGCACCATCCGGCTGAACTCCCGCTACACCCCCGCCCTCCAGGCCATCCCCGCCCTCGGGCAGGTCGCGATGCTCGCGGTCGGCGGCTGGCTCGCCACCCGCGGCCAGATCACCCTGGGTACGTTCGTCGCCTTCTCCACCTATCTGGCACAGCTCATCGGGCCGGTCCGGATGCTCGCCATGGTGCTCACCGTCGGCCAGCAGGCCAGGGCGGGCGCCGAGCGGGTGCTGGAACTGATCGACACCGAGCCCGTGCTGAAGGACGGCAGCAGGGAACTGCCCGCGGACGCCCCCGCCACCGTCGAATTCGACGACGTCACCTTCGGATACGAGACGGAATCCGGCCGGCCGCCGGTACTCGACGGCTTCTCGCTGGAGATCGGCGCGGGCGAGACCGTCGCCGTGGTCGGTGCATCCGGCAGCGGCAAATCGACCGTCTCCCTGCTGCTTCCCCGCTTCTACGACGTCAGTCACGGCGCCGTGCTCGTCGGCGGCCACGACGTCCGCGAGCTGACCCTCGACTCCCTGCGCTCCGCCATTGCCCTGGTCCCCGAGGACAGCTTCCTCTTCTCCGACACCGTCCGCGCCAATATCGCGTACGGCAGGCCGGACGCCACCGAAGAGGAGATCGCCGCCGCGGCGCACGCCGCCCGCGCCGACGGGTTCATCGCCGAACTGCCCGACGGCTACGGCACCCGGGTCGGTGAACACGGACTGACCCTCTCCGGCGGACAGCGCCAGCGGATCGCCCTCGCCAGGGCCATCCTCACCGACCCCCGGCTGCTGCTCCTCGACGATGCCACCTCCGCCGTCGACGCCCGGGTCGAGCACGAGATCCACGAGGCGCTGCGGGCGGTCATGGCCGGGCGCACCACCCTGCTCATCGCCCACCGCCGTTCCACGCTCAACCTCGCGGACCGCATCGCCGTACTCGACGGCGGCCGGCTCACCGACATCGGCACCCACGACGAACTCGTCGAACGCTCCGCGCTCTACCGCAGGCTGCTGACCGACCCGGAGGAACTGGGCGGGATATCCCCCGGCCACGCGCCCGTACTCGACGCCGACCAGGAGGGAACCGGGCCCGGCCCGCTCGATCTCGACGCCGCTTCCGCGTACGACCCGGAGCGGGGCATCACGCCCCGGCTGTGGGTCCGCGACGAGACCGTCACCCCCCGGCCGGCCCCGGACGCCACCCCCGAACTGCTGGCCAAGGTCGCGGCGCTGCCCGCGGCCGACGACACCCCCGATATCGACGAGGACCGGGCCGTCCGGCCCGATCCGAAGCGCCGCGGGCTGCGGCTGGTGCTGAGCGGCTTCGGGCTGCCGCTGCTGCTCAGCCTGGCGTTCGTGGCCGTCGACGCCGGAATGGGCCTGCTGCTGCCGGTCCTGATCCGGCACGGGATCGACCAAGGCGTGGAGGAGGCGGCCCTCGGCGCCGTCTGGGCGGCGTCCCTGCTGGCACTGGCCGCGGTGCTGGTGCAGTGGGTCGCGCAGACCGCCGAGACCCGTACCACCGGGCGGACCGGTGAACGCGTGCTGTACTCGGTCCGGCTGCGGATCTTCGCCCAGCTCCAGCGCCTCGGCCTGGACTACTACGAGCGCGAGCTGACCGGCCGCATCATGACGCGGATGACGACCGACGTCGACGCGCTCTCCACCTTCCTCCAGACCGGTCTGGTCACGGCCTTCGTCTCGGTCGTCACCTTCTTCGGGGTCCTGGTGGTCCTCGTGGTCATCGACGCCTCACTGGCGCTGGTCGTCTTCGCCACGCTGCCCGTGCTCGTCATCGGCACCTACTTCTTCCGCAAGGAGAGCGTGAAGGCGTACGAGCTGGCGCGGGAGCGGGTCAGCACGGTCAACGCCGACCTCCAGGAGACGGTGTCGGGGCTGCGGATCGTGCAGGCCTTCCGCCGCGAGGAGCAGGGCCGGGCCCGCTACGCCGCCGGAAGCGACGCCTACCGCAGCGCCCGGATCCGCGGCCAGTGGCTGATCTCGGTCTACTTCCCGTTTGTGCAGCTGCTGGCCTCGGTGGCGGCGGCGGCCGTGCTGATCGTCGGCGCGGGCCGTATCGAGGCGGGCACCCTGACCACCGGCGCGCTGGTCGCGTACCTCCTCTACATCGACCTCTTCTTCGCCCCCGTCCAGCAGCTCTCCCAGGTCTTCGACGGCTATCAGCAGGCCGCGGTCTCCCTCGGCCGGATCCAGGAGCTGCTGGAGGAGGAGCCGTCGACCACGGGTGCCGCCCGGCCGGCGCCGGTGCCGGAACTGCGCGGCGACATCGCCTTCGAGGGCGTCGACTTCGGATACGGCGGCCGGGCCGGCGCTCCGTCCGCCGGTGTCGCCTCAGGTGTTCCCGCCGGTATCGGTGCCGGGGACGGCGGCGAGGGGGGCGCGGGCTTTGGCGTGGACGAGCGGGCGCTGACCGGTATCGACCTGCGGATACCGGCCGGGCAGACCGTCGCCTTCGTCGGCGAGACCGGCGCGGGCAAATCGACCCTGGTCAAACTGGTCGCCCGGTTCTACGACCCGACCCGGGGCCGGGTCACCGCCGACGGAGTGGACCTGCGGCAGCTGGACATGACCGCCTACCGGCGGCGGCTGGGCGTCGTCCCCCAGGAGGCGTACCTCTTCGCCGGTACCGTCCGCGATGCCATCGCGTACGGCCGTCCCGGCGCCGAGGACGCCGAAGTGGAGGCGGCGGCCAGGGCGGTCGGCGCCCACGACATGATCGCCACCCTGGAGGGCGGCTATCTGCACGAGGTCGCCGAACGCGGACGCAATCTCTCCGCCGGGCAGCGCCAGCTGATCGCCCTGGCCCGGGCCGAGCTGGTCGATCCGGACATCCTGCTCCTGGACGAGGCGACGGCCGCTCTGGACCTCGCCACCGAGGCGCAGGTCAACCAGGCCACGGACCGGCTCACCGGGCGCCGTACCACCCTGGTCGTCGCCCACCGCCTGACCACGGCGGCCAGGGCGGACCGGGTCGTCGTGATGGCGGACGGCCGGGTGGCGGAGGACGGCACCCACGACGAACTCCTCGCCCGCGACGGCCGGTACGCCCGGCTGTGGCGGACCTTCACCGGCGAGGACGACCGGCCCGGTGGCGGGCCGGACGCCCGGCCGGACGCCGACGAGGACGGCAACCCGGCTCCGGCCGTGGTGCGTTAGCGAACTCCCGGGGGGCCGGGCCCGGCCGGGCAGGATCCACCGGGGCCGCCCCGGACCCTGCTCCTACGGCCGGGCCGCCGGGCCCACCGGCACCGGGCTCACCGGAATCGGATCGGCGCCCTCCGGCTCTTTCACGGCTTTACCGCCGTCTTGTGACAACCCTTTCGCCGCTCCCGAGCGTCGTACGCACATACGACCGATGTCCGGTGACGCCGCGGGTGCGGAGGGGGAAGCAGCAGTGACGAGTCTCAGGGGGTCCGGCGGGCGGGCACGCAGCGGCTGGAGCAAACAGGGCAAACGGAGTGGTACGGGTGGGGGGCGCGGGGCCGTCGTGTACGGTCTCGCCCTGCTGCTGGCCGTCACCGTGCTCACCCTCGCCGGACCGGGTACGCCCCCGGCCGTCGCCGGACCGGACCGCCCGGCCGCCGGGGCCGGTGGTGCCGCGGCCGTCTCCGGGGCCGGTGGTGCCGCGGCCGCCTCGCCCCACCCCCGTACCCCCGGATTTGCCGAGGGGATCTTCGCCGTCGTCCCCGGCGCCGACGAGGTCCGGGCCGCCGGGCCCTGCTCCGGGAAGCTGGCCCGACGGATCGTGTTCCGCACCGGTGAACTCCACGTCTACAAGAGCCGGCGGTACGCCTGCGCGATCACCCACGCCAAGTCCCCCGGCACCCCCCGGCAGATGGTGCTCTCCATCCAGGCCCACGGCGGCAGGCCCGTCGTCGACCGCGGCCGCTACACCCGGCAGGCGGGCCCCAGGACCGTCCACGCGCTCAACCGCTGCGTCCGGGCCTACGGGGCGGTCGGGGGCTACGGCGGCTCCACCGGCTGGATCCTGTGCTGAGCAGAGGGGCCCCGCAGTTCGTCCGGATCAGTTGTCGCCGGAACCCGCGAACAGGAGTGAAAAATCCCGGTTCACGGGCCTTCAGCGGAAAGTTTTCCCAGGTCATCGGCGTTGGGGTCTGGCGGGTTCCCCGTCTGCGCCGCTAGGTTCACGGCGACCCACGTAGAAGCCAGGGGAGGGTTCATGCGTAAGGCGCTCAGAGGAGTGCTGTCTCTCGCGCTGCTCATCGGCACCGTGAGTGCGACCGGAGCGACGGCAGGTGCGGCCACCGCCGCAGAGCCGGCCACCGGAGCCGGGGCACCGGCGACCGCGGACATCAAGGACCGGATCCTCGCGATACCCGGCATGAGTCTCATCGAGGAGAAGCCGCTCACCGGGTACCGGTTCTTCGTCCTCAACTACACCCAGCCGGTGGACCACCGCAATCCGCGCAAGGGGACCTTCCAGCAGCGGCTCACCCTGCTGCACAAGGACACCAGCCGCCCCACCGTGTTCTTCACCTCCGGGTACGGACTGAACACCAACCCCCGGCGCAGTGAGCCCACGGCCATCATCGACGGTAACCAGGTCTCCATGGAGTACCGTTTCTTCACTCCGTCGCGGCCCGCTCCCGCCGACTGGACCAAGCTGGACATCTGGCAGGCGGCCAGCGACCAGCACCGGATCCACCGGGCGCTGAAGAAGATCTACGACCGCAACTGGATCTCCACCGGCGGCTCCAAGGGCGGTATGACCGCCACGTACTACGAGCGTTTCTACCCGCGGGACATGGACGGCGTCGTCGCCTACGTCGCGCCGAACGACGTCGACAACGACGAGGACTCGGCGTACGACCGGTTCCTGGAGAACGTGGGCACCCAGGAGTGCCGCGACAAGCTGAACGGCGTCCAGCGCGAGGCGCTGGTCCGGCGGGACGCGCTGTCGGCGAAGTACGCGGCGTACGCGACGGCGAACAACTACACCTTCAACACGATCGGTTCGCTGGACCGTGCGTTCGAGGCGGTCGTCCTCGACTACACGTGGGCGTTCTGGCAGTACAGCATGGTCGCCGACTGCGGCACGGTCCCGGACGCGAAGACGGCGACGGACGACGAGCTGTGGAACTCCGTCAACGACATCTCCGGCTTCTCGTTCTACACGGACCAGGGGCTGTCGGGGTACACGCCGTACTACTACCAGGCCGGTACGGAGCTGGGCTCCCCGGACGTCACGCAGCCGCACCTCAAGGGGCTGAGCCGGTACGGCTACCAGCCGCCGCGGAACTTCGTGCCGCGGGAGATCCCGATGAAGTTCAAGAAGAACGCGATGAAGGACGTCGACCACTGGGTGCGGAACAACGCCCGGCAGATGATGTTCGTCAACGGTGAGAACGACCCGTGGAGCGCCGAGCCGTTCCGGCTCGGCAAGGGCGCGCGCGACAGCTTCGTGCACACCGTGCCCGGGGCCAACCACGGTGCCCGGATCGACGGCCTGCCAGCCGAGCAGCGGGCCGCGGCGACGGCGTCGATCCTGAAGTGGGCGGGGGTCGCCCCGGCGCCGGTCCAGCAGGACGAGTCCAAGGCGAAGCGGCTGACGAAGGCCGATGTCCGGCTGGACCAGCAGGAACTGGAGCGGGAGCCCACCCTGCGTCCGTGACGGCGAATCGCCTCGGTCACGGGGTACGGCCCGGCCACCTCGGCCGGGCCGTACCCCGTGGTCCGGCCGCTGTCCTGTGACGGCGGTTGCGTCATGACGACGGCCCCACCGGAGGCGGCATGCTCCGGTGGGGCCGTCGGCGGTCCGGGGGCGGCGGCCCGGCCGGCCGTACGCCGACCGGCCCGCCGCTCCCCGGACCGGGCCGGCCGGTGCCGTCAGTCGTCGTACGACAGGCCGTGGCCGACCGGGTAGAGCGCCTGCGCGGGGTTGTCCGCGCGGAGCACGGGCACCGGGAGCTTGCCCTCCGGGTCCACCTTGCCCGCGATGACCCGGGCCGCGGAACGGACCTCGATCTCGGTCCAGCCGTACGAGGCGACCGAGGCGGCCACTCCGCTGAGCTGGGCGATGTCGTAGGGGTTGCCGACCGCGAGGTGCACGACCGGGATACCGGTCGCGACCAGGCGGGAGACCAGGGTGCGCTGGGGGCTGTCGGCGTTCACGTTCTGGGTGAGGACCACGATCGCGTCCTTGCCGCTCGCGGTGGTCACGGCCGAGTCGATCGCGGCGGGCGTGAGGTCGGCGTTCCTGGTGAAGCCGATGGCCGTGGGGGTGAACCCGAGGCCGGACAGCGTCTCCGACGCCACGGTGGTCGCGGGCCGGTCCGTACCGGTGGGCGAGCCCGGGTTGAACCCGACGACCAGGACGTTCTTCTGGCGCCGCTTGCTGAGGGGCAGCGCACCGCCCTTGTTGACCAGCAGAGTCGTGGTCTCGTCGGAGATCCGGTCGGCGACGGCCCGGTGCTTGCGGTTGCCGACGACACGGTCCAGACGGGAGAGGGAGACCAGCGGGTCCTTCAGCAGACCGTGCTTCTCCTTCAGCCGCAGGATGCGGAGTACCGACTCCTCGATCCGGGCCTCGGTCAGCTCACCGTCCTTGACGGCCTTCACCACGGCGTTCCAGGCGACCGGGAGGTTGAACGGGAAGAGGAGCTGGTCCACACCCGCCTTGAGCGCGAGCACCGGGATCCGGTCGTCGCCGTACTTGGTGCGGACACCCTGCATGTTGAGCGCGTCCGTCACGATCACTCCGTCGAAGCCCAGTTCCTCGCGGAGGATGCCGGTGATGATGGGCTTCGAGAGCGTCGCGGGGTCGTTGCTCGGGTCCAGGGCGGCGACCTGGAGATGCGCCGTCATGATGGAGTCGATCCCGGCCTTGATGGCGGCCCGGAACGGGGGTGCGTCGAGCCGCTCCCACTCCTCGCGGGTGTGGGTGATCACCGGCAGGGCGGTGTGGCTGTCCGTCGCGGTGTCGCCGTGGCCCGGGAAGTGCTTGGCGCAGGCGGCGACGCGCGCCGACTGGTAGCCGTCGACCTGCGCCGCGACCAGCCGGGACGCCGCGGCCGGGTCCGAGCCGAAGGAGCGGATGCCGATGACCGGGTTGGCCGGGTTCACATTGACGTCCGCCACCGGGGCGTAGTTCTCGTTGATGCCGATGGCGGCCAGCTCGGTGCCCGAGATGTAGGCGGCGGTCCGGGCGTCGCTGCGGGAGCCGGAGGCCCCGAGCGCCATCGCACCGGGGAGCTGGGTGGCCGGCAGGCCGACCCGGGTGACGATGCCGCCGTGCTCCTGGTCGATGGAGACCACCAGGGGGACGGAGTTCGGCTGGCTGAGCGCGGCCTTCTGAAGGTCGTTCGACAGCCCGCCGAGCTGGCGCGGGTTGGTGACGTTGCTGGACCAGCCGAAGTAGATGACACCACCGAGGTGGTAGTTCTTCACAATCTCGGCGGGGGTGCGGTAGCCGGTCCGCGCGAGGTTGTCCGCGGCGTGGTTCGGCGCCGGGTTGTGGGCGTCGTTGCCGGAGAACCAGTGGACGAAGAGCTGGCCCACCTTCTGCTCCAGGCTCATCCGGGCGATGAGCCGCTTGAGCCGTGCGTCGCGGTCCGGTCTGGGCTGTGTACTTCCGGCCACTGCGGGTGCGGCTCCCGCGGTGACGACGGCGGACGCGACCGCGGTGGCGGCGAGGAGCGTACGCCGGGAGACCCGCGCCTTCGGCAGGGGTTCGGGCTGGTGGGACTGGTCGAGCATGTGGGGGTGCTCCTTCCGGCCTTGCTGGCAAAGGATTTGAAGGAAACGTCCAGAATCCCTCGGACGGAGCTGAAACTAACTGCCAATGTGTAGGTAGGGCAATAAGACCCGCGAGTATAAAAATGAATGGTCATAGCGGTATGAGAGCCCCCGCTGGTGAAAGATCGTGAAACTTGTGAAGGTTCTGTGGATGCGGTGGTGTGGACCTCTGTGTTAATGGTTTGGACCTTTGAGCGGGGGGTCCAGAGCCTCCGTCCGAGCCCCTTCGGGCGCCCCTGAACCCCCCTTGGCGCTGCATGAATGCGCCATGTGCAACGGGCGGATCCGGCCACTTCCGGGCGGTTCCGAGGTCCCGTCAGCCGCCGGGACGATCCGGGGCGGAGGCCGCAAAGGGGGCCGGAGCGGTGACCGGCGAGATGGCGGCGGAGGGTATGGAGGGCGGCGGAGAGGCCGGGGCGAGGGTGCTGTCGAGCCGGATGAAATGTTTCTGAAGGGCCGTCACCGCGGCCCCGATCGCAGGACGCCGGGCCGCACGGGCCCGCCAGAGCGCGTACAGCCGCCGCCGCGGCACCGGGTCGAGACTCACCGCCACGGCCCCCGCGGGGAGGGGGCCGCGACCCAGCCGGGGCATTACGGCGATGCCGAGCCCCGCAGCCACCAGCGCGAGCTGTGTGTGGTTCTCCTCCGCCTGATGGACCAGATCCGGCTCACAGCCTGCCGTACGCAGCGTACGGATCAGCCAGTCGTGGCAGACCGTCCCCGGTGGCTGGCAGATCCACCGCTCGCCCGCCAGCTCCTCGCGCCGCACCGCCGGACGCCCGGCGAACCGGTGCCCCTCCGGGACCAGCAGATCGCACAGATCGTCACCGATCACCGCCTGCTCCACACCCTCCGGTGCGGGCAGCGGCGCGATGTCCCAGTCGTGGGCCACCGCCAGATCGGTGGTCCCGCGGGCGACCAGGTCGATGGACAGATGCGGATCGACCTCCGTCATCCGGACGTCCAGCCCCGGATGTGCCCGCTCCAGCCGGGCGAGCACGCCCGGCAGCAGCCCCCGGGCCGCCGAGGCGAACGCGGCGACGGTGAGCCGCCCGGCCGGCTTCCCCCGGCGCTCCTCCATGACCGTCTCGGCCCGCTCCACGATCGCCAGCAACTCCTGTGCTGTGAAGGCGAGGTGGAGCCCCTCCGCCGTGAGGGCGACACCCCGGCCGCGCCGCTCCAGCAGGGTGGTCCGGGTCTCCCGTTCCAACTTGGTGATCTGCTGCGACACCGCCGACGGGGTGTACCCGAGGGCCACGGCCGCGGCGGCCACCGAACCGTGCACCCAGACAGCGTGCAACGCCCGCAGTCTTCCCAGGTCGAGCATGGGTCTTCCCTTCCGTCCGCCCCCACCCGGGGTGCCCCGGGCCGGCGTACGGCGGTCGGCGGCCCGGCGCTCGCCCAGAGGAAATGATTAAGCAATGCTGAATTCCACCATAAAGAAATCCGTGCTGGTGCTACATGGTTGCCCTGGGTGATCCTCCTTTCATGCGTCCTGCACATACCGCCATCGCCGTCCTCGTCGCCGCCGTGTGGGGCGTGAACTTCGTCGTCCTGGAAATCGGTCTCGGGCACTTCCCGCCGCTGCTGCTGTCCGCCCTCCGCTTCCTGGTCGCGGCCCTCCCCGCCGTCTTCTTCGTCGGCCGGCCCAAGGTCGCCTGGAAGTGGATCATCGGTGTGGGGCTGGCCCTCGGCGTGGCCAAGTTCGGTCTGCTGTTCATCGGCATGGACCGCGGTATGCCCGCGGGCCTGTCCTCCCTCGTCCTCCAGGTCCAGGCCGTCTTCACCGCCCTCATCGCCGCCGTCGTACTGCGCGAGCGCCCGGGAAAAGTGCGGATCGCCGGAATGGCCGTTGCCATCGGCGGGATCGCGCTCGCCGCGGTCGACCGGGGAGCGTCGGGGCCGATGTCCGCCTTCGTCCTGGTCATCGCGGCCGCGGTCTGCTGGGGCGTGTCCAATGTGCTCACCCGCAGGGCCGCCCCGCCCGACGCCTTCAACTTCATGATCTGGGTCTGCACGGTGCCGGTCCTGCCGCTGCTCGCCCTCTCCCTGCTCTTCGAGGGCCCGCGCGCGGGCGCGGAGGCGCTGCGCGGCCTGGACTGGAGCGGCGCCGGGACGGTCCTCTACCTCGCCTGGGGCGCCACCGTCTTCGGCTTCGGCGCCTGGGGCTATCTGCTGCGCCGCTACCCCGCCTCCTCCGTCGCTCCCTTCTCCCTGCTCGTCCCGTTCTTCGGCATCTCCTCTGCCGCGCTGCTGCTCGGCGAGCGGGTTAGCGCCCTGGGCTGGACGGCGGCCGCACTGCTGGTCGCCGGAATCACCATCACCTCCCTGTCCCGAGCAGCCGCTCCAGATACTCCCGCCCCGGCACCAGCAGCTCCGGCAGCGGTACCGCCTCCGGAGCCCACCGCTTCTCGTACTCCCAGCTCAGCCACATCGGCCGGCTGAGTTCCGACAGGACCTCGGCGAGCGGCAGGACTCCCGCACCGAGCGGCAGCGGCGCCGGATCCTCCCGGGACGCCACGTCCTTGACCTGGACATAGCCCAGGAAGGGCGACAGCGCTTCCCGGGTCGCCGCCGGAGCCTCCCCGCCCAGCCAGGTGTGGAGCACGTCCCAGACCGCCCCTGCCGCCGCCCGCGCCGCCTGCTCCGGGGCCGGATGCGGCCCGCCCCCGCCCCCACCGCCCGACCGGGTCAACAGCCCCGCGTGCGTGCCGGGATGCGGGTCGGGGTGCGGGTCGGGGTGCGTGCCGGGATTCGGGTCGGGCGAAAGTCCGCGGCTCGGCTCGCGCGGAGGTCTGCGGCTCGGGCCGGGCGAAGGCCCGCGGTACGGGTCGGGCGAAGGTCCCGGAGGCGGGGCTTCCGGGACCCTCTGCGACCGGCCGGTCCGGGACAGGACCCGGGCGACCGACCTGCCCGTGCGGTGCGAGTCATGGGTCTCCAGCAGGAGCCGCACCCCCACCCTCTCCGCGGGCCCCACGGCCGCGGCGAGCCGCCGGGCGGCCACCGCGTCGGCGTCGCCGTCCGACGGGGCCCCGCCGGGGAACACCCGGACGTACGGCGCCCGCAGATCCCGGGCCAGCTCCACCAGCTCCGCGATCTCGTCCAGCACCGGGGTGTCCGGACCCGCCGCCGCGACCCGGGCGTAACCGCAGACGGACAGGACGGCCACACCCGCCCGCCTGAACTCCCCGAGCGCCGCGGCCCGTGCACCCGGGCCGATGCCCGGATGCACCGGCTCTTCGGGATGGGCCCGCAGCTCGACCCCCTGATAGCCCGTGTCGGCGGCGAGCGCGGCCACCTCGCGGACCGGCATCCCGGGCACCCCTAGCGTCGAGAACGCGAACGCCCATCCCCGCCCCGCGCCCGGCCCCCCGGCACCCGGCGCGGCCCCGGCCCGAGTCCCGGCCCCGGCGCAGGTCCCGGCCCCGAGCCCGCTTCCGGTCGCGTTCCCCCGCCTGTCCCCGCTCTTGTCGCCCGCTGCCGTCGCCGCCTCTGTTCCCGTTGCCCTTTCCGCTTCGGCTCGCGGCCCTGTCCCGGGGCTCATCCCGGCACCGCCTGCGGATCTCCGAGCGGCAGATGCCAGTTCTGGCCGACCAGATCCGCCCCGAAGCTGTGGTGCGGCTCCTCCGATACCAGGGTGAACCCACTGCGTTCGTATATCCGGCGGGCCCCGGTGAGCACATCGTTGGTCCACAGCACCAGATCCCGGTAACCCGCCTCCCGCGCGAAGTCGATCACCGCACGGACCAGCTGCTCCCCGATGCCGCGCCCGCGCGCCTCCGGTTCGACGAGCAGCACCCGCAGCCGGGCGGTGTCCGGCGCCTCGTCCCGGACGCACAGCACCGAACCGGCGGGGCGGCCGTCCAGCTCGGCGATCCAGGCACGCTCCCGGCGGGGATCGTGACCGGCGGCGAAATCCGCGACGATCCGGGCGACCTGGCCCTCGAACTCGCTGTTCCAGCCGTACTCCGCGGCATACAGAGCGCCGTGGCGCGACACCGTCCAGCCCAGATCGCCCGGTGCGGGCTCCCGCAGCACGGGCTCTCCGGATCCGGCGGGCCGGGCGTGCTCCAGGGCCTCGCGCACCGTCCGCAGTGCCTCGACGAACCGCTCGCGCTCTCCGGCGGGCACCCGCGCCACCAGCGTCCCCACGGCTTCCCGGGACCGCTCGTCGAGCAGCGTCGCGGCCTGCCTGCCCTGCCCCGTCAGGGTGATCCGCTGCCGCCGGCCGTCCTCCCTGGACGGGGCCCGCTCCACCAGCCCGTCACGCTCGAACTTCCCGAGCAGCCTGCTCAGATACCCGGCGTCCAGCGACAGCTCGACCCGCAGGTCCGCCGCGTCCGTCCGCGGGCTGTGGGCCAGCTCGTAGAGCACCCGGGACTCGGTGAGCGTGTACGGCGTGTAGAGATGCCTGCCGTAGTCCAAGGCGCCGATGAGGTTTGTGTAGAACCGGTTGAACGCGCGAATCTCCTGAATCACCACACCGACCGCCCTTCATTTCTTTGACTCAGTCAAAGATATGCCCGCGCCGGTGCTGCCCCAACCATCGACAATGCGTCGACCGTCACCGAACCTGCGCCGGGCTCCGCGGCCGGCCGGGCTCAGCCGCGCGGCGGCGCCGTCGACGCCCGCACCAGCAGTTCGGCCTCGACCGTCGCGATACCGCCCGGCGGAGCCTCCTCCCGGCCCATGGCCAGCCGCCCCGCCCGCGCGCCCGCCTCCGCCAACGGCAGCCGTACCGTCGTCAGCGCCGGCACCACATCCACCGAGAACGGCAGATCGTCGAAGCCTGCGACGGATACGTCCTGCGGTATCCGCAGCCCCTGGTCCCGCAGCGCCGCACAGGCCCCCAGCGCGACCGTGTCGTTGGCCGCCACGACCGCTGTCAGACCGGGAGCCCGCCGCAGCAGCTCCAGCGTCGAGTCGTAGCCCGACCGGCGGGCGTAAGGGCCGTGCAGCGTCATCCGGTCCTGGTCCTCGTCGATCCCGGCCGCACGCAGGGCCGCCCGGTGGCCCTCCAGCCGGTGCCGGGTCGTCGTACGCTCCGCAGGTCCGGCGACATAGCCGATCCGGCGGTGTCCGAGCGCCAGCAGATGCTCCGTCAGCTTGCGCCCGCCCCCGCGGTTGTCGAACGCGAGTGCCACCAGCAGTGCGTCGTTGTCCGGCATCGGGGGCCGTCCGCACAGCACGATCCTCGTCCCCGCGTCCGCCATCTTCGTCAGCTTCGCCGACATCGCCGCGATATGGGCCGGATCCTCCAGCGCACCCCCGGTCAGCACGACGGCCGCCGCCCGCTGCCGCTGGAGCAGGGTGAGGTACGTCAGCTCGCGATCGGGCGAGCCGCCCGTGTTGCAGACGACGGCCAGCTTCTCGCCGCCCGCGCGCCCCGTACCCTCCTGGCCCCCGATCTCGCCCTGGGCGGCGCCCGCCATGATGGCGAAGAAGGGGTCCGCGATGTCGTTGACCAGAATGCCGACCAGATCGGATGTGGCGGCGGCGAGCGAACTCGCCGGTCCGTTGAGGACGTAGTCCAGTTCGTCGACCGCCCGGAGCACCCGCTCCCGGGTCGAAGCGGCGACCGGGTAGTTGCCGTTGAGCACCCGGGACACGGTGGCCGGGGACACCCGGGCACGTGCGGCGACATCCGCCAGGGTGACCGTCATCGCTTCCTCCGGGGGAGTGTGGGGGGAGTTGGGTCGTGGCCCCTTGTCCGGGCCGCTTGCGGCAGGCTAGCGTCACGCCCTTGGGAAAGCGCTTACTAAGCCGACGGCATGGAGTGGCAGCGGACCGGAACCCATCCGTCCGATCAGTTGCCGCTCGTGGCACGGCGCGCCGACCGACGGGCCCGCGGCGGCGACCGGCCGGTACCGGGCCCGGTCCGAACCACCGCGACGAACCCGGCATCCGGAGGCCGTATGACACGCAGCACCGTGCGGATCGCAGTGAACGGCGTCACCGGGCGCATGGGCTACCAGCAGCACCTCGTCCGCTCCCTGCTGGAACTGCGGAAGGAAGGCGGCCTGGACCTCGGGGACGGCCGTACGCTCTGGCCGGAACCCGTTCTCGTCGGCCGCCGCGAGCCGGCGCTGAGATCCATCGCCGAACGCCATGAACTGCCCTACTGGGCCACCGACCTCGATGCCGTGCTCGCCGACGACACGGTCGACGTCTACTTCGACGCCCAGGCCACCGCCGTCCGCGCCGAGGCCCTGGGCCGGGCCATCGCCGCGGGCAAGCACGTCTATACGGAGAAGCCGACGGCGACCGGCCTCGACGGAGCCCTGGAGCTGGTAAGACTGGCCCGGAGCAGCGGGATTCGCCACGGCGTGGTCCAGGACAAGCTCTTCCTCCCGGGGCTGCAAAAGCTCAAACGGCTGGTCGACGGCGGATTCTTCGGTGAGATCCTCTCCGTGCGCGGCGAGTTCGGCTACTGGGTCTTCGAGGGCGACTGGCAGCCGGCGCAGCGCCCGTCGTGGAACTACCGCGGCGAGGACGGCGGCGGGATCACCGTCGATATGTTCCCCCACTGGTCCTATCTGCTGGAGAGCCTCTTCGGCCGGGTCACCAGCGTCATGGCCCATGCCACCACCCATATCCCCCGCCGCTGGGACGAGCGCGGCGAACCCTATGCGGCCACCGCCGACGACGCGGTCTACGCCGTCTTCGAACTCGACGGGGGCGCCGTGGCGCAGCTCAACTCCTCCTGGGCAGTCCGGGTCAACCGGGACGAGCTGGTGGAGTTCCAGGTCGACGGCGTCCACGGCTCGGCCGTCGCCGGGCTGCGCCACTGCCGGATCCAGCACCGCACCGCCACCCCGAGACCGGTCTGGAATCCGGATCTTCCGGGCAGCGGGAACTTCCGCGAGCAGTGGCAGGAGGTCCCCGACAACCAGCCGTTCGAGCACGCCTTCAAGGCCCAGTGGAAGCTTTTCCTGCGCCATGTCGCCCTGGGGGAGCCCTACCAAGGGGACCTCGCGGCAGGCGCCCGCGGTGTGCAGCTCGCGGAGCTGGGACTGCGTTCGTCGGCCGAAGGCCGCCGTATCGCGGTACCGGAGCCGGCGCTGTGACCGGTGCCCGCCCCGCCCCCGCCAACCGTCCCCCCGGCCCCGGCTCCGACCCCGACGCCGGATCCGTATCCGGCCTCGCACTCAGGTCTCCGGCCACCGGAGCGGGCCTCCTCGCCGTGTCTCCGCCGCATCGGCCGTGCTCCCGCCGGTTCTTCGCCGCCGCGCATATCGTCGCTGCCCCGGCAGCCGCATCCGGCCCCACCGGAAACACCACGGCCGTCGACTGGGACGCCACCCTCGCCTTCCGCCGCCATCTGTGGGCCCATGGCCTCGGCGTCGCGGAGGCCATGGACACCGCCCAGCGCGGCGCGGGCCTCGACTGGCCCGCCGCGGCCGAACTGATCAGCCGTACCGCCGCCGAGGCCGGTGCGGTCGGCGGCGATCTGGTCTGCGGCGCCGGAACCGATCAGCTCACCGGCCCGGCCACGCTCCCCGACGTCCTCGCGGCCTACGAGGAACAGCTCGCCCATGTCGAGCGGCACGGCGCGCGGGCCGTGCTGCTGGCGTCCCGCGCCCTCGCGGCCACGGCCCGCTCCCCGGAGGACTACCAGCATGTCTACGGGGAACTGCTGCGGCAGGCCCGGAGCCCCGTGATCCTCCACTGGCTGGGGCCCGCCTTCGACCCCGCGCTCGGCGGCTACTGGGGGAGCGACGACCGCGCCACCGCTACCGACACGCTCCTCGCCGTCGTCGCGGCCCGGCCGCACCAGGTCGACGGGGTGAAGATCTCCCTGCTCGACGTCGCACACGAGGCCGCCCTGCGCCGCAGACTTCCACCGGGCGTCCGGTGCTACACGGGCGACGACTTCCACTATCCGGAGCTGATCGCGGGCGACGAACACGGCCACAGCGATGCCCTGCTCGGGGTCTTCGACCCGCTGGCCCCGCTGGCCGCCGAGGCCCTGCGCGCCCTCGACGACCGCGGCCCTGAGGCCTTCCGGGCGGTTCTCGACCCGACCGTGGAACTCGCCCGGCACCTCTTCGCTCCGCCCACCCGCCACTACAAGACCGGTGTGGTCTTCCTCGCCTGGCTGGCCGGGCACCAGCGCCGCTTCACCATGGCGGGCGGACTCCACACCGCCCGTCCGCTCGCCCACCTCGCCCGCGCCCATGAACTCGCCGCCCGCCTCGGGCTCTTCCCCGACCCCGAGGCGGCCGCGGCCCGGATGGCGTCCCTGCTCACCCCTGCCGGAGCCTGAACCGTGCCCCAGAATCCCGGCGCCGGCGCGGTCCGGCACCGCCTCAGCATCAACCAGATGACCGTACGGCAGCTGTCCCTGCCCGAACTGGCCCACGCCTGCGCCCGGCTGGGCATTCCGGGCGCCGGACTCTGGCGTGAACCGGTCCGGGCCTACGGGGTGCGGGCGGCGGCCGGGCTGATGCGGGACCTGGGGCTGACCGTCACCAGCCTGTGCCGGGGCGGCTTCCTCACCGCGGCGGACTCCGCCGGGCGGAACCGCGCGCTGGACGACAACCGGACCGCGCTCGACGAGGCGGCGGCGCTGGGCACGAACACCCTGGTCCTGGTCTCCGGCGGACTGCCGTCGGGCAGCCGCGATCTGGCCGGGGCCCGGGAGCGGGTGGCGGATGCGCTGGCGGAACTGGTGCCGTACGCCGGTGCCGCGGGTGTACGGCTCGCGATCGAACCGCTGCACCCCATGTTCGCGGCGGACCGGTGCGTGGTCTCCACCCTGGGGCAGGCGCTCGATATCGCCGAACGCTTTCCGCCCGAACGGGTGGGGGTTGTCGTGGACACCTATCACGTCTGGTGGGACGAGCATGCGCCCGCGCAGGTGGCACGGGCGGGCACGGCGGGGCGGATCCACGCCTTCCAACTCGCGGACTGGACCACCCCTTTGCCCCACGGAGTGCTGAACGGCCGTGGGCAGCTCGGCGACGGCTGCGTCGATCTGCGGCACTGGCGGCGGACGGTCGACACGGCGGGCTACCGCGGCCCCATCGAGGTCGAGCTGTTCAACGAGGGGCTGTGGAGCCGGGACGGTGCCGAGGTCCTCGCCGAGACCGCGGCCCGCTTCACCGAGCATGTCGCAGGTCCATGACGGCCGCGGCCCACCGCCGTCCAACCTTCGGTGGCGAACCCGTGTTGTACGAGGCATCGGCACTCCCGTGGGAAATCGGGGAACAACAGGAGAAACGGCAAAACGGAAGAAACGGCGAAACAGGAGAAACGGCGAAACAGGAGAAACGGGGAAACAAGGGAATCGGGGGAGGGTACGGGGGAGCGGGAGCGCCGAGGGCGGCGAGGCCGGACCCGGCCGCCACGGCGCGGCCGGCTCCCCGCCGCGCCGTGCCGTCCGGGTCCCGCGCCTTCACGGTAGCCGGGGCCGGCGGACGGCCCGGGGTTTTCCACAGGCGGCCTCCGGGGCTTGCCCGCGGTTGCCCGCGCTTGTCCACAGGCCGCCCGCGCTGTCGGACCGTGGCGGTAGCGTCGGGGCATGTCCAATCTCGCTGTCCTCGAAGGGGTCCTGGAGCGGATCACGTACGCCAACGAGGAGAACGGCTACACGGTCGCCCGGGTCGACACCGGCCGGGGCGCCGGTGACCTGCTCACGGTCGTCGGCTCGCTGCTCGGCGCCCAGCCCGGCGAGTCCCTGCGGATGGAGGGCCGCTGGGGCTCCCATCCGCAGTACGGCAAGCAGTTCACCGTCGAGAACTACACGACGGTCCTGCCTGCCACGATCCAGGGCATCCGCCGCTATCTAGGCTCCGGCCTGATCAAGGGCATCGGGCCGCGGATCGCGGAGCGGATCGTCGACCACTTCGGTACGGACACCCTCGACATCATCGAGCAGGAGCCGGCCCGGCTTGTCGAGGTCCCCGGCCTCGGCCCCAAGCGGACCAGGCTGATCGGCACGGCCTGGGAGGAGCAGAAGGCCATCAAGGAGGTCATGGTCTTCCTCCAAGGCGTCGGCGTCTCCACCTCCATCGCCGTCCGCATCTACAAGAAATACGAGGACGCGTCGATCTCCGTCGTGAAGAACCAGCCCTACCGGCTCGCCGCCGACGTCTGGGGCATCGGCTTTCTCACCGCCGACCGGATCGCCCAGGCCGTGGGGATCCCGCACGACAGCCCGGAGCGCGTCAAGGCCGGTCTGCAGTACGCCCTGTCCCAATCCACCGATCAGGGGCACTGCTTCCTGCCCGAGGAACGGCTGATCGCCGATGCCGTGAAGCTGCTCCAGGTCGATACCGGCCTGGTCATCGAGTGCCTGGCCGAGCTGGCCGCCGACGAGGAGGGGGTGGTCAGGGAGCAGGTCCCCGGTCCCGAGGGCGGCGAGCCGGTCACCGCCGTCTATCTGGTGCCGTTCCACCGTGCCGAGCTGTCCCTGGCCGCCCAGGTGCTGCGGCTGCTGCGGACCCCCGAGGACCGGATGCCGGCCTTTGGGGACGTCGACTGGGACAAGGCCCTCGACTGGCTGGCCAAGCGGACGGGAGCCGAGTTGGCGCCCGAACAGGAGGCCGCCGTACGGCTCGCGCTGACCAGCCGGGTCGCGGTGCTGACGGGCGGGCCCGGCTGCGGCAAGTCGTTCACCGTCCGCTCCGTGGTGGAGCTGGCTCGGGCGAAGAAGGCCAAGGTGCTGCTGGCCGCCCCCACCGGCCGTGCCGCCAAACGGCTGGCCGAGCTGACCGGCGCCGAGGCGTCCACCGTCCACCGGCTGCTGGAGCTGAAACCCGGCGGTGACGCGGCGTACGACCGGGACCGGCCGCTCGACGCCGACCTCGTCGTGGTCGACGAGGCCTCGATGCTCGACCTGCTGCTCGCCAACAAGCTGGTGAAGGCGGTGGCGCCCGGGGCGCATCTGCTGCTGGTGGGCGATGTGGACCAGCTGCCCAGCGTGGGCGCCGGAGAGGTGCTGCGGGATCTGCTCGCCGACGGCGGCCCGGTGCCCCATGTCCGGCTGACCCGGATCTTTCGCCAGGCGCAGCAGTCCGGAGTGGTCACCAACGCCCACCGCATCAACTCGGGTGAGCAGCCGCTCACCACCGGTCTCTCCGATTTCTTTCTGTTCGTGGAGGAGGAGACCGAGGACGCGGGCAAGCTGGCCGTCGATGTGGCGGCCCGCAGGATTCCGGCCAAATTCGGTCTCGACCCCCGCCGGGACGTGCAGGTCCTCGCCCCGATGCACCGGGGCCCCGCGGGCGCCGGGGTCCTCAACGGGCTGCTACAGCAGGCGATTACCCCCGCCCGTCCCGACCTGGCCGAGAAGCGCTTCGGCGGCCGGGTCTTCCGGGTCGGTGACAAGGTCACCCAGATCCGTAACAACTACGACAAGGGCCGGAACGGGATCTTCAACGGCACGGTCGGCGTGGTCACCGCTCTGAACGTCGACGACCAGAAGCTGACGATCGTCACCGATGAGGACGAAGAAGTGGTCTACGACTTCGATGAACTGGACGAACTGGCCCATGCCTATGCGGTGACCATCCACCGCTCCCAGGGCAGCGAGTACCCCGCGGTGGTGATCCCGGTCACCACCGGCGCCTGGATGATGCTCCAGCGGAACCTGCTCTATACGGCGGTCACCCGGGCGAAGAAGCTGGTGGTGCTGGTCGGCTCCCGCCGGGCGATAGGGCAGGCCGTGCGGACCGTTTCCGCGGGCAGACGCTGCACCGCCCTCGACCACCGGCTCTCGCGGGGCTGACGCTCGGCACGCTCCTCCGCCCGGGGGAGCCGCGACCCCGCGGGGGTGGGAATCGACACCCCGACTTCCGGAAATCGGGCGAACGGGGCAGGATGAGCAGGTTGGCGGCACTGAGTGCCGCCAATAGGCCCAAAGGTCGACCCCGAGTGCACTCTCATGCGCCAAATGGGGGATGGTAGAGACAGTCAGGGCACCTCGAAGAAGAGGCACTACGTCGGTGAGGGATGACGTGAGCGACAACTCTGTAGTACTGCGGTACGCGGACGGTGAATACACCTACCCGGTGGTCGAGAGCACCGTCGGTGACAAGGGCTTCGACATCGGGAAGCTCCGGGCCCAGACGGGCCTCGTGACCCTGGACAGCGGCTACGGCAATACGGCCGCGTACAAATCCGCGATCACCTACCTCGACGGCGAGCAGGGCATTCTGCGCTACCGCGGTTACCCCATCGAGCAGCTGGCCGAGAGCTCCACCTTCGTCGAGGTGGCCTATCTGCTCATCAACGGTGAGCTGCCCACCGTTGACGAGCTGGCCGCCTTCAAGAACGAGATCACCCAGCACACGCTGCTGCACGAGGACGTCAAGCGGTTCTTCGACGGTTTCCCGCGCGACGCCCATCCGATGGCGATGCTGTCCTCCGTGGTCAGCGCCCTGTCCACGTTCTACCAGGACAGCCACAACCCGTTCGACGAGAAGCAGCGCCACCTCTCCACGATCCGGCTGCTCGCCAAGCTGCCGACGATCGCGGCGTACGCCTACAAGAAGTCGATCGGCCACCCCTTCGTCTACCCGCGCAACGACCTGGGGTATGTGGAGAACTTCCTGCGGATGACCTTCTCG
Source organism: Streptomyces sp. NPDC094448 (assembly GCF_044763775.1). Lineage (NCBI taxonomy): Bacteria > Bacillati > Actinomycetota > Actinomycetes > Kitasatosporales > Streptomycetaceae > Streptomyces > Streptomyces sp. NPDC094448. The sequence goes on along the minus strand of NZ_JBIWGU010000007.1, from coordinate 123,145 downwards.
GTCCCCGCCCAGGAGTACGACCTGGACCCGGTCGTGGTCGCCGCCCTGGACAAGCTGCTCATCCTCCACGCCGACCACGAGCAGAACTGTTCGACCTCCACGGTCCGCCTGGTGGGTTCCTCGCAGGCGAATATGTTCGCGTCGATCTCGGCCGGTATCTCCGCGCTCTGGGGCCCGCTGCACGGCGGTGCCAACCAGTCGGTGCTGGAGATGCTGGAGGGCATCCAGGCGGCGGGCGGCGACGTCGACTCCTTCATCCGCAAGGTGAAGAACAAGGAAGACGGCGTGAAGCTCATGGGCTTCGGGCACCGCGTCTACAAGAACTTCGACCCCCGGGCGAAGATCATCAAGGCGGCGGCGCACGATGTCCTCTCCGCGCTCGGCAAGTCCGACGAGCTGCTGGACATCGCCCTCAAGCTGGAGGAGCACGCGCTGGCCGACGACTACTTCGTCGAGCGCAAGCTCTACCCGAACGTCGACTTCTACACCGGCCTGATCTACCGGGCCATGGGCTTCCCGACCGAGATGTTCACCGTGCTCTTCGCGCTCGGCCGGCTGCCCGGCTGGATCGCCCAGTGGCACGAGATGATCAAGGAGCCCGGCTCCCGTATCGGTCGCCCGCGGCAGATCTACACGGGTGAGGTCCTCCGCGACTTCGTCCCCGTCGAGGCCCGCTGACCGAGCCGCAGCAAGCGGAAAGCGCCCCACCGCCGATCCCCCCACGGGTCGGCGAGCGGGGCGCTTCCCATATCCCCGGAGCGGATTCCCCCCACGGGATCCGGCCGGGTGTCTGCGACCGCAGCTACTGCTCATGCGGTATGCCGGGGTACGTACGCACGGGAGGGCCGCTCAAAGCTCCCCGGGCACGTGCCCCGGCCAACGCTTGCCTGAGATGTCCCCCAAGACATCCCATGAACGTCCCCCAAGACGTTCCTGGCATCGTCCATTTAGACCCTTGGAGGGCCTCAATGGTTACCCCTCAATATCTGTGATCTAGGTCTCTTTGTGAAGGTCTTGTGCCTCACATGTAGCTGCCGGACGGCCGTTGACGGGTGGGTGGCTGATTGCCTCGGGTGGCGTGGGTGCGATCGCCCGAAATGGTGGATCACGGTGGTGAGCAGGGGGAATGCCGGGAAAGCTGCTGCCGGGACGGTGATCGCCCGCCCCTGGAAAGCGCTCTCTCGCGGGTCCGGAAGCATCTTCCGGTGAGAGGCGGATCACGTTCGTACGTGTCCGGAATGTCGCTGATACCGCCCGCGGGAGGGCGCGGGCCCGCCCAGGATGTCCCCGAGTGGCCCGGTCGCGCGGACGGGCCGCACGGGCCGTCCGCGAAGAAACGGTCCCGTACGGCCCGGAAAGGGCTTGCCCCGGCTCAGGCGGTGCCGACCAGCTCGTAACCCGCCTCGTCCACGGCGTCGCGTACGGCGGTCTCGTCGAGCGGGGCCTCCGAGACGACGGTGACCAGGCCCGTGGCGGCGACCGCCGTCACGGAGGTGACGCCCGCGATGGCGGAGATCTCCTCCGAGATCGCCCCCTCGCAGTGGCCGCAGGTCATGCCCTTCACCTGGTAGACGGTGGTGACGGCGCCCTCGGTCCCGGCCTCGGCCGCGCCCGTGCCGCAGGAGCTTCCGCCGCAGCAGCTCGATGCGGGGGCCGTCTCGATGATCTCGATGTCGGACTGGGTGCTCATGGCGTTCTCCTCGTGGGCGTCGGGGGGCGCATTGCGGGCGGGCCGGGACGGATGGTGATCCCGTGGCCCGTGCTCCACACCATACTATACCCCTAGGGGGTATGGAATCTTCTGGTGCGTGTTGCCGACCGGAACTCCGGCGCCGCCGGGACGGGCCCGGTGTCCCGTCAGAGCCCGTGCAGCGCCCGCCACTCATGGGCCAGGACCGACATCGCCGTGGCGTCCACCCACTCGTCCCCGTGGCGCAGCACCTCCCGCTCGACGCCCTCCGCGACAAAGCCCACCTTCTCGTAGACCCGCCGGGCCCGGGGGTTGAAGGCGAAGACGCTGAGGGCGATGCGGTGGAGGCCGATGTGCTCGAAGCCGTGGTCCACGATCAGACGCGTGGCTTCGGTGCCCAGTCCGCGGCCCCGGCCCTCTGGCCCGATCAGGGTGCGGAAGCGGCAGTTTCGGTTCGCTTGATCCCATTCGTGGAGCACGACTTTTCCGACGACCCGGCCGCTCGTCCGGTCCACGACCGCGAGGTCGAGCCGGTCGTGCTGGTCGTTGCGGCTGGTGTACCAGGTGTGCAGGGCGGCCGTCGCCTGCGGATCCGCGGCGTCGGACCCGGAGGTGTCGTCCGCGGATCCGGTGAACCGCAGGACTTCGGGGTCGTCGAGGATCGCGGTCATCACGGGCACATCCGCCTCGGTGAAGGGGCGGAGCGTCACCTTCTCGCCGTGAAGGGTGGGTTTGAGGGAGAAGCCGGTGAGACCGGTGGTGCGGGTGGTGTCGGCAGTGTCAGTGGTGCCGTTGGTGTTGGGCATAAGCCGCATTCTCGGGATTCTTCCGGGTCCCGGACAACCGGATTCGCCGCGTCCCCGGGGGCTCCGGGCTCCGGACCTGCCGCACCTCGCGGCTGCCGCACCTCGGGGCTGCCGGGCGCCGGCCCGGAGGTCGCTCCCGGCGGCGAGGCGTCCCGGCGGGGCCCTGGGGCGACCAGGGGCGGGGGCGGGGCGTACCGAGGCGTTACGGGAGCGTCCCGCACCCCTCCTGGGGGTGCGGGACGCCGGGACCGGGCCATGGGTTGGGTCAGCGGCGGCCGCGGTTGTTGCCCGGACGGTTGGCCACCCAGGTGCGGATGGTGTCCGCGTACCAGTAAGGCTTCCCGCCCTCGACCAGATCGGGCGGCGGCAGATGTCCGTGCTTGCGGTAGGAGCGGACGGTATCCGGCTGCACCTGGATGTGTGCGGCGATCTCCTTGTACGACCAGAGCCTTCTGTCCGACATCTGTGAGACACCTCCTTGCGGGCGCCGCAGTCGTGGTGGGGGGACCGCGAAGGACCTGCGGCGGATGCGCTTGGCGAGCACCGAGCCTGTCCTCGCGGACCCCGCCGCGGGAGGGGAAGTGCCGCGGTGTTGATCACCTGTGACGGAAGACCCGCGTAATGGAGATATCTCTGATCATCGGTATAAATCGCCCCGGGCGGTCGTGCGCCGGTCCGGCCGGATCCGCACTCCGGTCGCGCACCCCGGCTCATGCGCCCCGCCGGGCAACTGTGCGCCCCCCATGGGCGGAACGCCCGGGTCCGTACCCCGCACGCCCCCGCCGGAGCGGTAGGGCCTCAGGCTCCGCAGGAGCGCAGGAAGCGCCGGGTCCGCTCGGCGATCGGGAACGGCTTGTCCGGCGGGCACGGATACATGTCCTGTTCGACGATGGCGAACAGCTCGATGCCGAGCGCCTGCGCGGCGGCCAGGACCGGCTCCAGCGCCGGCACCCCGCCGGGCGGCTCGCACATCACCCCCCGCGCGACCGCGGGCCCGAACGGCACCTCTTCCGCCACCACCCCGGCCAGTACTTCCGGATCGACCTGCTTCAGATGGAGGTAGCCGATCCGCTCCCCGTAGGTCTCGATGAGTTTCACGCTGTCGCCGCCGCAGTAGGCGTAGTGCCCGGTGTCGAGGCAGAGGGAGACCAGCCCGGGGTCGGTGGCGTCTAGGAACCGGGCCACGTTCTCCTCGCCGTCGATATGGGTGTCGGCATGGGGATGGACGACGATCTCCAGCCCGTACCGCTCACGGACCTCCCGCCCGAGCCGTTCGGTCTGACGGGTCAGATCGCGCCACTGTTCCGCCGTCAGCGTGCTGTCCTCCAGCACCTTCCCCGTCTTGTCGTCCCGCCAGAAGGACGGGATGACCACCAGATGACGGGCGCCCATCGCCTCCGTCAGCGCGGCAATGTCCGAAACGTGCGCCCAGGTCTCGTCCCAGACGGCGGGGCCGTGGTGGAGCCCAGTGAAGACGGTCCCCGCCGACACCTTCAGGCCCCGGCGCCCGGTCTCGGCGGCCAGTACCGCCGGATCGGAGGGCAGATAGCCGTACGGGCCCAGTTCGATCCACTCGTACCCCGCTTCGGCGACCTCGTCGAGGAAGCGCCGCCACGGGACCTGCCGGGAGTCGTCGGGAAACCACACGCCCCAGGAGTCGGGGGCCGAGCCGATCCGGATGCGATTCAAGGGAGCGCCGGGGCTGGTCATGCCCGAGAGCATTCCGGCCGCCCCGAAAGGGTGTCAAGCCTTCGTCCGAATGTCAGGACAAAATATTGACAGGGTCCGCACCGGCTATTAGACCTGTGCGCATCCGGACCTGTGCGCACCGGCTCACAGCTCCGGGGACCGGGCGCTGAACCGCAGGACCGAAGGGACGCGCATGCCGCCTCAGCCGGACGACCCGCCGCCGTACGACGTGATCACCATGGGCCGGATCGGCGTGGACCTGTACCCGCTGCGGACCGGTGTCCCGCTGGCCGAGGCCGATACCTTCGGGAAGTTCCTCGGCGGCTCCGCGAGCAACGTGGCCGTCGGCGCGGCCCGCCTGGGCCGCCGTACCGCCGTGATCACCCGCACGGGCAGCGACCCCTTCGGGGAGTACCTCCACCGCGCCCTGCGCGAATTCGGCGTCGACGACCGCTGGGTCACCCCCGTCCCCGCCTATCCGACCCCGGTCACCTTCTGCGAGATCTTCCCGCCGGACGACTTCCCGCTCTACTTCTACCGGCAGCCCAAGGCCCCCGACCTGGAGATCCGCACGGAGGAACTGGATCTGGCGGAGATCCGGCGGGCCCGGGTCTTCTGGGTGACCGGCACCGGTCTGAGCGCCGAGCCCAGCCGCGGCGCAACCCAGGCGGCCCTCGCCCACCGGGACCGCGCCGGGCTCACCGTCCTCGACCTCGACTGGCGGCCGATGTTCTGGCGGGACCCGGAGGCGGCCCGCCCCTACTACCGGGAGGCCCTCGGCTTCGCGACCGTCGCCGTCGGCAACGTCGACGAGTGCGAGATCGCCACGGGGGAGCGCGATCCGGAGACCGCCGCCCGGGCGCTGCTCGCCGCCGGAGCCGAACTCGCCGTGGTCAAACAGGGCCCGAAGGGGGTACTCGCGCTCCACCGCGACGGCACCCGGGCCGAGGTCCCGCCCGTCCCCGTCGAGGTCGTCAACGGTCTGGGCGCGGGGGACGCCTTCGGCGGCGCGCTCTGCCACGGACTGCTCGCCGGACTGCCGCTGGAGCAGGTCATGCGGTACGCCAACGCCGCGGGCGCGATCGTGGCGGCCAGGCTCGCCTGTTCCAGCGCGATGCCGTACGCGGACGAGGTCGAGCAGGTCCTCGCGGGCGGCCCCGTACCGCCGGAACGGACCCCGCCGCCGTCCGCGCAGCCGCCGTCCGCGCGGTCGCAGGCCGTGCAGTCGCAGGCCGTGCAGTCGTCGTCCGGGTCCGTCCGCGGCACCGCCCTCCCCGGCACCGCCGCCCCCGGGGCACCGTCATGAGCCGGGTCGCCATGACCGGACTGACCGGGATCCGCAGCCGCCACCCCGAAGCCGTGGCCGAAGCGGCGGCCCGCCGCAGCCGGCGGCCCCGGCTCCTCGGCGAGACCGGCCGACTGATGATCATCGCGGCCGACCATCCCGCCCGGGGCGCCCTCGCCGTCGGGGACCGCCGGCTCGCCATGGCCAACCGGCTCGACCTGCTGGAGCGGCTCTGTCTCGCGCTCTCGCGGCCCGGCGTGGACGGGGTGCTCGCCACCGCCGACATCCTCGACGACCTGCTGCTCCTCGGCGCGCTTGAGGACCGGATCGTCATCGGTTCCATGAACCGCGGCGGCCTCGCGGGCGCCGCCTTCGAACTCGACGACCGCTTCACCGGCCACCGCCCCCGCGATCTGGTCCGGCTCGGGTTCGACGCGGGGAAGCTGCTGCTCCGCATCGACTACGAGGACCCGGGGTCGCTCGACACCCTCCACACCACGGCACGGACCATCGACGAGATGGCCGAGCATCGACTTCCGGTCTTTGTGGAGCCGTTCATCTGCCACCGGGTGGACGGAAAGCTCCGCAACGACCTCGGCGCAGAGGCCGTCACCCGGTCGATAGCCATCGCCTCGGGCCTGGCCGGAACGTCCGCGTACACCTGGCTGAAGGTCCCCGTGACCGAGGATCCCGCCGATATGGAGGCCGTTCTGGAGACCTCCACCCTGCCCGCCGTCATCCTGGGGGGCGAGATCGGGGACGATCAGCACGGTGCGTACGAGAGATGGCGGACGGCGCTGCGCCTGCCCACCGTGCAGGGGCTGGTGGTGGGGCGCTCGCTGCTCTATCCCGTGGACGGCGATGTCGCCAAGGCCGTCGACACGGCCGTTGGCCTGCTCTGACAGCATCCGGGGCGCATCGCGGGCGCTGCCGCTGACGGCCCGGCGACGGCCATGACAACGGCCCGGGGGCCATGGCAACGGCCCGGCGGCAATGGCAACGGCACGACGGTATCGAGAGGGAGCGTACGGAGCGATGACCAGCGACGAGACCGGCGGACGGCCCTTGGAGCGGTACGTTCCGGCGGGCAGCGCCGCCGACGGGCCGTACGCCCTGCGGATCGACCCCGGCGACCCGGCCCGGCCGGGCTGGGAGCACACCGGCGTCCGGGTGCTGGAACTCCCACCGGGCGGCTCGCACTCCTTCCCGACCGGTGATGCCGAGTGGATCGTGCTGCCGTTGGCGGGAAGCTGCACGGTCACCGCCGACGGCGCGTTTTTCGAACTGCTGGGACGGGAAAGCGTGTTCAGCGGGGTCTCCGACTTCGCGTACGTCCCCCGTGACACCCGGGCACAGATCGCCTCCGGTGCGGGTGGCCGCTTCGCCTTGGCAGGAGCGAAGTGCGAGCGACGACTCCCCGCTCGCTACGGCCCCGCGCCGGAGGTACCGGTCGAGCTGCGCGGTACGGGCAACTGCTCGCGCCAGGTCAACAACTTCGCGGCGGCGGGCGTGTTCGACTGCGACCGGCTGATCGCGGTGGAGGTGCTGACCCCCGGCGGGAACTGGTCGTCCTACCCGCCGCACAAACACGACGAGTACCGGCCGGGCGCCGAATCCGTCCTGGAGGAGATCTACTACTTCGAGATCGACGGCGGTGGCCTCGGCTATCAGCGGGTCTCCCCGTCCAGACCCGGCGGTACGGACGTCCTGGCCGAAGTCCGCGGCGGGGACGCGGTGCTGATCCCGGACGGCTGGCACGGTCCTTCGATCGCCCCGCCCGGCCGGACCATGTACTACCTCAATGTGATGGCGGGGCCGGATCCGGAGCGGGAGTGGCTGATCTACGACCATCCGGACCATGCGTGGATCCGGGGCACCTGGCCGGAGCGGCCCGTGGACGCCCGGCTGCCGCTGTACGGGGCTCCGCCGGGCCCGGCGGGTCCGAACCCCGGCCCTGATCCGGGCCCGGCGGGCCCGAGCCCCACCCCGAACCCCGGCCCGAATCCGAATCCGAATCCGAATCCGGCCCCGCGCCCCGCGCCCCCGCCCGCCACGGCGGCACCCTCCGCCCCCGAGGAAGGACACCGATGACCACCCGGCTCACCGTCGCCCAGGCGCTCGTCGCCTTTCTCAGCCGCCAGTACACCGAGCGCGACGGCCGCCGCCACCGGCTGATCGCCGCCACCTGGGGCATCTTCGGCCACGGCAACGTGGCCGGGATCGGCCAGGCGCTGGTCGAATCCGGGACCGGACCGGACGCCCCGATGCCGTACTACCAGGGCCGTAACGAACAGGCCATGGTCCATGCCGCCGTCGGCTACGCCCGCCAGTCGCGCAGGCTCTCCGCGCACGCCGTCACCACCTCCATCGGCCCGGGTGCCACCAATCTCGTCACCGGCGCCGCGCTCGCCACGGTCAACCGGCTGCCGGTCCTGCTGCTGCCCGGTGACACCTTCGCCGGCCGGCCCGCCGATCCGGTGCTCCAGCAGCTCGAAGTCCCGTACGCGGGTGATGTGTCGGTCAACGATGCGCTGCGGCCCGTCTCCCGGTGGTTCGACCGGATCACCCGCCCGGAGGCACTGATTCCGGCTGCGCTGGCGGCCGTCCGGGTCCTTGCCGACCCCGCCGAAACCGGTGCCGTGACGCTGGCGCTGCCCCAGGACGTCCAGGCGGAGGCGTACGACTGGCCGGAGGAGTTCCTCGCCGAACGCGTCTGGCGGGTGGCCCGTCCGCGCCCCGACCGCCGGGCCCTCGCGGAGGCCGCGCACACGGTTGCGGCGGCCCGCCGGCCGCTGCTCGTCGCGGGCGGCGGCGTCCACCACTCCGAGGCGGAGGAGGCCCTGCGCACCTTCGCCGACGCCACCGGGATCCCCGTCGCCACCACCCAGGCGGGGAAGGGCGCACTGCCGTACGACCACCCCTGCGAGGTGGGCGGAATCGGCCATACCGGTACCGCGACGGCCGATGAACTGGCCCGTACCGCCGATCTCGTCATCGGCGTCGGTACCCGCTGGTCCGATTTCACCACCGCCTCCTCCACCCTCTTCCAGAATCCGGCCGTCCGTTTCCTCAATATCAATGTGACCTCCTTCGACGCCCACAAGCTGGCCGGGCTCTCGGTCGTCGCGGATGCGCGGGCCGGACTGGAGGAGCTGACGGACGCGCTGGCGGCGGCCGGCGGACACCGGGTCCCGGAGGCGTACGCCAGCGGCTACGGGGAGCGCAAAGCGGACTGGGAGCGCTTGGTGGACGGCGCGTACACCCCCGCCGATTCCGGCGCGCGCCCCACCCAGCCCCAGGTGCTCGGCGCCCTGGACGCGCTGGTCACCGGGGACGACATCCTGATCAACGCGGCCGGTTCGCTCCCCGGCGATCTGCACAAGCTCTGGCGGGCGCGCTCCGCCGACCAGTACCACGTGGAGTACGGCTACTCCTGCATGGGCTACGAGATCCCCGCCGCCATCGGCGTCGCACTGGCGGCCCCCGGGCGGCCCGTCTGGGCCCTCGTCGGCGACGGTACGTATCTGATGAACCCCACCGAGATCGTCACCGCCGTCCAGGAGAACGTCCCGATCAAGGTGATCATCCTTCAGAACCACGGCTATGCGTCGATCGGCGGCCTTTCGGAATCCGTCGGCGCCGAGCGGTTCGGTACGGCCTACCGGCACCGCGCGGCCGACGGTACGTACACGGGCGGCCCGCTCCCGGTCGACCTGGCGGCCAACGCGGCCTCCCTCGGCCTCCGGGTGATCCGCGCCCGTACCGTACGTGACCTGCGGGAAGCCCTGGCCGAAGCCCGCTGGTCGGACGTGCCCACAGGTGTCTACGTGGAGACCGAAACGGCAGACACTGTGTCGGGCGCGCCCCCGGCGCAGGCGTGGTGGGATGTTCCTGTGGCGGAGACGGCGACCCGTCCCTCCGCGATCAGGGCGCGGGAGGAGTACGAACGGCGGATCGCCGCCCGGCGCCGCCATCTGTGATCCGGCGGCGCCTGCCGCCCGGTCCGCCCGGTGACCCCCGCCCGGCCCTCCGCCGGAACGTCCGCAGCTTGTGAAGGAGCCTCTCGCGATGACGAAGACCGTCAACCACTGGATCGGTGGCAAGACCGTCGAAGGCGCGTCCGGCAACTGGGGCGAGGTCACGGACCCCGCGACCGGTGCCGTGACCACCAGGGTGGCGCTGGCCTCGGCCGACGAGGTCGGGGCCGCCGTCGCCACGGCCAAGGAGGCGTTTCGGAGCTGGGGCACCTCGTCGCTGGCGGCGCGGACCGCGGTCCTCTTCCGCTACCGGGCGCTGCTGGACGCCCGCCGTGACGACATCGCGGCGCTGATCACCGCCGAACACGGCAAGGTGCACTCGGACGCGCTCGGAGAGGTGGCGCGCGGACTGGAGATCGTCGAACTGGCCTGCGGGATCACCACCCAGCTCAAGGGCGAGCTGTCGACCCAGGTCTCCAGCCGGGTCGATGTCGCCGCGATCCGCCAGCCGCTGGGGGTCGTCGCGGGTATCACCCCGTTCAACTTCCCGGCGATGGTGCCGATGTGGATGTTCCCGCTCGCCGTCGCCTGCGGGAACACCTTCGTCCTGAAGCCCAGTGAGAAGGACCCCTCGGCCGCGAACTTCCTCGCCGAGCTGGCCTCGGAGGCGGGGCTGCCCGACGGTGTGCTCAATGTGGTCCACGGCGACAAGGTCGCGGTGGACGCGCTGCTGGAGCACCCCGATGTGGCCGCGGTCTCCTTCGTCGGCTCCACCCCCATCGCCCGCTATATCCACACCACCGCGTCCGCCAACGGCAAGCGCGTCCAGGCGCTCGGCGGCGCCAAGAACCACATGCTGGTCCTGCCCGACGCGGATCTGGACGCGGCCGCCGACGCCGCGGTCTCGGCGGCGTACGGCTCCGCGGGCGAACGGTGCATGGCGATCTCCGCCGTCGTCGCCCTCGACTCCGTCGCCGACGACCTCGTGGAGAAGATCCGCGAGCGCGCCGCGAAGATCACCATCGGCCCCGGTACGGACCCCGCGTCCGAAATGGGCCCCCTGATCACCCGCGCCCACCGCGACAAGGTCGCCTCCTATGTGACCGGGGCGGCGGCCCAGGGCGCCGAGGTCGTCCTCGACGGCACCGGCTACACGGTCGAAGGCTACGAGAACGGGCACTGGATCGGGCTCTCCCTCCTCGACCGGGTCTCCACCGCCTCCGACGCCTACCGCGACGAGATCTTCGGCCCGGTGCTCTGCGTGCTGCGGGTCGCGACGTACGAGGAGGGCGTGGCGCTGATCAACGCCTCGCCGTACGGCAACGGCACCGCGATCTTCACCCGGGACGGCGGCGCGGCCCGCCGCTTCCAGCTGGAGGCCGAAGCCGGCATGGTCGGCGTGAACGTCCCGATCCCGGTCCCCGTCGGCTACCACTCCTTCGGCGGCTGGAAGGACTCCCTCTTCGGCGACCACCACATCTACGGCAACGACGGCGTGCACTTCTACACCCGCGGCAAGGTCGTCACGACCCGCTGGCCCGACCCCTCGGAGCCGCACGCGGGCGTCGACCTGGGATTCCCCCGCAACCACTGATCCCGGCCCCTGCTGATGTCGACGACCGCTGCTCCCGGGCGCGCAGTTCCCCATCGGGGCCGCCCGGACAGCAGCTCCCGGACGTCGTCGCAGAGCCTGCGGAAGACCTGCTGGATGCATCTGTCCACGGTCGTACGGCACTTCACCGGGATCCGGTCGCACCACCGGTGCTCCCGGGGTGCAGGAGTGCTGCCGTGCCGCATGGTGCACCAGCGGGTGGGTAAGGTCGCCGGGTTGCTGTCATCAGGGGTGATCCTCCGGGCGCGTACCACGGGCGGTGTACGGGGCGGGCGGCGGCTACCTCCGGGGGAGTGCGCGGGATTCCCCCTGGGGTCGCCGGTCGGGCGCGGCCGGTCCGCCTTAGGGTTTTCCCATGAAGATCCGACTTCCCCGGCCTCGCTCGCGCGGCCGGTGGCTCGCGGGCGCCACGGCCCTCGTCGCCCTCGCGGGCGGGGGCACCTGGGCGGTCGCCGCCGACGATCCGGGACCGGCCGTGCACCGCGAGGACGCGATGCGGCCGATGCCCGGGGCCCAGATCGACACCTCCTACTTCGTCGCCGGGGACCGGGACGCCCCCCGGCCCGCCGTGCTGCTCGGCCATGGTTTCGGCGGCAGCAAGGACGACGTCAGGAAGCAGGCGGAGGGGTTGGCCCGGGACGGCTACGCCGTGCTCACCTGGTCCGCCCGGGGGTTCGGGAAGTCGACCGGGCGGATCGGGCTCAACGACCCCGCCCACGAGGTGAAGGACGTCTCTCGGCTCCTCGACTGGCTGGCGGCGCGCCCCGAGGTCCGGAAGGACGCGGCGGGCGACCCCCGGGTGGGTGTCGCCGGTGCGTCGTACGGCGGTGCGGTCGCCCTGCTGGCCGCCGGGTACGACCGCCGGGTCGACGCCATCGCGCCCGCGATCACCTACTGGAACCTTGCGGACTCCCTCTTCCCCGGCGGCGTCTTCAAGAAGCTGTGGGCCGGGATCTTCTTCTCCACCGGATCCGCGACGGCACCGGGCACTGCGCCCGTGCCCGATACGGACGCCCCGGGGCGCCCGCCGGGCGGGAGCGGCCCCGCCGCCGCGGGCTGCGGACGGTTCCAGCCGGAGCTGTGCGCCATGTACGAGCGGGTCGCGGTCTCCGGGCAGCCCGACGCCGCGGCCCGGCAGCTGCTGGAGGCCCGCAGCCCGTCCGCCGTCGGCAAGCGGATCACCGTTCCGACCCTTGTCGTCCAGGGACAGTCCGACTCCCTCTTCCCCCTCGGCCAGGCCGATGCCATGGCCCGCCAGATCCGGGCCAACGGCGCCCCCGTCGCCGTCGACTGGATCAGCGGCGGCCACGACGGCGGCGACTCCGAGAGCGACCGGATCGGACAGCGCGTCACCTCCTGGTTCGACCACTATCTGAAGGACGACAAGGGCGCGGGGACCGGGCCCGCGTTCCGGGTCAGCCGCACCGGCGGGCTCGACTCCACCGACGGCGCCGCCCGGCTGCGCGGGGCGACCGCGGACAGCTACCCCGGACTCGCCGCGGGAGCGCGCCCGGTCACGCTCTCCGGACGGCCCCAGACCTTCGGCAATCCTGCGGGCGGCACCCCGCCCGCCATTTCGGCCGTCCCCGGACTGAGCGGGGGACTGGGCCAGTTCTCCTCCTTCGGCATCGGTCTCGGTCTCGACTTCCCCGGACAGCGCGCCCGCTTCGAATCGGCGCCGCTGGACCGGGCCCTCCAGATCACCGGATCGCCCGTCGTCCGGCTCCGGGTCACGTCCTCCACGGGGGAGGCCGTCCTCTTCGGCAAGGTGTACGACGTCGGGCCCGACGGCCGCAGCCAGGTCCTCCCCGCCCAGCTGGTCGCTCCCGTCCGGGTCGAGGGCGCCGAGCGGGGCAAGGAGGTCCGCCTGACCCTCCCCGCCGTGGACCACCGGGTCGACGCCGGGCACCGGCTGCGGCTGGTGCTCTCCGCCACCGACCTCGGCTACGCCTCCCCGACCGCCCCCGCCACCTACACCGTCGCCCTCACCGGCACCGGCACCGGCACCGAGACCGGACCTGGCACGGGCGCCGAATCCGCCTCCGGCACCGGCAACACGGCCGGGACCGGGGCACCGACCGGTCAGGCGGCCGGGAGCGCGACCGGGACCGGCAAGGCGACCGCGGCGGGCACCGGCACCGGCAAGGCAGCCGCGACCGCGGGCACCCTGATCGTCCCGACCGCGCCCGGTATCCGCACCCAGGCCGCGGGTCTGCCCTGGTGGACCTGGGGCCTGCCGGCCGCGGCCGCCCTGATCGCCGCGGGCCTGCTGCTCACCGCCCGCCGCCGTACCGCGGCGCCCGCACCCGACCCCGCCCTCGCCGATGTGCCGCTGGAGATCACCGGCCTCACCAAGCGGTACGCCGGAGCGGCCGACCGCTATGCCGTACGGGAACTCTCCTTCCGGGTCGAGAAGGGCCAGGTACTCGGTCTGCTCGGGCCGAACGGCGCCGGCAAGACCACCACCCTCCGGATGCTGATGGGCCTCATCCGCCCCGACGAGGGCGAGATCAGGGTCTTCGGCCACGCCATCCGCCCCGGCGCGCCCGTACTCTCCCGGGTCGGCGCCTTCGTCGAAGGAGCCGGCTTCCTCCCGCATCTGTCGGGCCGGGAGAACCTGGAGCTGTACTGGCAGGCCACCGGACGCCCCGCCGGAGACGCCCATCTGGAAGAGGCACTGGAGATCGCGGGCCTCGGTGATGCCCTGGCCCGCGCGGTGCGCACGTACTCCCAGGGCATGCGCCAGCGGCTCGCCATCGCCCAGGCCATGCTCGGCCTCCCGGATCTGCTGATCCTCGACGAGCCGACCAACGGTCTCGACCCGCCGCAGATCCGCGAAATGCGCGAGGTGATGATCCGGTACGCGGCCGGTGGCCGCACGGTGATCGTCTCCAGTCACCTCCTCTCCGAGGTGGAGCAGTCGTGTACCCATCTGGTGGTCATGGACCGGGGCCGGCTGGTGCAGGCCGGTCCGGTCTCCGAGATCACCGGTGGCAGTGACACCCTCCTCGTCACCACCGCGGTGCCGCTGCCCGATCCGGTCGTCGACAAGATCGGTGCCCTCCCGGGCATCGGGTCGGCCCACCGCGTCGACGAGGGGCTCCTCGTCCGGCTCGCCGGTGCCACCTCGAACGAGCTGATCGCCGAACTCGTCCGACTGGATGTGCCGCTGACCGGAGCCGGCCCCTACCGCCGCCTCGAAGACGCCTTCCTCACCCTGATCGGAGGGTCCGCATGAGCGGCCTCGCCCCGTCCACCGCGGCGGCGCCCGGCTACCGGCCCCGGAGCACCCTGCCGCTGCGCGTCGAGGCGGTACGCCAGCTGAAGCGCCGGCGGACGATGGTGATGGCGGCGGTGCTCGCCGCACTGCCGCTGATCCTCGTGGCCGCTTTCGCCATCGGAGGCAGTCCGGACGGCGGTGAGAACGACCGGATCACGCTGATGGACACCGCCACCGCGTCGAGCGCCAACTTCGCGGCCACCTGTCTCTTTGTCTCGGCGGGCTTTCTGCTGGTGATCCCGGTGGCGCTGTTCCACGGGGACACCGTTGCCTCCGAGGCGGGCTGGTCCTCCCTCCGCTATCTGCTGGCCGCACCCGTACCCCGGGCCAGGCTGCTCTGGTCCAAGCTCGCCGTGGCCCTCGGCTTCAGCGCGGCGGCGATCGTGCTGCTGCCGGTGATCGCCCTGGCCGTCGGGACCGTCGCCTATGGCTGGGGTCCGCTGAAGCTGCCCACCGGCGGCTCCCTGGACGCCGCCGACACCCTGCCACGGCTGGGGCTCGTCGTTCTCTTCATCTGCCTCTCTCAACTGGTCACCGCCGGACTGGCGTTCTGGCTCTCCACCAAGACCGACGCCCCGCTGGGCGCGGTCGGCGGAGCGGTCGGGCTGACGATCGTCGGCAATGTGCTGGACGCGGTCACCGCACTGGGCGACTGGCGGGAGATCCTCCCCGCGCACTGGCAGTTCGCGTGGATCGACGCCCTCCAGCCGCAGTTGGAGTGGGGCGGCATGGTGAAGGGCACCGCTGTGTCCGTCTCCTATGCCCTGGTGCTGTTCGCGCTCGCCTTCCGGGCCTTCGCCCGCAAGGACATCGTGTCCTGAGCCGGCCGGACCAGGGCCCAGGCGCCCGCCCGGCCGTCAGATCCAGCCGCGGCGGGCCGCCTCCACTCCCGCCCGGAAGCGGCTCGTCGTGCCGAGGGCAGCCATCAGCTCGCCCACCCGGCGGCTGTAGGTCCGCCCGGACATATTCAGCCGGGCCGCCGCCGCGTCGTCCGTCAACCCGGCCAGTATCGCGTCGAGCACCGGCCCCAGATGAGGCGGCGGCCCAGTCGGCAGCAGTCGTTGGACCGGATCCTCGCCGGTCTCCCACCAGGCCTGATGGGTTCTGACGAGGGCCTGGACCACCACCGGGTCCCGGATCAGCAGCACACCGCTGTCATCGGAGCCGGAGCCGGAGCCGGAGCCGGAGCCGGGACCGGAGCCGGAGCCGGGACCGGAGTTGGAACCAGGACCGGAGTCGGGGTCCGGGGCGAGGCCGGGGCCGGGGGCGAGTCCGAAGCCGATCGGCACGGCGGCGACCGAGCGGTCCGCGACGATTATCTTGAACGGGACGGACTCGGTGACCCTGGCCTCACCGAGACAGCGCCACGGCTCCCGCAACTGACAGAGCCCGTCCCGGGGGGCGATCCGGCGGATCCGGGTCGGGTGCCCGGAAGGCGCGCATCCGGGCGCTCCGCTTCTCAGGAAGGACTCGGGAATCCCCTGACCGAGCGCCGCGGCCGGATCGTCGAAACTGAGCAGCTCGTGCCGGGCCGACCCGACCAGGCTCACCAGCGCGGCTCTGATCCGGCTCACCCCCCGGATCCGCTGCAACTGCTCGACCTCGAAGTCGGCATGGTCCACCGGAAGGGAGTACTGGGTGCGCTGCGCGGGCAGGCCGCCCGGCCCGCGCACAGCGGACCGCGACACCTCCCGGCCGGGCGCGGAGCCCGGAACGACCGCCACCGCCATGGCTCATCATCCCCCGCCATTTCTCCGCCGTGGACTCGTCCCCTCGAATCCACGGACACTCCATGTACGCACACGATCTCACTCCGTGACAAGATCCCATGGGGAGTCTGGCGAGTCCTTGCCATTCGGGTGGATTCGCCCACCACGGTGGGAACCATGAGTGGCAATGCCTACGATGCCGGAACCTCTCCGCTGTGGCTGTGGCTGTGGCTGTGGCTGTGGCTGTGGCCGTGCCCGCCGCCGTGAGCCGTCGGTGACTCCGCCGTCGCCGCGCTCCCGGTCACCGCCGTGCTGTGGTGACGGTGAACAGCCCCACCGTCTCCCGCGTGCTCGTGACGCCGGAGTACCCCGCATCCCGCGCCCACCGCTCCGCCAGCTCCACGGAACGGCATTTCATCACCCACGGCACCCCGTCCCGGTTGGGCAGGACCCCGGCGATGAACTCCAGTTGCGGATGCCGGGTCTGGGTGGTGAAGACCAGTACCCCGCCCGGCGCCAGCAGCGCCCGCAGCCGCTCGACGGAAGCGGCGATCACCGCGTCGTCCAGCAGCAGTTCGTAGAGCCCGGACACGACAATCACGTCCGGCGCGGTCCCGTCGGCGAGCGGCGCCGGGTCCAGGGCGTCGCCGCGGGCGAAAGTGATGCCCGCCAACCCCCTCTCACGTGCCTGTTGTTCCCCCTCGGAGAGTCCCGCCGGATCGAGATCGCGGCACTCGACCCCGACCGTCCCGGCCGGGTGCTCCTCGACGAGATCCTGGAGATAGCGGCCCGGCCCCGACGCGATATCGAGGACCACGGCCCGGCCGCCCCGGTCGGCGATCTCCTTGCGCAGGACGTCCTTGAGCAGCTCCCGGCGAGCGCGGATGGCCCGCCAGCCGATGGCGTTCAGATAGCAGCGGTCGATGATCCGGCCGATTCCGAGGCTGCCCCGCGCCTTGTTCACGTACACGTAGTCCAGCATCGATCCGCTGTCGAAGCCGTGCCGGTAGCCGATGCGGATGCCTTCGCTCAGTCGCCCGACACTGCCCATCAGCAGGCGCATGGCCGCCCACTGAACGCTCTTCAGTCGATTCGTCATGGCCCAAGCGTCGGGCGGCCCGGGACCGCCGGACATCCGTACGGCTACTCGGCCGCGCGGTGAATGAATGCTCATCCATTCACCTGAGTAGGCCGCTGCGTGCTGCCGCCTGATGCCTGCCGGCTGCGGGTGAAGGCGCCGGGCGAGCCTCCCGGTGCGGACCCCGGCCGGGCGGTTCCCGACTTTGCCTCCCCTTGAATCATCGGGCGCTCCACGCCGTATCTCCCGACGACCGTGATCACAACTGACAAGGGGCTGAGGAATGTACGGCTTCGCAGGTCTGCCCGGCCCGTCACACCCATCACGCCCGTCACGCCCGTCCGGTCTGTTCGGTCTGCCAGGTCCGTCCGGTGTGTTCCGTGTATCCGGCTGGTCCGGCTGGTTCGGTGTGTCCGGCCCTTCGGGTCCGTCCGGGCCCTCGCGACCGGCGGGGTGGTGCTCGTGAGACGGCTGTGGAACCGGGTACGGCGACGGGGGCGGTCGTCGCCCGCCGGAACACCCCGTCCGGCTCCGTCCGCACTCCTCCCCGGCCCCGCACCCCGGTCCGTCCCGAGGGGCCCGAGCCCGGCCCCGGAGCCCCGGAGTCCGGTCATGGATGAGAATGCTCTCCTCTTTCACTCGCCTGTTCGATCAGGCACTCAGACTCTCCGCATGAGACTGAGGCGAGCGAATCTGGTGATCACCGCGGTGGCGGCGTTCGCGGGTGCCGGACTGATGGCCGGCCGGGTACTGACCAGCGAGCCCGAACCCCTGGACCTGGGCCCCGTGGTGATCGTCGAACGGTCCGGCGGCCTCGCCCCCGGCACCGGGGAGCCGCTGCCACCGGCGACCTCGCGCCCGCCGCGGACCGGCACCGGCGAGTCCGGCCCGTCAGCGGCCCGGAAACCGCGCCCCGCAGCCTCGGCCCCCGCGTCCACCGGCTCCCCCTCGCACCCCGCGCCGTCAAACGCTTCGCAGCAGCAGCCCCAGCGGACCTCCCCACCGCCGCGGAACCCGGGCGGCAGGCCCGTACCGCCCCTTCCACCGCCGCGCAGCGACGACGGATCCGGCCGCCCGCTGCCGACTGGCGGAGAGAGCGACGACGAGGAGAGCGACGGCGGGGAGAGCGACGGCGACGGTGACGCCGACCGGGGCGGCGGCCCGTCCGGTGACGACGAAGACGGGGCGGACTAGTGCGCCGGCGGCGCCGGCGGACGGCCAGCGCCCGCTCCCGCATCGTCGGCTGGATGATGCTGCTCGTCGGCGCGGCCCTCGCCGCGCCCGTCGTCGGCATCACCGTGGTCTGGCAGGCCCAGCTCGACGACCAGGTCGAAGCACGGCTCACTTGGGAGGCCAACCGGCTGCGGACCTTCGCCCAGACCCGTGTCCAGCCCGACGGGCGGCCCTACACCGACGGCGCCGCGCTGCTCAAGGAGTTCCTGCGGGAGAACATCCCCAACCGCGACGAGACGTTCTTCAGCATCGTCGACGGCCGGGCCGACCTGCGCAGCGCCGCCGAACCGCCGGTCCGGCTCGACCGGGACCCGGTGGCCGTCGCCGTACTCGCATCCGAGAAGTGGCGCGGCGAGACCGCCGTGGGCTGGCTGGACTCCTCCGTCGGCAAGGTGCGCTACGGAGTGGTGCCCGTGCGGGTCGCCGGGGATCCGAGGGACGTACGGCTGGTGGTACTGGAGTTCCGCGACCGGCAACTCCGCGAGGAGCGCCAGGTGGCCAGGATGCTGCTGGCCACCGGCTTCGGCGCCCTGGTCTGCGCCGGGCTGGCGAGCTGGCTGGTGGCCGGCCGGATCCTGGCGCCGGTCCGCCTGGTGCGCCAGACCGCCGCCGCGATCGGCGAATCCGATCTGACCCGGCGGCTCGACGTCCGCGGGGACGACGACGTCGCCGCACTCGCCCACACCTTCAACCACATGCTCGACCGGCTGGAACGGGCCTTCACCACCCAGCGGCGCTTCCTGGACGAGGTCGGACACGAGCTGCGCACCCCCATCACCGTCGTCCGGGGCCATCTCGAACTCATGGGCAACGACAGTGGCGACTGGGCCGTCGAAGGAGACGGCACCCGGGCCCTGGTCGTCGACGAACTCGACCGGATGAGCCGCATCGTGGACGATCTGCTGCTCCTCGCCCGAGCCGAACGGCCGGACTTCCTCGCGGTCGGCGAGACCCATCTGACCGATCTCATCGTCGACGTGGTCGCCAAGGCCCGAGCCCTCGGCAACCGGCACTGGCGGGTCGCCGCGGTCTCCGAGGCCACCGTCCTCGTCGACGGCCAGCGGCTCACCCAGGGCCTGATCCAACTGGCCGCCAACGCGGTCCTGCACACCCTCGACGGCGATCTCATCGAGATGGGCTCGGCGGTGCACGACGGACGGATCCTGCTCTGGGTCCGCGATACCGGCCCCGGCGTCGGCCCCGTGGACCGGGAGCGGATCTTCGGCCGGTTCGTCCAGGCCGGACGGGGCGCGTCACCGGCCCGGGCCGGTACCGGAATCGGGCTGGGGCTGGCCATCGTCCGTGAGATCGCCCAGGCACACGGCGGTACGGCATGGGTCGAGGACGCCGAGACCGGCGGCGCCCGCTTCGTACTGGACCTGCCCGCGCATTTCTCCTGGCAGAAGGGACATCATGCAACGGATACTGATAGCGGAGGACGAAGCCGGAATCGCCTCCTTCGTCGAAAAGGGGCTCCGGAGCAACGGGTTTGTGACGGCAGTCGTCGGTGACGGGCTCTCGGCCTACGAACACGCCAGGGCCGGGGACTGCGATCTGATGATCCTGGACCTCGGCCTTCCGGCGGTCGACGGGCTGACCGTCCTGCGCAAGCTGCGCGAACTGCGCGTAACGCTGCCGGTGGTGATCCTGACCGCCAGGGACAGCGTGTCGGACGTGGTCGCCGGGCTCGAAGGCGGCGCCGACGACTACCTCTCCAAACCCTTCGCCTTCGAGGAACTGCTCGCCCGGGTGAAACTGCGGCTGCGCGGCGACGGCGGCCCGGAGGCGTCCGTGCTGCGCGTCGGGGACCTCGTCCTCGATCTGCGGACCCGGCGGGTGCACGTCGAGGGCCGGGTGGCCGAACTGTCGGCACGGGAGTTCTCGCTGGCCGAGGTGTTCCTGCGCAACCCCGACCAGGTGCTGACGAGGGAACAGCTGCTCAGCCGCGTCTGGGGGTTCGACTACGACCCCGGGTCCAATATCGTCGATGTGTACGTCCGGTATCTGCGGCGCAAACTCGGCCCCGACCGGGTGGAGACCGTCCGCGGGGTGGGCTACCGCCTCCGGGCGTGACGCGCGGCCCCGTCGCCCCTTCGTGCCGTGCCTCCGCTCTCTCGTGGCCGTGCCTCCGCCCTCTCGTGCCGTGCCTCCGCCCTCTCGTGCCGTGCCTTCGCGCTGCCGGATGCAGAGCGGAGGCGTAACCGTGGCGGACCGACCCGCCGCGGGCCCCGTGCCCCTGTCCCGGCCGTACCGCGACTCCCGGCGCTTCGAGGCCCAGCCGCCCCACGGCCCGGCGACGTGCACCCCGACATCGTTGTCAGGGGCTCGCTGCCGCGGTGAGAACTCTCTCACTCGGATCTCACGGATGGTTCATCGCGTGGGCCCATGCTTCACGGCCAAGACATCCCCCGGATGTTGCAGCTGTCCCAGCCGCCCCGTACGTCCCGCGCCAGGCACGTGCCGACCCCTCGCACGGGCCGGCGGGCCGCGGACGGCGGCCGGTCCTCCTCTTCCCCCCGCGCCCCGCGGCGCGGGAGGCACCCCCCAAGGAGCGTGACATGAAGCGACTGCTCACCAATGCCCGGAACTTCCGCCACCGCATCGCCCCCGAGAGCGAGACCTTCCGCAGGTTCGCGGCCGGACAGACACCCGGCACCCTCTTCATCAGCTGCTCGGACTCCCGGGTCATCCCCGCACTGATCACCGGTGCCGTTCCGGGCGAGGTCTTCGAACTGCGCAACGCGGGCAACATCATTCCGCCGTACGAGGCCAAGCGGGAGTGCGCGGAGGCCGCGACCATCGAGTACGCGGTCGAAGTCCTCAAGGTCCACGACATCGTGGTCTGCGGCCACTCCCACTGCGGTGCCGTCGGCGCCCTCGCCAACGACCAGGATCTGACCGGACTGCCCGGCGTGGCGCAGTGGGTGGCCTTCGCCCGCCCCGCCCTGGCCCCGGTGCTCGGCACCCCGCCGGACGACGCCACCCTCGCCCGCTATGTCCAGCTGCATGTGACGGCCCAGTTGGCGACCCTCCGCGGCTATCCCGCCGTACGCGCCGCGCTGGACGCCGGCCGGCTGAAGCTGCACGGCTGGTACTACCGCGTCGACACCGCCGAAGTCCTCGAACTCGACGAGACACAGGGCGTGTTCCACCGCAACTGACACCTCCTCCGGGCCGAGCCCACGCCGAGCCCACCCGGACCCCCCACCCCCCACTCGCACCGGACCGCCGGACGCGACCCCACCGGACCCCCTCCCGGCGCGGTACCGGCCCCGATGCGGCGAAAGGAAACCAGTGTCCACTGATGGAGTACGTCCCGGTGCGGGACGCCATGCGCGAAGGAGCGGCGGCCGCCCGGCGGCGGGTTCACCGACGGCCTCCACGGGCTCCGGTTCCCTCGGCGCCGACCTGATGGCCTCGGTCGTCGTCTTCCTCGTCGCCCTGCCCCTGTGCATCGGTGTCGCGGCGGCGTCGGGCGTCCCCGTCGCCCTGGGCATCATCACCGGCATCGTCGGCGGTCTGGTCGTCGGCTTCCTGCCCGGCAGCAGCCTTCAGGTGAGCGGTCCGGCCGCCGGACTCGCCGTACTGTGCCTGGAGTTCACCACCGAGCACGGCGTCGGTCTCCTCGGACCCGTCGTCATGGTCAGCGGCATCCTCCAGATGATCCTGGGCACGCTGAAGATGGGCCGGATCTTCCAGTCGATCTCCCTCTCCGTGGTGCAGGGCATGCTGGCGGGGATCGGGGTGCCCCTGATCCTGAGCCAGATGTACGCGTTGGTGGACTCGAAGCAGCACGGTACGGCCCCGAAGAACGTCATGGGCCTCCCCGACCTGGTCAAGGACGTCCTGGGCGATCCTCAGCAGAGTGCCGCCCTGCTGCTCGGGGTGATGGCGGTGGTGATCTGCTTCCTCTGGTACAAGGTGCCGAAGCCGGTCGGCAAGGTGCCCGCGCCGCTGGTCGCGGTGGTGCTGGGCTGCGTGGTCGCCGCCATGCCCGGCTTCGAGGTCAAGAAGGTCGCCTTCGGCAATATGCTGGGCGCGGTCAACATCCCCGGTTTCGGCGATATCTCGGGACTCGCCGATCCCAAGGTGCTGATGATGGTGGTCACCTTCACGATCATCGCCTCGGCCGAGAGCCTGTTCAGCGCCGCCGCCGTCGACCGGATGCACACCGGCCCGCGCACCCACTACAACAAGGAACTGTTCGCCCAGGGCGTGGGCAACACGGTCTCCGGAGCACTGGGCGCGATGCCGCTCACCGCGGTCATCGTCCGCAGCGCGGCCAACGTCGGCGCGGGCGCCAGAACCAAGATCTCCCGCATTCTGCACGGCGTCTGGCTGCTGGGCTTCGGTCTGCTGCTGCCGGGACTGCTCGGACTGATCCCGGTCTCCGTCCTCGCGGGCGTCCTGCTCCACGCCGGCTGGAAGCTCTTCAACCCGCCGTCCTTTGTGAAGATGTGGAAGAAGGACCGCGGCGAGGGGCTCGTCATGTTCGTCACGACCGGGGCGATCGTGGCGACGGACCTCCTCGACGGAGTGCTCGGCGGGCTGGCGGTCGCGGTGGTCCTGACCGCGCTGCGGATGTCCCATATGACCATCCGTACGGTCCGGAACGGCGACACCGCCACACTGGAACTCAAGGGCAACGCCACCTTCCTGCGGCTGCCCAAGCTGATCGACGCGCTGGAGACCCTCGCGGGCAGTGCCCCCGGCCGCGAGCGGGTCGTCGTCGACGGGCGCGGGATCTCGCATCTGGACATGGCCTGTCAGGCCCAGCTCGAAGAGTGGGTGGACCAGCGGCGCAAGGCCGGGGGCGGCGAGGTGGAGCTGCTGCTGCCGGGCTCGGACGCCACGCCGGAGGGAGCCGGGGAGAGGATCCCGGTGGGCGTCACGGCGGCGGCCTCCCCGCCGGGGCTCTCCGAGGGGCTCGCGGCGGACGGTCCGGGCCGCTCACGGCGGTCCGAAGCGGCCCCGCAGCAACCGCAACGGCCCCAAGAGTCGCAGTACCCGCAGGACCCGCAGTACTCGCAGCCGGAGACGTACCGGCCGTACGCGCCGCAGCCGGGGTTCTCGTTCCAGCACACGATGGGCCAGGGGTACGCCCACGGCGCCGCTGCCCACGGGGCGCAGCACACCCGTCACCACTACCCGTACCTCCACGGCGCTTACAGCGGAACCGGACCGTCCTACGGACGCGGTTCCGGCCCCGGCCCGCGCTCCCAGGTCCATCTGCCGCACCCGGCACACCAGATCCACGAGTCCGATCAGCACCAGCACCAGCACCAGCACCAGCAGGGCCACCAGTCCCATCAGGGGCACCAGGGCGGTCAACCGGGCCGGCAGCCCCAGCAGCCCCAGCAGCCTCCGCAAGGACCGCAAGGACCTCAGGAGTACGCGTACGGACGACCGTTCGGCGGGCCCGGGTACCCGCCGCAGCCGGAAACCCCCGACGGCTCCGCGCAGCCCCCACAGGGCTACGGCCCGACCGGCGAGACCACCCCCGGCTACTGGGGCCCGGAGGACGACCGGGCCGTCCAGGCCTATGGCGAAGGGACACGGCGATGAAACGGCCCCTACGGCCCCGACGGCCCCTGAGGACCGTGCTGGCCGACGCGCTGCATCTGCGCGAGCGGAAGGAACACGGCGACGGCCGGCGCTACGGCCACCGGCAGCCCGCCACGGGCCGCGGCACCGGCGCCCGTCCCCCGCGCTGCGGTAGCGAACCCTGCGGTCTCGACCCGCTGTGGACCGCGGAGTACGGCGGCGTACGGGCGGACCGGCGCCGGATCGACTACCGGACGCCGGCGGGAGACGACCCGTGCCCCGGGACCGGAGCCGCCGCTTCCGGCAGGCCGGGGGAGGACTGCGGCGGGCCGGGGGAGGACACGCTCTTCCTCTTCCTGAAGTCGCTGCACCGGTTCCTCACGGCTCCCCAGGACGCGGCCACGGCGGGTACCGCCCTGCCGGGACCGTCGTCCGCGGCCGGAACCACGGCGGCCGCGGAGCGCCCGGACCATCGGGCGGCGCCTCCGGAGCACCGGACGGCACCGGGCCGTACCGGCCGGTCCCCGTACGACGGCACGCCATAGGCCGTCTCCGGCGGGAGCCCCCGCACGTCGTCCACGGCGCTCACCGTTCCCCGGGTCCGTGGACGGCCTTCAGGGCCCTGAGCGGTGACGCGCTTCCCCACTGGGCCCTGGAGAGCCCCTTCCGCTGTCCCCGTGCAGCGAAGGGGCTCTCTGCCGTCCGGTCCGGACCCGGCCTAACGCTTCTTCGCCGAGCGGGTCAGATAGAGCGCGACGCCCGACAGCACCATGACCGCCGCCGCGGCGATGTCCACAGCCGCCTGGGCCGGGCCCTCGAGGACGAAGTCGTTGACAAACCCGGCGGCAAGCGAGGCGGAGAGCAGGAACCAGAGCACGGGCTTCATCGGGATCGGGGACCTTCTTCCGTTCGGTAGGAGTCAAGCGGTATGCGGTGCGCGGTGCGCGGTATGCGGAGGCGTCAAGCGGTACACGGTGCGGCAGGTGCGACCGGGGCCGGTGACACCCACGATGCCTCCCCGCCCCGCTCCGGCGCGAACCGGCAGACCCCCCGCCCCGTGGTGGAGCCCGCTCCACCACCCGCCGCGGCCCCCGGGTCCGGCCGGCCCGTCGTTTACGCTGGTCGGCGTGGAGGAAACGGTGGGCCGGGCGTTCCGGGCGACGATCCGGCTGGGCCGTACGGCCCTGCTGGCGTACGCCACGATCTTCTACGGCGTCCTGCTGATCTTCACGGCCGTCGCCACCGCCCTGGTGGTCGGCGCGGGCGCCCTGCCCGAGACCGTCCTCTTCCAGCGCCGCGTCGCCGACTACAAGCGGAAGCTGATCGAGCGGTCGACCGGGGAACCGGTCGCGGAGGCGTACCTCCCGGTCACCGGCCCGCTCGGTGAGCGACTGCGCACCGTCGTCAAGGATCCCAGCACCCTGCGGGATCTGCGCTGGCTCCTGGTCCATGCCGTCTTCGGCTGGGCACTGTTCATCGTCCTGATCTTCGTCTGGTACTTCGGGCTGATGATCGACGGTTTCTGGAGCGGCACCCTCGGCCGCCGGGCCCGGGTCCTCCCGCTCCTCGAACGCCTCGCCGACTTCGACGACTCCTGGTCCCGCACCCTGCTCGAACCGACCCCCGGGGCCCATCGCAACGCCGTGCTCGCGCAGCGCGTGGCGCAGCTGACCGAGACCCGTGCCGGCGCGGTCGCCGCGCACGGCGCCGAACTGCGCCGTATCGAACGCGATCTGCACGACGGCGCCCAGGCCAGGCTGGTCGCGCTGTCGATGCGCGTCGGTATGGCCCGCAGGGCGTACGAAACCAACCCCGAGCTGGCCCGTAAGCTCCTCGACGATGCCCAGGACCAGGCCGAGGAGGCACTGGCCGAGCTGCGGCACGTGGTCCGGGGCATCCACCCGCCGATCCTGACCGACCGCGGGCTGGTGGGTGCGGTCCATGCCCTCGCCGCGGGCAGCGGGCTCGTGGTGACGGTCGCCGTCGACGGTCTCGACGCGCACGGTGACGCCGGTTCCCGGGCGCCCGCCGCCGTCGAGGCCGCCGCGTACTTCGTCGTCGCCGAGGCCCTGACCAACGCCGCCAAGCACAGCGGATCGGCCTCGGCGGCCGTCCGGCTCGCCCGGATCCCGCGCGGTCTGGCCGTCTCGGTGAGCGACGAGGGCACCGGGGGCGCGGACGAGTCGGGCGGCAGCGGACTGGCCGGTATCCGCCGCCGGGTCGCCGCGCTGGACGGGACCGTGGACATGACCAGCCCCGCCGGGGGCCCGACCGTGATCGAAGTGGAGCTGCCGTGCGTGTGGTGATCGCCGAGGACAATGCGCTGTTGCGGGAGGGCCTCGTCCTGCTGCTGACGTCCGCCGGGCACGAGGTCGCCGCCGTCGCGTCGACCGGCCCCGAGATCCTGCCCGCGCTCCGCGAGCACCGCCCCGACGTGGCGGTGCTCGATGTCCGGATGCCGCCCGGCTTCCGGGACGAGGGCCTGCGGGCCGCACTCACCGCGCGCCGCGAGATCCCCGGTCTGCCGGTGCTGGTGCTTTCGCAGTACGTGGAGGAGACGTACGCCGCCGAACTCCTCGGCGACGGCGCGGCCGGTGTCGGCTATCTCCTCAAGGACCGGATCGGCCGGGTCGACGAGTTCCTGGACGCCCTCGAGCGGGTCGCGGCCGGGGGTATGGCGCTGGACCCCGAGGTTGTCGCGGAGCTGATGAACCGCCGCCGGGACGATCCCCTCGACTCGCTGACCCCGCGCGAGCGGGAGGTACTCCAGCTGATGGCGGAGGGCCGGGACAACACGACCATCGCCACGCTGCTGACGGTCACCGAGCGTTCGGTGAGCAAACACATCGGCAATGTGTTCCTGAAGCTGGGGCTGTCGCCGCAGAACGACAGCGGGCACCGCCGGGTGCTGGCGGTGCTGGCGTATCTGAACTCGCCTTCGACGGCGCGGTCCTGAGCCTGTCCTGAACCGGCTGCGAAAAGGGGGCGGGGGCCGTGGCTGCGGCCCCCGCCTCCTGGTTTCCGGCGGTACGGATGTCCGCCAGGCCCAAGGCCGTCGCCCCGCCGGCAGACGGATCGGCGGGGCGACGGGGATCGGGGTCCCGGGCCCGGCGCGCGCTGGACCCGCGGGCTCCGGTTCCGGTTCCGGCTCCGGTTCCGGTTCCGGGCTCCGGTTCCGGTTCAGGGTTCTGATTCGGTCGCGGGCGCGGTCGCGGGCGCGGTCCGACTCAGTCCCGTACGCCCGCAGCCGCCACCGGCTCCGCCCGCAGCGCCGACCGGGTCGGCAGGCTGGTCGAGAACCAGCCCAGCAGGGCGACGGCACCGGCCACCGCGAGCCACACCACCGGCTCCACATGCGGTACGGGCCGCCCCGTCAGCGCCAGCGCGCTCCCCACCATCGGCGGCAGGGCGATCAGCGTGCCCAGCGCCAGCGCCGTGAGGACGACCACCCACGACTCCATGAACATCATCCGCCGGGTCTGCCGGGCGGTGGTGCCGATGAGCCGGAGCATCGCGAACTCCCTGCTCCGCGACGTCACCGTCATGACCAGCGTGTTCACCACCGCGATCAGGACATAGAGCAGCAGGGCCCCGTTGGCGATCAGACTCGTCCACGACTGATCGGCGTACGCGCCCTCCTGCGCCGCGGCGTAGTCGTCCGGGGACACCACCGCCAGCGTCGGCGTCCGCCCGGCCAGTTCACCGAGGGACGCGCCCGCCTTCGCCGGGCCGCCCGCCCGCTCATCGGCGGTCACCAGCAGGGCACTGTTCAGCCCGCTCGTGGTGTGCCGGATCAGCAGTTGGTGGGGGAGGGTGACTTCGCCGAAGCCCAGCCCGTTCCCGTAGACCGCGATCACCTTCAGCTTCTTCCGTACACCGTCCCCGAGGTGGAGATCGGCGGTGTCCCCGACATCGAGCCCCGCGGTGCCCGCGGCCATCCGGCTCAGGGCGACGGTGTCCCCGGTGAGACCGGTCAGACCGCCTTCCCGCACATCGAGGTCGAGCGCCTGCCCGAGCCCCGCCGGGTCGATGCCCTGGGCGCTGAAGGTCTCGGCCCGCGGCTTACCGGCCTCGTCGTAGTTGAGCAGCACCTGCGAGCGGGCGACAGGGGTAGCCGCGGTGATCCCGGGCAGGGCCCGTACGGCCTCGGTCAGTTCGGGCGACAGGCCCGTGCCGGGACCGCCACTGGTGAGGACCCAGTCCGCCACGACCCCTTCCGCCGTCTGCCGCTTCGCCTCCTCCTGGCCGGTGGTCAGCAGGGAGATCTGGAGCAGTGCCATCGCGGCCCCGAGCGCCAGCGGCACCACGGCACCGCTCAGCCGGCGGGAGTTGGCGGCGCTGTTCGCCGCGGCGAGATAGCCGCTGACGCGGGACCGGGAGAGCAGCGGACCGAGCAGCCGCGCCACCGCCTTCACCAGCACCGGGCCGATCAGCGCGGCTCCGACCATCAGCACCAGCAGCGCGCTGCCCGCCCCGGCGAGCGCGGCCTGCCCGGGGATCAGCAGGGGCAGTACGACGGCGGCGACCAGGCCCAGCGCGATCAGCACCAGACCGGAGAGCAGCCGGCCGCGGCCCAGCGCCGCCGGTTCGACCTGCGATTCGCCCAGCGCGTCCACCGGCCGGATCCGGGCCACCCGCCGGGCCGCGAGATATCCGGCGAGCCGGCCGCCGAGGACGCACAGTACGACGGAGGCGACGGCGGGCAGCGGATTGCGGGCCAGACCGAAGTCGGCGGGCAACGAGCCGGCCTCGGCGAAAGCGGCCCGCAGCCAGTCGGCGACGAGGAAGCCCTGGACGGCGCCGAGCAGCGAGCCGACCACCGACACCAGCAGTGTCTCGGCGCCGATCAGTTTGTGGATCTGGCGGGGCGTGGCGGCGATCGCGCGCAGCATCGCCAGTTCGCGGCGGCGCTGCTGGATGCCCAGGCCCAGGGTGGAGAAGACGACGAAGACGACGACGGCCAGCGCCGTACCGCCGAAGGCCGCGGAGAGTCCGACGAGGAATCCGCGCGACTGTCCGACGTCGAGGAACTCGACATCACCGACCTCACGCCCGGTGTGGACGTCCGTGCCGGGCACGGCCTTCGCGATCCGGTCCGCGAGCGCCGACGCGTCCGTACCGGGTTCGGCGAACACGCCGACGGCGGTCAGCCGGTCCGGGTGGGGCGAGAGTTCCGCGGCCCGCGCGTCCGTGAAGAAGACGGACACCTGCCGGCCGACGGGGCCGACGATGCCCGTGATCTCGTACGGTGCCGGGGTCGTGCCGACGGCGAGCCGGATCCGGTCCCCGACCTTCAGGCCCGCCGCGCGGGCCAGGTCCGCGTCGACGACGGCCTCCCGGCCGGTGCGCGGCGGCTCGCCCGCCGTCAGCTCGAAGGGGGCGAGGGCGGCGGACGACCAGCCGTGCCCGTACAGCGGATCACCGAGGTCGAGCGGGTGTCCCTGCCGGTCGGCGGCGCTCAGCGCGATCGTGCGCTCCCCGACCGCGCTCCGGACGCCCGGGACCTTCGCGATCCGGTCCGTCACCGTCGCCGACAGCCCCGCCCGCTCCGGGTAGACGGGGTCGAAGTCCTCGGCGACGGGCTTGGACTGCTCGCCGCCGACCACGACGGTCGCCCCGGCGTAGCGCTGCGGTTCGACGCCCGAGGTGAGCCCGGACACCAGCAGCACCCCGCAGGCGGTGATGACGGCGGATCCGAAGAACAGGGCGACGAAGGCGGCGACGAAACCGCCCTTGCGGTGTTTGATCGTGCTCCAGGCGATATCGAACACGGCGCGTCTCACCGGTCCCCGAGGTGGGTCATCCGGTCGGCGATCTGCTCGGCGCTCGGCCGGTGCAGGGCACCCGCGGGCCTGCCGTCGGCGAGGAAGACCACGGAGTCGGCGTACGACGCGGCCACCGGGTCGTGGGTGACCATCAGAACCGTCTGCCCGGTGTCGTCCACGATCTGCCGGAAGAGCTTCAGCACTTCCTTTCCGGTACGGGAGTCGAGGGCGCCGGTCGGCTCGTCCGCGAGGACCGCGTCGGGGCGGGTGACCAGGGCGCGGGCGATCGCGACCCGCTGCTGCTGGCCGCCGGAGAGCTGGGCGGGGCGGCGGTCGGCGTACCGGTCCATGCCGACCCGCCGGAGCACCTCGGCCAGCCAGGCGTCGTCGACGCGGGTGCCCGCGAGCCGGGGGACCAGGGTCACGTTCTGCCGGACCGACAGGGCCGCCATCAGGTTGTAGGCCTGGAAGACGTAGCCGATGCGCTCGCGGCGGACCGTGGTGAGTGCGGCCTCCTTCAGCCCGGAGAGTTCGGTGTCCCCGAGGTGGACCCGACCGCTGGTGGGGCGGTCGAGCCCGGCGAGGCAGTGGAGGAAGGTGCTCTTGCCGGAGCCGGAGGGGCCCATGACGGCGGTGAAGGTGCCGCGGGGGATGGACACGGAGATGTTGTCGAGGGCGGTGACCGTGTTCGCGCCGGTGCCGTAGGTCTTGGTCACCGACTCCAGGCGGAGGGCGGCGGGGGCGGTGTCGGTACGGGCTCCGCGGTACCGGCCGGGAGCCGTCTCCGTACCCGGACGGGCGGTTTCGTACGGGGCGGGAGGTGTCCCGTACTCCGTGCCCCGGTGTCCCGCGGCATGGCGGTCCGGATACGCCTCCGTGCCCGGGTGCGCACCCGGATATGCGCTCTGGTGAGCGTCCTGCGCGGGGTGCCAAGGCGATGTCATCTGTCCTGCTCTCTCGTGTCCGTCTGCGAGAGCAAGTCAACCGAGGGGCGGGGGGCCGCCACGAGCGGTCCTGCCGGTGTCTTCGTGGTGGAGCCTGCTCCACCATCGGCCCGGGGAAGGGCCGGGGGCAAAGGGCGGTATTGACCTCAAGCAATATTGAGGTTGCACGCTGTATCCGTCGCGGTCACCCGGCCGCGGCGGACACCGCGCACGGTCGCGCACGGTTGTGAAGGAGCCCCGCCATGAAGCCTCAGGTTGCTCAGGTTGCTCGGACTGCCCAGGTCGCCCAGGTCGCCCAGGTCGCTCAGGTTGCTCAGGTTGCTCAGGTCGCCGGAGTCGAGGTCCCGCAGGAGGATGTGGACGCGATCGTCGCGCTCGTCGCCCGGGTGGAATACGCCCAGCAGAACGCGCTCCCGGAGGTGTTCCTGAGCCCGTTCCGGCCCGACGCCTTCTGGACCACGGCGCACGGGAAACGGCTCACCGGGGCCGACGAGATCGGCGCCTTCACCCGTCAGGTACTGCCCGCCACCGCCGACCACGAGATCACCGCCTCGTACGCGGCCGAGCACATCCTCTTCATCCGCCCCGACATCGCCGCCGTCAAGGTCCGCCAGCGGCCGGTCACCCGGGACGGGGAGGCGCTCGACGAGGTGTTCCGGGGCCATGCGGACCCGTCCGCGCTGGTGGCCGAGCGGCCCGACGCGGTGCCCGGCACCCCGCTGTACGTCCTGGCCAAGGACGACGGCGAGTGGAGGATCGCGGCGGCGCAGAACACCAAGGTCATCGACCCGGAGACACTGGCAGCTCCGGCCTGACCCGGGTACGGGGTTCCCGGGTCAGCGCACCCCGGTCGCGGAGAGGATCTGCGGGTCGTAGCCGTTGCCCGACAGTACGGTGGCGGGCTCGCCCTGGCCGGCGGGCAGCTCGACCAGGGCGTTGACGCTGCCGCGCTGGTCGACCCGGCGGAACGACCCGCCGCCCAGCAGGACGTCGGTGTCCGAACCGGCCGTGAACGCGACGGTCCGCTCCCCGCCCGGGGTCGACACCCGGTGGTCGCGGGTGAGGGTGCACATCACCAGGGAGCCGCCGGACTCCAGGCGGAACACCGGCAGTCCGGCATCCGTGGCCCGATAGGTGTAGTCGCGGCGCAGCCCGTCGCCGGAGAGCCCCACGGCGTACGACCGCAGTCCGGTGGTGAACGGGCCCGACGCGAACTCCCGGTCGGCGGCGACGGCGGCCGGGGACGGCTCGCCGGGGACGGTGGTGGTCAGGGACGCGGCGAGGGTGTCGCACACCCGGCGGTCGGCGGCCGCCGACCCCGACATCCGGATGGCGCCCGCGGCGGCGCGGTCCAGCGCCGGCAGCATTGCGGTCCCCGGCCGGACGACGTCCTGGGGGTACCTGGTGTCCGGGAGGGGGGCGGCGAACTCCTCGTACCGGACCGACGGCGGCAGTGGCGGCGCGGGTTCGGGCCCGGTCAGCGCCGAACCCCCGACGGCCGCCCGCCACGGGCTGCCGGGCCGTTCCTGCACGAAGTAGTGGACCTCCGCCGTACGGTCCGTCTCCCGCCCCTCCCGCTTGCTGAACGACGCGAACCAGCGGGGGTACCCCTCGCCGTTCCGCGTGTCGGGTATCAGGAACGTCGGATTGCGGTAGCCCGCGAGCGGCAGCGCGGTACCCGACTTCCGGGCGACCGCGTACTGCGCGAGGGACTCGGCGAGCAGCGGACCGGTCTGGACCATGCGGATCGACGCGTCGTCGAGGGCCGCGTCCGCGGCCGCCTTGGTGTCCGCATAGTCCTGGAAGATCTCCCGGGCCTCCTGGGACCGGAGCACCATCGGCCCCGGGGCGGTGGGCGACGGGGAACCGGACCCGCCGGAGCCCGCGGAGCCGCCGGACACGGCCGCAGCGGAACAGCCCGTCGCCAGTGCCGTCAGCAGTACGAGACCGGCTGTCCCGAGCCGGGCGAAGGGGCGTATCACAGCGTCGTGCCTCCGGGTCGTGTACATCGCCCCTTCAGCGTAGGCGAGCCGCCCCCGGGGCCGGACCTCGCCGCCCGCGGCAGGGGCCGGGGGCCGGTCCGCCCTCGGCACGACAGCTCGCCGCCCGCTCGGTACGACAGCTCGCTACCCGCTCGGCGCGGAACCGCCGTCCACCGGGAGACGGGGGCCGGGACCGGGACCGGGGCCGGAACCGCCGTCCACACGGGGACCGGGACGGGGGCCGGCCCCGGCGCCCACATGGGGACCGCGCCCCCCTCGGAATCGGTACGCGCACTCGGCCCCGTGCTCACCTCGGAGCCGGTACGCACACCCCGCCGCCTCCCGCCCCCGTCTCCCCGTGAACCGTGTCCCCCTTTGGAGTGCCGAAGACCGGGCCCCGGGCGTGCTCCGCCCACCGGACCCCGTCCCCGGCCTACTCTGGCCAGCCGGTGACCGGCATGCCACGGCCGGCTGGAGAGGGCGAGGACCTGCGATGAAGGCCATCCAGTTCGAAGAGTTCGGCGGTCCGGAAGTGCTGGAGCCGACCGAGCGCGAGGTGCCCGAGCCCGGTTCCGGGCAGGTACGGCTGCGGATCGTCGCGGCCGGGGTCAACCCCATCGACTACAAGATCCGCAGCGGTTCGTTCCAGAGCGTCTTCCCCACCCTGCTCCCTTCTGTCCCGGGAGTCGAGGCCGCGGGTGTCGTGGACGCGGTCGGTGCCGATGTCCGCCATCTCGCCGTCGGCGACGAGGCGTTCGGTTTCACCGACACCGGCGCCTACGCCGAGTACGCCCTCGCCTCCGTGGTCGTGGCGAAGCCGCCGGAGCTGTCCTTCGAGGAGGCCGCCGCGCTCACCATCGCCGCCGAGACCGCGCAGCGCACGCTCGATGTGCTGGAAGTCTCCGCCGGGGAGACCGTGCTGATCCACGGCGCGGCCGGGGGCGTCGGTACCGCCGCCGTCCAGCTGGCGCTCGCCCGGGGCGCCCATGTGATCGGTACGGCGTCCCCGGCCCGCCACTCCGCACTCCGCGCCCTCGGGGTCACCCCCGTCGCCTACGGGGACGGACTGGTCGCCCGGGTCCGCGAGGTCGCCCCGGACGGGGTGGACGCCGTTCTCGACGCCGCAGGCAAGGGCGCTCTGCCCGACTCCATCGAGCTGCGGGGCGGTACGGTCGACCGGATCGTCACCATCGCCGACCCGGCGGCCGCCGACTACGGCGTCCCCTACTCCTCGGCGGCCGTCCGCGACCGTGACCAGCTCGCCGCGCACGCCGTCCTCGCCGCCGAGGGGCGGCTGCGGATCCCGGTCGCGGAGGTCTTCCCGCTTACGGACGCGGGGCGGGCCCAGTACGCCAGCGAACACGGCCACGCCCCGGGGAAGCTGATCCTCAAGCCCTGAGGGCCCCGGCCAACGGCCCATCGGCGCCCGCCACTCCGCCGTACCCCGCCCGCACATTAGTGTGCCCCTCGTGCATGTATTGCGGGTACTGCTGGTGGAAGACGACGAGCCGGTCGCGGAGTCGCTGCGACGCGGCCTGCTCCGCTACGGCTTCACCGTGAACTGGGCCACCACGGGCACGGCGGCGCTGGCCGTCACCGACCCCTACGACCTCGTCCTGCTGGACCTCGGCCTGCCCGATACCGACGGGCTCGACGTCTGCCGGGCGCTGCGCCGCCGCGGCGACGTACCGATCATCGTGATCAGTGCCCGCAGCGACGAGACGGACCGGGTGGTCGGCCTGGAGATCGGCGCGGACGACTATGTGTCCAAACCCTTCGGGGTACGGGAGGTGATCGCCAGGATCCGTGCGGTGATGCGGCGGGTCCGGCCCGCGCAGCAGGTGTACGGCGGACCTGACCGCTACGGCTCGCGGCTGCTGGTCGACCGCAAGGCGGCGCGCGTCCGGCTGGACGGCGCGGAGGTGGCGCTCACGCCCAAGGAGTACGACCTGCTGGCCTTCCTCACGGAGGAGCCGGGAGCGCTGATGTCGCGCGAGCAGATCATGGAGGCGGTCTGGGACGCCAACTGGTTCGGCCCGACCAAGACGCTGGACGTCCATGTGGCGGCGCTCCGCCGGAAACTGGCGGGCGCGGTGGTGATCGAAACGGTGCGCGGGGTCGGCTTCCGCCTCGTCGTCACGGACCCGGTCCCTGGTACGGACCCGGGCGCAGGCACGGTCCCGGGCCCGAGGACGTACCCGGGCCCGGCCCCGGACACAGACACGGCCCCGGACAAAGACACGTACACGTACACAGACACAGACACAGACACAGATACGAACCCGGACACTGCCCCGCACCCGCCACACCCCGCGCACCCCGCACGCCCCGCATGACGCATCACCCCCTGCGTGACGACGGCCCGCCCTCCGGTATCGCCGCCCGTGGCCGCCGGAGCGGTATGCTCCGGCGCCTGATCGTCAGCTATGTGCTGCTCGTCGGGGTGGCGCTGGCGGCGTTCACCGTGCCCGTGGCCTTCACCCTGACCACCCAGCTCCGTAACGACACGGAGGACTCGGTCCGCCGCGAGGCCACCACGATGGCCCTGCTCCTCGGCGGTGACGCGCCCGCGCGGCAGGCGCTGGACCGGGTCGCGGATGCCTACGCCGACGAGACGCCCGGGGTGGTCGAGGCGGTCTGGGCCGACGGAACGGCCGTACCGTCGCTGGGAAGGCCCGCCCGCCCGGACGATTCGGCCTTCCTGCTCGCCCTGCGCGACGGCCGGACCACCGTCGACTGGGGCGAACAGCCGGTCTGGGGGCCGGAGCTGGCCATCACCGTGCCCGCGCGGGCGCAGACCGGGGACCGCGCGATCGTCGGGGCGCTGCGGATCCGGTACGCCACGGACGACCTCAGCGACCGGCTCTGGAAGGTCTGGGGCTTCCGCGCCGTCCTCGCGGTCGGGGTCCTCGCCATCGCCGCGGGCCTGGGCGCGATCGCAGCCCGGCTGCTCACCAAGCCGCTGCGCCAGCTCAACGACATGGCGAGCAGGTTCAGCGACGGCGATCTGACGGCCCGCTCGCCCATCACGGGCCCGCGGGAGACCAGGACCCTGGCCCGCACCCTCAACCAGGGCGCGGAACGCCTCGACACCCTCGTCGCCGCGCAGCGCATCTTCGTCGCCGACGCCTCGCATCAGCTGCGCACCCCGCTGACGGCGCTGCGTCTCTCCCTCGACAACATCGCGGACGGCGTCGACGACGAGTTCGTCCGTGAGGATGTGGAGCAGGCGACCGCCGAGGTGGTCCGGATGAGCCGGCTGGTCAGCGGACTGCTGGTACTGGCCAGGGCGGAGGCCAAGGTGTCGACGCCGGAGCCGGTGCCGCTGCGCGAACTCGTCGCGGAGCGGCTGAGCGTCTGGCGCCCGGCCGCCGACGAGCGCCGGGTCAGGATCGTCCTCACCGGTGACGTGGACGACCGCCTGTACGTCCTCGCCGGCCCCGGCAATCTCGACCAGGTCCTCGACAACGTGCTCTCCAACGCCTTGGAGGTGTCACCCGACGGCGGCACCATCACCATCCGGCTGACGGCCGCCCCCGACGGCGACGAAGCCGTCCTGGAAGTCCTCGACCAGGGCCCGGGTATGTCCGCGGCCGAGCAGTTCCGCGCCTTCGACCGCTTCTGGCGCGGCCAGGGGCTCACCGGCCGCTCCGGTACGGGCCTCGGCCT
The DNA here is from genome assembly GCF_044763775.1 of Streptomyces sp. NPDC094448. Taxonomy (NCBI): domain Bacteria; kingdom Bacillati; phylum Actinomycetota; class Actinomycetes; order Kitasatosporales; family Streptomycetaceae; genus Streptomyces; species Streptomyces sp. NPDC094448. Next base: position 86,882 of record NZ_JBIWGU010000007.1, on the reverse strand, counting down.
CGCCGTCGTCCGGCGGCTGGTGACGGACGACGGCGGTACGGTCGGCCTGGGCGACGCCCCCGGGAGCGGCCTCCGGGTCCGGATCGGCCTGCGGATCAGCCGTCGGCCGGGAGCACCGAGGAGTGGTGGTTGACGATCAGCCATTTCCCGCCGCGCTTCTCGTACGCGTAGGTGTAACGGGCCACGACCTGCGACACCTTGCCCGTCGCGGGGTCCGTCAGATGGAACCGGTACAGGCCCGCGTCCACGGCCGAGTCCCGGTCCAGCACGTTGATCACCGTACGTATCTTCTCGCCCCGCGGCTTCTTGGCCAGGAAGTGTTCGAAGTAGTCGACGATTCCCGCCCGGTCGGTCCGGATCTGCGGCGAGACCGTCGGCAGCAGAACGGCGTCCGCCGCGTACCGGTCCGCGACGATCCGCGCGTCCCGGGTCTGGAGAGCCGCGTTCCACTGCCCGAACAGCGCCGCGATCTCCCGTTCGGCGGGCTTCCCCGGACGCTCGTCGTCGTCCCCGGCGCGGGCGACACCGGCTCCGGCGGCGACGGTGAGGGCAACGGCCGCGGTAGTGGCGACGACAGCGCGGGCACGGAAGGTTCGCTTCATCGAGTCTCCTGCTCGGTGGGGGGTGGGTGCTGCGGATCACCCCACGATCGCGCCCGCCGCATTAACGCCCGCCCAGCATCCGGGCAGCACCCGCCCAAGCCCCGGCCAAGTTCTCCGTCCCGGGCCGAAGCCGCCCCCGCGGCTTCAGGTTCCGTGGCCTCTCGGGTCCTGCGGTCTGGCAGGTTCCGTGGCCTCTCGGGTCCTGCGGTCTCGCAGGTTCCGCGGCCTCTCGGATCCCGCGGCTTCAGGTCCCGCGGCCTCTCAGGTCCCGAGGCCCGCGGGCTCCGGCCGCCCGGCGCCCTCCCCGCCCTCCCCGCCCTCCCCGGTACGCGGTTCGAGCCCCCCGGCGCCCGGTTCCGGCTCCCGTTCCGCGCGGGCCGGCAGCAGGGCCACCACCAGTACGGCGGTCGCGGCCGCGAGCCCCGCGCAGATCAGCGCAACGGTCGACATGCCCGCGGCGAAGGCGCCCCGGGCCGCGGCGGCCACCGCGGCACCCTGCTGCTCCACCGGCAGTTTCTCCGCGATCCGGAGCGCACCCGCCAGATGGTCCCCGGCCACCGTGCGGGCCGCCTCGGGCAGTGCAGGAGGCAGTTCCTCCGAAACCTCCCGCCGGTAGGTGGAGTTGAGGGCGCTGCCGAGTACCGCGACACCGACCGAAGCGCCGATCTGGCGCATGGAGTTGGCGAGGGCCGACCCGGCGCCGACCTGATGGGCGGGCAGCGAGCCGAGGATCGCCTCCAGGGCGGTCGGCATGGTGAACCCGAGGGCCGTGCCCATGACGGCGAGCGCGGTGCCGGTGACGGCGTAGTCGGTATCGGCGTCGACCGTGGCCAGCAGGAGCAGACCAGCGGTCCAGAGGACCATTCCGGTGGCGACGATCGCCTTCGTACCGAACCGGCCGGCGAGTGGGCCGCCGACCGCGGCGGCGACGATCAGGGTCCCGATCATCGGCAGCAGATGGAGCCCGGTCGCCATGGCGTCCTTGCCCTGCACCTGCTGGAGGAACTGCGGTACGGCGAACAGCACACCGAACAGGATGAACATCACCGCCGAGATCGCCACGCTCGACCAGGTGAACCGGGCGTTGCGGAAGAACCCGAGGTCGACCAGCGGATGAGTGGCCCGCCGCAGCCGTACCAGCAGTGCCGCGAGCAGGGCGAGTCCGCCGACGGCGGTGACCAGGACGACCGGGTCCGACCAGCCCCGGTTCGGCACTTCGATCACCCCGTAGACGAACGCGGACACGCCCGCCAGGGACAGCGCGGCACCGATCAGGTCGAGCCGTGGGGCGTGCGGATCCCGGGTCTCGGGCACGAGGAGCAGGATGCCGACGACGGCGACGACCACCACCGGAACGTTGATCAGGAAGATCGACCCCCACCAGAAGTTGCTGAGCAGCCACCCCCCGGCCAGCGGGCCCAGCGGCAGACCGAGCGCGAAACCCGCCGTCGCGACGGCCATCGCCTTGGAGCGTTCCTCCGGCGGGAACATCAGCGGCACGATCGACAGCGCGAGGGGAGTGATCGCGGCGGCCCCGGCGCCCATGACGGCCCGCGCCAGGATCAGGCCCTCGGGACTGTCGACACCCATGACCATGGCGGAGCCGATCCCGAACAGCAGCAGCCCGCCGACGAGGACGAGCCGTCGGCCGATCCGGTCGCCGAGTACGCCGAGGGGCAGGAGGAGCCCGGCGAAGGGGAGGGTGTAGCCGTCGGTGAACCACTGGAGTTCGGTGGTGGTGGCCTCCAGTTCGGTGGCCAGGGTGGGCAGGGCGACGGTCAGGATCGTGGCGTCGAGCCCGACGACCAGCAGGCCGAGTACCGGGGCCGCCAGGGCGAGCAGGCGCCGTCGTGCGAGGCCTTGGCCGGCGGTGGACGGATTGTGCGGTGCGGTGGTGCCGGATGGTGCCATCGGTGTGCTCCTCAGCAAGGAACGGACAGCGGACGAGGTACGGCCCGAGCGAACGGACGGCCTGCAACGGCACCCCACCCGGAACACTCCCGGGCCACCCGGATACACCCCCCATGGGTATATGCCGTCCGCGAAGTGAAGCGCATCTCGGCGCCCGCCGCAAAGGCTGCACCGGTCTCCGTTGTCATCTTCGTTAACGCTGCTCTGACCTGCGCAGATACATCCGGACTCCCGGATTCCGACCCTGGTCCCGCCCTGCACACCGCTCGGCTCCAACTTCTCCACCCGCAGTCCGACTTCTCCAACTCCTTCTCCAGCTCCTTCTCCAACTCCGCTGCGACACAGGGGAATTACGTGGTGATACCCGTTACCCGTCCTATGATCGCGCTGTCGAAGTCCGATTCAGAGCTGATTCATTCGAACGACGGAAAGGTTCACCTGTGCAGATTGCGGCTCAGCCCGGAGTGTTCAACGTCCGCGATTACGGTGCCACCGGAAACGGCACGACGATCGACACCACTGCTATGCAGTCCGCTTTCGACGCCGCCCGGCAGGCCGGCGGTGGAACAGTGGTCATCCCCGCCGGGACCTATGCCGTTGACAACTTCCTCGTGGTGTTCGGAAACACCACGATCTCCGCCTACGGGGCCACCGTCCGCTCGGTAGCCACGACGCGCGGGGTGCTGAGAAACTTTCTGACCGATGACAGCTTCCCCGGCTATGAGGGAAACTCGGGGATCACCGTCGAGGGCGGTATCTGGGACGGCAACGCGGCGCACGCGGGTGTGGGTACGGTCACCGGTACCACCAACGTCATGGCCTTCATCCACGCCCGGGACATCACGGTACGGGACGTGGTGATCCGCAATATCTCCTCCGCCCACGGGGTCGAGTTCAACGCGATCGACGGCGGCCGGATCCTCAACTCCCGCTTCGAGGGCTTCAAGGACAACTCGGTCGCGCAGGACCGGGGCTTCTCGGAGTCCGTCCAGATCGACATCGCCCGCTCCGGCAGCTCCTCGATCCCCCAGCACGGCCTGACGACCTGCCGGAACATCCTGGTCCAGGGCTGCTACTTCGGCCCCTCCAGCCGTCTGCCCGCGGCCGGACGGGCCATCGGCAGCCACACTTCGGACATCGACCGCACCTACGACAACATCCAGATCCTCGGCTGCCGTATCGAGGGCGCCACCCGGGAAGGCGTCCACGCCTTCTGCTGGCGCAACTCCGTCATCGCGGACAACGTCATCACCGGCACCGGACAGACGGCGATCCTGCTCACGGTCGCCGCCCCCGACCAGCGTACGAACTCCCATTCCATCGTGGTCAAGGGAAACGTCGTGACGGACTGCGCGGTCTCGGGAATCCGGGTCGCCGGGAACTCCGCAAACCGCATCACGGGCGCCGTCGTCTCCGGAAACACCGTGCGCAATATCTCCGGGAACGGCATCCATATCGCGGATGCGCCGGGGGCGATCGTCAGCGCGAACCATGTCGATACCACCGTGAGCACCGGGATCTACGCGGTGGATTCCGACGGTGTCTCCATCAACGGCAACACCACTCTCGCGACGGGCTCCAACGGTATCAATATCGCCGGCTGTCAAGGGGCGATCGCCTCCGGGAACACCGTACGGGAGACGAAGTCGAACCACGGAATCTACGTCGGTGACGGAGCACGGGCCGCCGCCGATGTACTGATTTCAGGAAACACCGTTCGCGCAGCGTCTGTCGCGGGGATCCGGGTGGCGGGCTCGGCCACGGACTGCACAGTCACCGGAAACCGGGTGAAGGGCATGACGGCGGCCCAGTTCGGCATCACGCTCAACGGGGCCGTCACCCGTGCGGCGATCGTCGGAAACGACCTCTCCGGAAACAGCTGGCCCGCCGCGAACGCGATCGTCCCGTCCACGGCGCTCCCGCGGGTGGACTGGTCCGGCGGTACGACCCTGCCGGGCCACAACCTGGTCTGAGTCCCGCGCGGCCCGGGGGCGCCCGCCCTGCTGTTACGCCCGACACGAACGCTGTGCCGGGCGTAACAGTCCCCTCTCTCTTATACGTCAGGGGGCGCAGACGACCCCTGAGCACTGCCCGGCCTGTGAATTGCCACTGGCCAGATTGCCGCCGCCGTCGATGTTCCCCGGGTCGGCGAAGATGCCCCAGCCGTTGTTGCCGCGGGCGGTGTTGGCCTGGATGGTGTGAGCGGACTTGGAGACCGCGATACCGCCGCCCTTGTTGGTGTTGGTGGTGTTGCGGATCAGCTTGTTGCCCGCCCCGGCGGCCGCGTCCCCGGTGACGTAGATGCCGCGTGCGTTGTTGGCGTTGGCCTGGTTGAGCTGGAGGTCGTTCCGGAGTGAGCCGCCCAGGCTGATCCCGTCTCCGGTGGTGCTGCTCGCGTTGTTCGAGTGGATCACGTTGCTGTCGGAGAAGCTCAGCTCGATCCCGCCGGTGTTCCCCCGGACGTCGTTGCCGTTGACCGTGTTGCTGTGGGCCGACTGGAGGACGATTCCGCTGTCGCCGGCGCCCTGGAGGGTATTGGAGAGGACCCGGTTCCCCGAGGAGTCCGAGACGATCAGCCCGGCGTCCGCGCTCCGGGCCGACGAGTTGCCCTGGACGAGGTTGCCGTTCGAGCCGACCCGCAGAGTGATTGCCGCATCGCCGCTGGTGCCGACGGTGTTGGTCAGCAGGGTATTGGCGCGTGAGCCCTCCAGGATCAGCCCGACGCCGCCGCTGCCGCTGATCCCATTGCCCTCGATATGGTTGCTCGCGGAGTTCTGGAGGTAGACACCCTCGCCCTGGTTGCCACTGATCGTATTGCCGGTGATCACATTGCCGTTCGAGGCCGCGGTGATCGCAATACCCCGGTGCGACTGGCGGTCGACGAGGTTGTTGCGCACACGGTTGTTGGTGTGAGCGTTGGTGAGCCCGATACCGGTGAATTCGTTGCTCTGTACGGCGATCTTCTCGACGATATTGCCGGTGGTGCCCGCGTTGAGCTGTACCCCGTGATCGAACTGCTGCACCCGGCCCTGAGTGACGCTGCCATTGGTGATCACAGCGTTCGCGAACCCGTTGTTCCGGATCCCGACGCCCAGACCGACGCCGTCAATGGTGTGTCCATTGAGGTCGATGGTGATACCGCTGCCGCCGACGATCAGGCCGTCGCCGGGACAATTGAGCAGATCGGCGTGGAGGACGACGCTGGTCGTCACCGTCTGCCCGCAGGTCAGATGTGCTGCCTGCGCCGTCTGCGCAGGCGCCGTCACACCCAACAGCGCTGCCGCTCCCACCACGGCCAACGACCTTGAGCAAATCGTCCTGGAAAGGCGGATCATGCCGAGACTCCTTCTGTCATGGCATTGCACACCGGCCTCCCGGACCCGGACGGGCCCTTGAGGATTGCGGCGGAACGGGGACGACGGCCCGCCTCCAGGACAGGGTCAAGGGAAAACCCTCAGAAGACTATGAGGTGGCAAAGAATGACTCAAGCCGGGTGCAGGTTGACCGAATCACCGGAACATCCGATCGCCCACGCCCCCCGTGTTGTTGCTTCCTGCCCCCTTTGGATCTTCTGGAAATCCTGCATTCCCGGCGAGACCGACAGCGGCAGGCAGGGGGACAGGGGCCGCCGAGCAGGCTCCGGCCAGGCAGCCCGTCCATCTGCCCGGACCGCGTCTCGCCCTGCGGGAGTTGAGCCCCTGCGACGTGGACGGAGTGTTCGCGGTCTACGGCAGCCCGGCGGCCACCCGCCACCTCGGCTTTGAGCCCCGCACCCGCGACCAGGTGGCCGCGATCGTGGAGCGGTCCATCGCTTCGGCGACGGTGAACCCGCGCCGACACGCTCGGCCTCCACCGGATCCGGGCCGCCCGGTCGCCGCTCAACGCCGCCGGTGCCGCGACGATGGCCGCCGCCGGAATGGTGGAGGAGGGCCGGATCCGTGAGCATGTCCACAAGGCAGGGGAATGGCGGGATTCCATCGTCCACGGGATCCTCGACCGGGAAGGGCGACAGGCTCGCACGGAGTAGCCGGCACCCTCTCAGGGGCGCCCCCGGGCTCTCCCCGGCCCACGCCGTATGCGTCCGCCGACGGCCGGACCAGACACCCGGCGCGCGGCAGGCCAAGGAGCTTGGCCTGAGCACGCCGGGCAGGTGGCCATGCGAAGGCCCCACCGGCATTCGCGCCGGTGAGGCTGCGTAAGCGCCCCCGGCAGGACTCGAACCTGCGGCCAAGCGCTTAGAAGGCGCCTGCTCTATCCACTGAGCTACGGGGGCCGGATCGTGGTGGCCGCGGAGAAACGGAGTGTGAGAGTCCGTGGCCGTGCCGGGGACAAGGATAAAGCTCCCGTTGCCTTGACCCCGTTGCTTCGCCTGCGTGGCTCGATGTGGAGGTTCGGTGAAGCGAACCGATAATCGCAGGCAGGTGCGATTCCCGCAGCGCTTTTCCCGCCTCCGGTCGAGCATGTTGTGCACTCGTTATACCTGCGCCGCACTCATCCCCTCTGTCCGCTCTGTCTGACCGGCGCGCAGACATGCCCATACGCTTCAAAATGGCTGAAAAATTGGGCATTCTTCACATGTGGTGACCTTGGATGCACGGCCTCAGTTGATCAATGCTCTGACCGCCCTTCGGGACCGGGTCGCCGCCGTGCGTCTGCCGCTGCCGCTGGCCGGGGCGCCCCGGGCCCGGCAGACGCGCGGAGAACTGCTTGCGCAACTCGACGACTATCTCGTACCGCGGCTCAAGGACCCGGGCGCCCCGCTGCTCGCCGTGGTCGGCGGGTCGACCGGGGCCGGGAAGTCGACGCTGGTGAATTCGCTGGTCGGGCGACGGGTCAGCGAGGCCGGGGTACTGCGGCCGACCACCAGGACACCGGTGCTCGTCTGCCATCCCGACGATCACCACTGGTTCAGCGGGACCCGGGTACTGCCCCGGCTCACCCGGGTCTGGCTGCCCCACCAGGAGGAGAACGAGGGCACAGCGGCCGCCGGACGGGCCGAGCTGCGGGTGGAGAAGGCGTCCGGGCTGCCCCGCGGGCTGGCCCTGCTCGACGCACCCGATATCGACTCCCTGGTGGTCGACAACCGGCTGCTGGCCGCCGAGCTGATCTGCGCGGCCGACGTATGGGTCATGGTCACCACCGCGTCGCGCTACGCCGACGCCGTGCCCTGGCATCTGCTCCGTACCGCCAAGGAGTACGACGCCACCCTGATCACCGTTCTCGACCGGGTCCCGCACCAGGTGATCGACGAGGTCTCACGGCAGTACGCGGCCCTGCTGACCAAGGCCGGACTGGGAGACGTGCCCCGGTTCACCATCCCCGAGCTGCCCGAATCCGCGGGCGGCGGCAGAGGGCTGCTGCCGAGGACCGCGGTCGCGCCGCTGTACGCCTGGCTCGCCCATCGCGTCGAGGACCCGGCCGCCCGTCAGCAGGCGCTCGGCCGGACCGCGACCGGGGTGATCGACTCCCTCCGGGCGCGGATGCCCGAGCTGGCGTCCGCCGTCGCCGGGCAGTACGCCGCTTCCGTACGGCTGATGGGCGCTGTCGAGGGGGCGTACGAGCGGGAGCGCGCCCGCCTCGACAAGCAGCTGGCCGCCGGGTCCGTACTCGCCGGCGACGCCCGGACCCGGTGGCGCGGCTTCCCCCGCGACAGCACCGCCGGTGAACTGCTGGACGCCCTGACCGGCAGCCTGTCCGCGCTGGTGCAATGCTCCGTGGCCGCCGCCGACGAGCGGGTACGGGAGGTCTGGCGCCGTGACCCCGCGGCGGCCGGGGTCGCCGCCGCACGCCCCGACCCGGAGGCCGCCGAGCGGCTGGGGATCGCCGTCCGGCGGTGGCGGCGGGAGCTGGAGGAACTGGCGGAGGAGGAGGTACAGGGCGTCGACCGGACCCCCGCACCCGACCCCGAGACGGTGGCCGCCCTGGTCGCCGCCGCCCTGCTCGGCGGGCGCCGGGCCCGATCCGCCGGTGAACGCCTCGCCGAACGGATCGGCGCCATGACCGCGCTCCGGCTCCGCGACCGGGGCGGCGAACTCCTGGGCGCGGCCATCGGCTCCGTACTCGACGGGGAACGCGACCGCCGCCTCGCACCGCTCGACGCCCTCGACATCTCCCCGGAACCGCAGGCCGAACTGATCGCCGCGCTGTCCCTACTACAGAAGGTGAGATGAGGCGTGGAGAACGACGAGCGGCGCTGGGACGACGGGCTCATCGCCCGCCGCGCGAACCAGGATCCCCGCCGGGAGACCGGCAAGAGGCAGGAGGAGAGGGGAAGGGAAGCGACGGGGCCGGAGGCGGAAAGCGAGGCGGAGCGACGGGAAGACCTCGCGGACGACGGGGAGATGACGGAGATGGAGTACGGCGGCGGGCTGCGCCACCGGCTCGACGCCCTCCGCGAACTCGTCGGACTCTCCCGCACCCGCCTCGACGACGACGCCCTCACCGAAGCCGGACGGGTTCTCGGCGAGGCCGCCACCCGCCGCCGGCTCTCCGCCCGGCACACCGTCGTCGCCATCGCGGGCGCCACCGGAAGCGGCAAGTCCACCCTCTTCAACGCCCTGGCGCAGGTCCCGCTCTCCGAGACCGGGCTGCGCCGCCCCACCACCTCGGCACCGATCGCCTGCGCCTGGTCGGAAGGGGCCGCGGGGCTGCTCGACCGGCTGGCGATTCCGCCCCGGCTGCGGCGCCGGCCCCTCGCGGGCGGGGCGGAAGAACTCTCCGGGCTGGTCCTCGTCGACCTCCCCGACCACGATTCGGCGCTGCGCAAGCACCGGGACCAGGTCGACCGGGTCCTCGCCCTCGTCGACGCCGTTATCTGGGTGGTCGACCCGGAGAAGTACGCCGACGCCGCCCTGCACGAACGCTACTTGCGGCCCCTCGCCGGGCACGCAGAGGTCACCTTCGTCGTCCTCAACCAGATCGACCGGCTGCCCCCCGACGCCGCCGACCAGGTCCTGGACGATCTGCGGCGGCTGCTCGACGAGGACGGCATGGCCCTGGGCGAACACGGCGACCCGGGCGCCACCGTCCTCCCCGTCTCCGCCCTCACCGGTACAGGCCTCGGGGAACTGCGGGAACTGCTCGGCGCCTTCGTACGGGACCGTACCGCGGCCGCGCGCAGGCTCTCCGCCGATGTGGACGCCGCCGCCCACGGGCTGCGCGGCGCCTATGTGGCCACCGGCCGTACGGGACTCGACGAACGCGCCCGTGAGGAGTTCGCCGACCGGCTCGCGGAGGCCGTCGGCGCCGACGCGGCGGGCGAGGCAGCCGAACGCGAGTGGCGCCGGCACGCCGGCCGCGCCTGCGGTACGCCCTGGCTGCGGCTGTGGCGTTGGTACGAGCGCAAGCGCATGCCCGGGGAGGCACGGCCCGCGGCCGGCACGCCCGCCGAGGAGGAGCTGACGGCGCGCCAGCGCGTGGAGCATGCGGTGCGTACGGTCGCCGACGAGGCCGCGTCGGGACTGCCCGCGCCCTGGGCCCAGGCCGTGCGGGAAGCGGCGGTACGGGGTTCGGACGGGCTGCCGGAAGCCCTCGACGAACTGGCCGTCAGGGAGGAGGCGGAGACCGGGAGGCGGCCGCTGCGCCCGGCCTGGTGGCCCGCGGCCGTACTGGCCCAGGCGTCGATGACGCTGGTGCAGATCTACGGCGGGCTGTGGCTGGTGGGGCAGATCGTGGGGGTGTTCCAGCCGGGATTGGTCCAACCGGCGCTGCTGATGCTCGCCGGGATCGTCGGCGGGCCGCTGGTGGAGTGGGCGTGTACGGCCGTGGTACGGGGCCCCGCGCGACGGTACGGGCAGGATGCGCGGCGCAGATTGCGGGAGGCGGCCGCGGGGTGCGGGCGGGCGATGGTGCTCGACCCCGTCGCGGGCGAGCTGATGCGCTATCGGGAGGTACGGGAGCAGTACGCGGCCGTTGCGGGCAGTACCACCCGTACGGCGCTGGGCGGTTCACGCGGAACCGGTGGCGGCCGGGGCGGGCGGGGGAGCGGGGGCGGGGGAGTTGTTCTGGGGGTGACGGGCTTTTCCACAAACGGCCGCTAGTCCACAGGGCCCGGCGGGGAATTCCCCCAAGGCCCAGCATGGGGTTCCGGCGCCGGGAGCGCCGGAACCGGCCGCGGCGGCGGAGCCCGGCCGGTGCGGGGCGGGTGGGCCGAAGGGGCTCGGCCGGGAATTGGGCCCGAGGGGGTCCGGAGGGGGAGTGGACGTCATGAGTGAGACGACGGTGACGCTGGTGGGCAACGCGGCGACGGGCGTGGAGTACCGGGAGACGGTCAACGGCCCGGTGGCGCGGTTCCGGATGGCGGTGACCCCACGGCGCTGGGACCGGCTGCGCAGTGTCTGGACGGACGGGCCCACGAGTTTCTACACGGTCTTCGCCTGGCGCGGGCTCGCGGCCAATGTGTCGGGTTCGGTATCGGTGGGCGATCCCCTGCTGGTCCACGGACGGCTGCGGGTGCGGGAGGTCGAGAGGAAGGGTGAGGAAGGGGGTGCCGCGGGACCCGTTGCCACTGCGGGACCCGGTGGCGCGGCGGGACCCGTTGGTGCCCGGGAGGCCGAGTCCGGGAGGGCGGGGGATCCGGGGCGCCGGGTCTTCGTCGACATCGACGCGATCGCGGTGGGACACGACCTCAACCGGGGTACGTCGGCGTTCCGCCGGGCCATCCGGCCCGTCACGGGGGCGGGCGCCCCGGCGGCCGGGTCCTGAGCGGGGGAGGGGGCACAAGCCCGCCCACCGGGCCGGTACGGCTTCCGCATCCTGAGACCGCTGCCGTCTGCGGGCGGGACGAGGTCCCCTCACCACCCCCCGGCGGGACGAGGCCCCCTCACCGCCCCCGGCGGGACCAGGCGTCCTCACCGATCGCGGAGGTCCGGTGACCGGCAGCCGCCGAAGGTTGCATTTTCTCTGCAACCCCCGTTCCCGGGTATGCCTTCACACCGTCTCCGGAAGTTCTCCGGGCGATTCACCGGACCTTCCCTGCGCATCCTTCCCATGTTTGTCCAATGGTGTTGCGAAAGCTGCGATTGCCGCACTGACCTGCGTGTTTAAGGCCAAGTGCACTCCGTTCAAGCCATTCTGGCGCAGGAGATTTGTCGATAAGGAAGGGGGTGGGGTGGTTGGTGCGGCCATCGGTGATAACGATTCCGATTCGGAATGGTTGTATGACGGTACGGCGGGGGATGCCGCTGCTTCGGCGTCCATAGGATTCCCCCGTACTCACGGGGCACTTGAGTCTGTAGGCGAGGCGCACTCCCCACACGCATCGTGCGCATCATGCAACGAGCCTCGCCCGGAGGGGATTTCTGTGTTTGCACTGTTCTCTGCGTCGTCCGCGCCGTCTGCGTCCGGTGGGCGCGGGCGGTCCGCCGCTCGCCGGGCCGCGGCCGCCGCCGTGGTGACGGGCCTGGTCGCGACCGGTGCTCTCACCGGTGCCGGTGCGGCCGCCGCCACCGACGGCGTCCAGCACGGGGGCGGCGCGGTCGCCACCCTGTCCGGGCTGAAGGTCTACGACACTGCTCTGCTGCACACACCGGGCGAGGCGCCGTTCAAGATGCCGGCCGGCCTCTTCGAGCTGACCGGCGACGGCGGCGGCACGCTGAAGACGTACTGCATCGACCTCCACAACCCGACCGAGGACGGCACGAAGTACCGGGAGACCCCCTGGGACGAGAGTGTCCTCAACAAGAACCCGAACGCGGGCAAGATCCGCTGGATTCTCCAGAACTCCTTCCCGCAGGTCGACGATCTGACGGCGCTGGCGCAGAAGGCCGGGGCCAAGCCCGGGTCGCTCACCGAGAAGACCGCGGCCGCGGGCACTCAGGTCGCCATCTGGCGCTACTCGGACAAGGCCGATGTCACCGCCGCCGACCCGAACGCGGAGCTGCTCGCCGACTACCTGGAGAAGGAGGCGACGGCGCTGGAGGAGCCCAAGGCTTCCCTCGCGTTCACCCCGCTCGCCGTCTCCGGGAAGCCCGGCACCCGCATCGGCCCGGTGACCGTCACCACCAATGCCGCGAAGGCGGCGCTGCAGCTGTCGCCCGACGCCGCCGGTATCGGCGTCAAGGTCGTGGACGAGGCGGGGAAGCCGCTGGACAGCGCCGTCGACCAGCAGAAGGTGTACTTCGAGGTTCCCGCCGACGCCCCCGACGGCACGGCGAAGCTGAACGCGAGCGCCGGCACCACTGTTCCGGTCGGCCGCGTCTTCGCCCCCCTCGAAGGCACCAGCCAGACGATGATCCTGGCCGGCTCCAGCAAGTCCGACGTCACCGCGGTGGCCGCCGCGAGCTGGGCCAGGACCGGCCCCGTCCCGGCCGTCACCTTCAAGGAGAACTGCGACAAGAACGGCGTCGACGTCACCGCGACCAACAAGGGCGACTCCCCGTTCACCTTCACCCTCGCGGGCGCGGAGCACACCGTCCCCGCGGGCGGCTCCAAGACGGTGACCGTGCCGGTCGAAGAGGACCAGGCGTACGACATCACCATCACCGGCCCGGACGGGTTCAAGGAGAACTTCAAGGGCGTCCTGGACTGCAAGCCGGCCGGCAAGCCGACCCCGAAGCCGTCGTCCGAGCCGACCCCGAACACCGCAGGCGGCACCAGCACCGGGGGCACCACGGGCACGACCGGCTCCACCACCACCGGCACCACCGGCTCGTCGACCGGCGGCGACCTGGCCGCGACCGGCGGCTCCAGCGCCACCCCGATGATCGCCGGGATCGCCGTCGCGCTGGTCGCGCTCGGCGGAGGCGCGGTCTTCTTCCTCCGCAAGAAGAAGGCGGCCGCCGGAGAGTAGTCGCCCTTGAGCGCGGAGTGAATCCGCGCCGGTCCGGAGAGGGCCCGTGAGTACACGGGCTCCTCTCCGGCCCCACGGCCCCGAGGAGCCTCACGGCAGCTCGGGGCCGTCCGCATTGCCGGCCCGGCGCCCCGAACCGTGGGCGGGCCGCCGGGCGAGGGCCCTGGGCGGACGGGCGGGCCGGGCGGCCGGGGCTGCCGGTTTCCGCCACGGCAGCGCGGTACGGCAAGATGGGGTGTATCTCTGCCCACCCACTTATCTGCCGGACGGTTTCTCTTGGCTGAGTACATCTACACGATGCGCAAGACGCGCAAGGCGCACGGCGACAAGGTCATCCTCGATGACGTGACGCTGAGCTTCCTGCCCGGCGCCAAGATCGGTGTGGTCGGCCCGAACGGTGCCGGTAAGTCCACCGTCCTGAAGATCATGGCCGGTCTGGAGCAGCCGTCCAACGGCGACGCCTTCCTGTCGCCCGGATACACCGTCGGCATCCTGCTCCAGGAGCCGCCGCTCGACGAGTCCAAGACCGTTCTGCAGAACGTCGAGGACGGCGTCGCGGAGATCAAGGGCAAGCTCAACCGGTTCAACGAGATCGCCGAGCAGATGGCGACCGAGTACACCGACGAGCTGATGGAGGAGATGGGCAAGCTCCAGGAGGACCTCGACCACGCCAACGCGTGGGACCTCGACGCCCAGCTGGAGCAGGCCATGGACGCCCTCGGCTGCCCCCCCGGGGACTGGCCGGTCACCAACCTCTCCGGTGGTGAGAAGCGCCGCGTCGCGCTCTGCAAGCTGCTGCTGGAAGCCCCCGACCTGCTGCTCCTCGACGAGCCCACCAACCACCTCGACGCCGAGTCGGTGCAGTGGCTGGAGCAGCACCTCGCCAAGTACGCGGGCACCGTCGTCGCCATCACCCACGACCGGTACTTCCTCGACAACGTCGCGGGCTGGATCCTGGAACTCGACCGCGGCCGCGCCATCGGCTACGAGGGCAACTACTCCACCTACCTGGAGACCAAGCAGACCCGTCTCAAGGTCGAGGGCCAGAAGGACGCCAAGCGCGCCAAGCGGCTCAAGGAAGAGCTGGAGTGGGTCCGCTCCAACGCCAAGGGCCGGCAGGCCAAGTCCAAGGCCAGGCTCGCCCGGTACGAGGAGATGGCGGCCGAGGCCGACAAGATGCGCAAGCTGGACTTCGAGGAGATCCAGATCCCGCCGGGCCCCCGGCTGGGCAGCGTCGTCGTCGAGGTCAACAACCTCTCCAAGGGCTTCGGCGAGAAGCTGCTGATCGACGACCTCAGCTTCACCCTGCCCCGGAACGGCATCGTCGGCGTCATCGGCCCGAACGGCGCCGGCAAGACGACCCTGTTCAAGATGCTCCAGGGCTTCGAGGAGCCGGACGCCGGCACCATCAAGGTCGGCGAGACCGTCAAGATCAGCTACGTCGATCAGTCCCGGTCGAACATCGACCCCAAGAAGACCCTGTGGGCCGTGGTCTCGGACGAACTCGACTACATCAACGTCGGCCAGGTCGAGATGCCCTCCCGGGCCTATGTCTCCGCCTTCGGTTTCAAGGGCCCCGACCAGCAGAAGCCCGCCGGCGTCCTCTCCGGCGGTGAGCGCAACCGCCTCAACCTGGCGCTCACCCTCAAGCAGGGCGGCAATCTGCTGCTTCTCGACGAGCCGACCAACGACCTCGACGTCGAGACCCTGTCCTCCCTGGAGAACGCGCTGCTGGAGTTCCCCGGCTGCGCCGTGGTCGTCTCCCACGACCGCTGGTTCCTCGACCGGGTCGCCACCCACATCCTCGCCTACGAGGGCGAGTCCAAGTGGTTCTGGTTCGAGGGCAACTTCGAGTCGTACGAGAAGAACAAGGTCGAGCGCCTCGGCGCGGACGCGGCCCGCCCGCACCGCGCCACCTACAAGAAGCTCACCCGGGGCTGAGGCGCCCCAGGGCCGCCCGGGACGCCGGGCGGCCCGCTCCGGGAGCCGCGGCCGCGTGACCGTTCCGGTCCGCACGGCCGCGGCTCCGTGAGTACAGAGAGCACGAGCAGACAGAGAAAGCGGGAACCGTCACCCATGGCCCGGCACATCTACCGCTGTCCCCTCCGCTGGTCCGACATGGACGCCTTCGGGCATGTCAACAACGTCGTCTTCCTCCGCTATCTGGAAGAGGCGCGGATCGACTTCATGTTCCGGCTCCGGCCCGGCGACGGCTCCCCCTCCTTCTCCGGGGGTTCGGTGGTGGCCCGCCACGAGATCGACTACGTGCGGCCGCTGGTCCACCGGCACGAACCGGTGACCGTCGAATCCTGGGTGACCCGGATCGGCGCCGCGTCCCTGACCATCGCCTACGAGGTCAAGGACGCCGAAGGCGCCTCCCAGGTCTATGTCCGCGCCTCGACGGTCGTCGTCCCCTACGACCTCGAAGCCGGCCGGCCCCGCCGGATCAGCGCCGAGGAACGCGCCCACCTCCAGCAGTATCTGGAAGGGGCCGACGAAGGCGCACTGGTCGCATGAGCGTGTCCGTGCAGAGCCTGAACCTCGCCGATGCCCGGGAGGCGGACGACCTCACCGCCTTCCTCGCCCGGCTGCTCCATTACGACCGGGCCGCCGCCGTCCGGGTCCAGGCCGGTGTACCCGGCGGCAGCCCGCAGCCCCATCTCGCGGTCTTCGGCCGCCCGCCGTCCTTCGAGGTACTCGCGGTCCGCACCGCCCGGCTCGGTTCCCCGGCCGCCCTCGACACCACTGTCTCCGCCGGTGAACTACTCGACGGTATCGACGGCTCCCGCTTCACCCTGCCCGCACCCGTCACCGGCCCGCCGTGGACCGGGGTGCTGCCGCCCCGCGGCGGCTGGAGCGAACTGCCCGGCCTTCCCGCGGTCGCCGATATGCGGGCCGTCGTCGCCGCCGCCGTCGCCGAGTTCCGCCGCCGCGACGAGCAACTGCCCCCCGAGCACCGCAACCGCGCCGAGCGCGACCGCATCGGGCGCGAGATCTGGTCCCGGGAGCTGCCCGGAGTACGGCTGCCGCTGCGCGCCGTGCACGCTGCGCACTCCCTCGGCTTCCTGCGCCCCGGCGCCCCCGTGGCGCTGCTGGCCGCCCCCGGTTCCTGGCTTCGCCTCCGTACCCCCTTCGGTTCCGTCGCGCTCCGCGCGGGCGGGCCCGGCGGCCCCGGTCTGGGGGCACTCGGCCTCACCCCGACCCGAAGCGGTTGAGCCCGGCGCGCGGGGGCAGATGCGCCGTACGGAGCCGCCGCGCCGTGTCCGGCGGGGCGCCCGGCGCAGGTCCGGGGCGTACGGAACGGCAGCAGGGCGCGTACGGCGACGGCGCGCCCGGCGGGACGAGCCCAGGGGGCACGGGGGTGGACGAAGGATGACGACGACGGACCGGGGCGCCGCCGCGGTGCAGTCCGTGGACCGGGCGGTGAGCGTCCTGGAGAGCCTGGCCCGGCACGGCGAGGCCGGAGTCACCGAGATCGCCGATGAGCTGGGGGTCCATAAGTCGACCGCCTTCCGTCTCCTCGGCGCCCTGGAGAACCGGGGCCTGGTGACCCAGGCGCGGGAACGCGGCAAGTACAGCCTCGGCGCGGGCCTGCTCCGGCTCGCGGGCGCGGCCGCCGGACGCCTCGATATCGCCCAGGAGTCCGCCCCGCTCTGCCGGGCACTGGCCGATGAGATCGGGGACACGGTCAATGTGGCGGTCCTCGACGACGACGCGGCCGTCAACGTCGCCCAGGCCAGGGGCGCCGCGTCGGTGACCTCGTACAACTGGATAGGCCGCCGCACCCCGCTGCACGCCACCTCCAGCGGCAAGGTGCTGCTCGCCCATGCGCCCGCCGCGGTCAGGGAGCGGGTGTTCGCCGCCGGGCCGACCGCCTACACACCGCAGACCGTCACCGCGCCCGCCCTGCTCGCGCGGCTGCTCGACGAGACCGTCGAACGGGGGTACGCGGTCGCCGTCGAGGAGTTGGAGACCGGTCTCAACGCGGTGGCCGCGCCGGTACGGTGCCACGACGGGACGGTCGCGGGCGCGCTGAGCGTCTCCGGCCCCGCCTACCGGCTCCGGACCGAACTGCTGCCGGAGATCGCGGAACGGGTGGTCGCCGTCGCCGCCCTGCTCTCCCGGCGACTGGGATACCCGGGCTGACCGCACCGCCGTTCCACCGCCCCGGTCACCATCCGGACCCGGGGCTACCGTCCGGGCCCGCCCCCGCTCCGGTCATACCTGTGGTCACGCCCGTGGACGGCTCGCGGGACCGGGCCCCTCCGACGCCGTCCTTCCGGCCCCCGTACCGCCGGTGCCCGCCCGGTGACCCGTGGTGGCCGGTGCGTGCGGTGCGCCCTCACGGGACCGGGCCGGGGCCCCTGTCAGCCTTCGGAGTTGATCATCGAGGCGGCGGCGTACGTCATGTAGTTCCAGAGCTGCGTCTCGTGCTCCGGCGCCAGCTCCAGCTCCTCCACCGCCACCCGCATATGCCGCAGCCAGGCGTCGTGCGCCGCCCGGTCGACCCGGAACGGCACATGCCGCATCCGCAGCCGCGGATGGCCGCGGTTCTCGCTGTAAGTACGGGGCCCGCCCCAGTACTGCATCAGGAAGAGCGTGAACCGCTCCTCGGCCGGGCCGAGATCCTCCTCCGGATACATCGGCCGCAGCAGCGGATCGTCCGCGACACCCTCGTAGAAGCGGTGAACCAGACGGCGGAAGGTCGGCTCGCCGCCCACCTGCTCGTAGAAGGTCTGTTCCTGAAGGGTGCCCCGCGGAATCTCGTTCACCCGTCCATCGTCTCAGATGACCGGGACCAGGACCGGGGTCCTAGGACCCGTCCAGGGCCCGCCCGGCCGTGGTGCTCGCGTCGGGACCGGCCGCGCAGCACAGTGGAGGGCATGGGGACCCTTCCGCAGCGGTACACCGAGCCCGCCGACGAAGCCCGCCGCGCGCTGGTGGACGCGATCGTCGCCGACGGCGGGCTGACGGACCCCGCATGGCGGCTGGCCTTCGAGGAGGTGCCCCGGCATCTGTTCGTCCCGTACTACTACGTCCCGGTGCCCGCGCGCCCCGGCCGCCCCGGCGGCTGGGAGCGGCTGTGGGGAGAGGATCCCGACCCCGTACGCCGGGAGCGCTGGCTGCGCGGTGCCTATACGGACGGACCGCTGGCCACCCGGGTCCGCGACGGCGCGCTGCTCTCCTCCAGCAGCCAGCCGTCGCTGATGGCACGGATGCTGGACGCGCTGGAGGTGCGGTACGGGGACCGGGTGCTGGAGATCGGCGCGGGCAGCGGCTACAACGCGGCCCTGCTCTGCCACCGGCTCGGTGCCGCCCGGGTCACCACCGTCGATCTCGACCCGGAGATCACCGAATCCGCCCGGACCCATCTGGCGGCGGCGGGCTACCGGCCCGCGGTGGTGACCGGCGACGGGACCCGGGGGGTGCCGGGGCGGGCGCCCTTCGACCGGATCGTGGCCACCTGCACGCTGCCCGTGATTCCCCACGACTGGCTCGCCCAGTGCCGGCCGGACGCCCGGATCATCGCCCCCGTCTCCACCGGCCTGGTCGTCCTGCGGGTGCGCGACGATGCCCGGGGCCGGTTCGCGGAGGGCCGTTTCCTGCGCACCCCGGCCTTCTTCGTCCCCCTGCGGGGCGCGGGCGGTGCCCCGGTGCTGCGGCCCAGGGGCCTGCCCCGCCCCGCGGTCGAGAACGAACTGTTCCGCTTCCTGCTGGCGCTGACGGCGGGCAGTCTCGACCCGCACGAGGCGCTGTCCCTCTGGCAGCGCGAGCGCCGGCCGCGCCGCGACCGGTTCGGGATCACGGTCGGCGAACGCCTCCAGTGGGCCTGGCTGGACGACCCCGCGGGCCCGTACGTCTGGCCCCTCGGGGAGGGCACGACCGGCTGAGCCGCAGATCGCCGGATACCGGCCGATACGGACAGATGCGGAACACTGCCGTCCTGTACGCGCCCGATGCGAGTCCGGTACGTGTCCTACGTGTCCGGTGCGCGCCCGATGCGAGTCCGGTACGGGACGGATCCGGCCGCGCGGGACGGCCCACGTCCGTCCCGCAACGCCCGGTCGCGGCTCAGCCCTGGTGGATGGTGATCGTCGTCCAGGCCCCGACATGGACCCGGTCGCCGTCGCTCAGCGGTACGGGGACATACGGCTGTATCGGTTCCTCGGCACCATTGAGCGTGGTGCCGTTGGTGGAGTTCTGGTCGACGACCGCCCAGGAACCGTCGGACTGCTGCACCAGCACGGCGTGCTTGTGCGAGACGCCCGGGTCCTCCGGCGGCACCGACAGGTCGATATCGGGGGATTCGCCGGTCGACTGGCGGCGCCGTCCGATGGTGATCTGGTTCCCGGTCAGCGGCAGACGCTGCTCGGGGGAGTACGCGGGCAGATTGAGGCTCCCGGCGTCCGGGCCGCTGCGCTGCATCATCGCCATGAAGTAGTCGCGGTCCGGACCGATGACCGCGGTCCAGGTGCCGGGCGCGGTGTAGCCGCCGGACGCGGTGGGCGGCGACTGGTGCTGCCCGGGTCCGGGGCCGCCCGGTCCGGGGGCCGGGGCGCCGCCGGACGCACCCGGGTGGCCGGGGATCGGCCCGCCGGGACCCTGCGGGCCGCCGTAGGGAGGCGGCGCCGGGGGCTGGTACGAGCCCGGCGGGGGGCCCTGCGGCGCGGGCGACGGCGGGCTCAGCGGCCAGTCGTCGACGGGCGGCGCACCCGCGCCGGGTGCCGCGGACCCCGTCCCGGGCGGGGGCGACTGCTGCGCCGGGGGCTGCTGGACCTGCGGGAAACCGGACGGCGGACCGGCTTGACCGCCGGACCCCGGGAAACCGGACGGCGGACCGGCAGGACCCCCGGGCCCCGGGAAACCGCGCGGATCGGGACCGCCGGGGAACGGCGGCTGCTGGGCACCCGGGAAACCGGGCGGCGCCTGGTGGCCGTGGCCCGGCGCCTCCTGGAGCGGTTCCGCGGGGCGGTTGAGCTGCGACGGACGCGAACTCTGGTAGTCGAAGGGGTCGTGGCCGCCGCCGGGGCCCTGCGGGCCGGGACTGCCCGGCCCCTGCGGGCCGCCCCCGGGACCGCCGGGGAAGCCCGGGATTCCGGCCGAACCGGGCGCTTGAGGCCCGCCGGGGCCCGGCTGCGGAGGTCCGGGCTGGTTGGTGAACCCCGCGGGGAGGTTCAGGCCGGGCCGCGGCCCGGTCGCCACCGGGGTGTACGAGGTCGCCGTGTTGGTCAGGAAGTTGTAGCGGCATTCCTCGCAGAAAGGCGCGTTGGCCTCACGGGGCGTACGGCACTGGGGGCACAGCTCGGCGTGCGCGGTGGCGTTCGGATCGCCGGGGCCCGCGAAGCTGCCGCCGGGGCCGGGGAATCCGTACCCCGGGGGCGGCGGAGGGGGCACCGCGCCCCCCGTGGGAGCGCCGGGGCCGGCCATACGGTGGCCACAGACCTCGCACCAGTCGTCGGAACCCGACTGGTGTCCGTTCGGGCAGGTCGGCATGGAGGCGCCTCCCCCTCTCCTGTCCGGCCCGCGGGCCGCTGCTTCATCCGTCGTGGCGGTGGTACGCGGCTATTTCTTGACGCGGACCGTTTTCGTCGAGCGCGTTTCGAGGGTCATCTCGTCGGCGTCGGCGACCTTTGCTTTCAGTCGCACAGTACCCGTCGCCGCATCGACCACGTCCACCACCTTCGAAAGGAGTTTCGCAGTGTCCGCGTTTCCGGACGCCTCGGCCAACTGGACGGCACGCCCCAGTTTCGCCGTCGCGCCGTCGATATCTCCCGACTTGCGGGCATCCAGCCCCTGCTGGATGACCTGGGCCAGTTCGGCCTGCCCCGTGTAGTGGGCGACTTGCGGGTTGATCGCGGTGGACGACGCCAGATCGTCCGTCCACACGGCCCGGACCAGCCCCTGGGAGAGGACCTGCGGGGTGCCGCCGTCGCCCGCCGGGACGATCAGCGAGACCCGGGCCGCCAGCATCTCCTGCCCGATACCTGCCTCGGGGACCCGTACACAGAGGTGGTAGTCGCGCGATTCGTCGCCCCAGGAGCCGGTGGGATAGTCCCCGGCCCGCGGGCCCGCCTCGGTGCGCCGGGCGGTGAGGTCCTCCACCGTCGGCGCCACCTGCTTGACGAAGGCGAACTCGACCCCGACGGGCGTCCACACCCGCAGGGAGACGTCCGCGACCTCCTTGCCCATCGCGTTCTCCATCATGGCGGTGAAGTCGGCCGCGAGATGGGCGGGGTCGGCGACGATGTCCGCCGTACCGAGGAGGGCGGAGGCGATACCGGTGACCTCCTTCACCTCCCAGTCGGTGCCCACGCCCCGGGCGTCGCAGGTGAACCGTGCCGCCACCGACTCCAGCGCCCCGTGCAGTTCGGCCGGGGACTCGTGTTCGTTCCGGCCGTCGGTGAGCAGGATGCCGTGGCGTATTCGGGCCCCGGCACCGGCGAACAGTTCGTCCGCGAGCCGCAGCCAGGTGCCGATCGCCGTACCGCCGCCCGCGGACAGCCTCCGCAGCGCGTTACGGGCATCGGCCCGGGTACCCGGCCCGGCGACCGCGAGACCGCCGCTCTCCGGATAGACCTGCCGGGCGATATGCGTTCCGGCGACGACGGCGAACTCGGTACCGTCCCGCAGGGTGTCGATCGCGGCGGCCGTGGCGTCGCGCGCGTTCCGCATCTTCTGCGGCGGATAGTCCATCGAGCCCGAACAGTCGACCATGATCACAACAGCGGCGGACGGCGCGGAGACGGGGATACCGGCCGGTGACGCCGAGACCCCCGACAGCGGCGCGCCGCCACTGGTGCCACCACCGGTCGAAGTGACCGTGACGATCGCACTGACCTCGCGGCCGCCCTCGGGGAGGAACTCGTTCTGGTAGACGTCGACGGAGAATCCGGGCACTCGCGATTTGGCGAAATTGGCCATCGGGGCGGCTCCTTGGGCGCACTCCAACACGGAACGGACGGATCGGACGGTGTGGCGGGGCCGACGACGGTGGCTCCGTCGAGAAAGGGGGGCGGCGGTCGCCCGGCAGTCACAACCGCGGACGCACCGGTGCGCACACGGATGCACTCAGGACCGGCCACCTCCCTGGCGTCCCACGGCGAACGGCAGGACCGCCACCGTCACATTGTCGTGGCCGCCGCCGTCGAGGGCGTGCCCGACCAGGGCCCGGGCGCTGCGCAGCGGCCACCGGGCGGCATCGGACGGCATGGCTCCGGCCATCTCCTCCGGTGTCTCGGCGTAGTTCCACAGACCGTCCGTGCAGACCACGACCACGCCGGACCGGTCGGGCTGGAACACGGCCGTGTGCGGATCCAGTTCGTACGCGTCGGCGCCCAGCCAGCCGGTGATCGCGTGGGCACGCTCGTCCGCGTACGCCTCCGCCTCGGTCATCAGGCCCGCCGCCACCATCTGGGCCGCCCATGAATCGTCCTCGGTGAGCCGGGCCGCGGGGCCCGAGCGGTCGTCGGGCACCCAGTAGACCCGGCTGTCGCCGACCCAGCCGACGATCAGCAGCCCGCTCGCCGAGACCGCGCCGACGATGGTGCACGCGGGGGCGTTCTGCTGGGGGTGGGTGTGGTGTCCGGCGGCGTCACGGCCCGCGCCCGGGGCGGCGAGCGCGTTCACGGCGGCCGCGGCGGCGACGATGGCGTCCCGCATGGCCTGCTGGGGATGCGTACCTCGCGGCAGCGAGTCCACCAGCACATCGCAGGCAGTCCGGGCGGCGGCCTGTGACGCCTCGTCGGGCCGGGTGGCCGAGGAGACGCCGTCGCAGACGATCGCGACGACCGCGGGCGAACCGTCCGGCAGGGCGGTGGCCGAGACGGCGAACGCGTCCTCGTTGCGGTGGTGCCGCAGTCCGCGGTCGCTGACCGCGGCGACCGTGTCCAGCTCCTCTTCCATATGGTCCCGTTCACGCGGCTGGGCGTGGCCGCAGTTCTCGCAGTAGCCGTCGGTGTCCACCCGTCCGGCGCGGCACGCCACGCACAGCTTGCCGCCGTTGCCGCCGCCGCCGCCGCTGCCGCTGCCGCTGCCGGGGGCGGGGGTCCGGGGATCCGGGGCGGCCCCGGGCCCCTCCCGTCCCGGACCCTGCTCCCCGGGTGCCGCACCCTGCGGAGCGGGCGGCCCCGCCGGGACCTGCGGCGCGGGCCGCTGGAGCGCGAAGTCCCCGGATTCCGCGGGGTCTCCGGCGGTCCCGGCGGTCCCGGCGGTCCGGGTGGTTTCCGTGTTTCCGGCGTTCGCCGGGTTGCCGGCGCTTGCGGTGTTTCCGGTGTTCACGGCGGTCCCGGCGTCCGGCGCGTCCACGGCGGACGGCCCGAGACGGGCCGTACCGGTGGTGTACGCCGTCACTCCCGCGGGCCTTTCGGACACCTCGGTCAGCGGGGTGTGCCCGGTCGCGGACGGCCCGAAGGACGGCTCCGTACGGGAATGCCCCACGCCCGCACCGGAGGCGGCGGCCCGCTGGTCGTGCCGGACGCCCGGGGCGGGGGAGCGGGCCCCGGCGGGCGCCGGGCCGCCCGGATCGGCGAGGGCCGAGATCCGGGAGCGCGGCTGCTCCTGCGCCCCGCCCGCCCCGGGCTCACCCGGACGAGCGACCCGGGGCGGACCCGGCGGTACGCCCGGCACCGGTGGTACGGGCGGAGCCGGTACGGCGGACGGCGGCGGAAGCGGTGTACCGATGGCGAGGGTCGGACGGTCGGCGGAGGGCGGCGGCACCGCCCCTCCGAAGGCCGGGAGCCCGGTTCCGCACCGGCCGCAGAAGCGGTCGTCGGACTCCACCGGCTCGCCGCAGCCGGGGCAGAAGGCGCCCCCGGCCTGCTGGAAGTTCTGCGACGGCATTGATCACACCCACGTCCGGGGGCGGAAGCGGTTGGCACGCTCCACCAGGTCCATGCGCTCCTCGCCCCGCTGGGCGAGCCGGGCGAGTACCCGGTAGGAGCGTTCCAGCCCGAAGCGGAGGCCCCGTTCGTCGAGGGGGCTGCCGAGCAGCGCACGGGATGCGCCGCCGGACGGAGCCGAACCCGCGGCGCCCGACCGGGCGGGCGGTGCTCCGGGACTACCGGAGAGTACCCAGTCCAGGGCCGTGCCGAGTACCTCGGTGGTGAGCAACTCCCGCCGGACCGCGTCCAGACCGAACTCCCGCAACGCCGTCACCTGCTCCGAGGCGGCCGTCAGATCGGCCGTCAGCTCCTCCTGCGGAAGGCGGCGGCGCAGCCGCGCCCGGACGGCGGCGACTCGCGCCGCGGTGTAGTGGATCGACGACTCCGGCACCGATTCCAGGGTCCGTACGGCACCGGCCCGGTCCCCGGCGGCGAGCTGCACCCGTGCCAGGCCGAACGCGGCACTGACATAGCCGGGATCGGTCGCCCACACCAGACGGTAGTACTCGGCGGCGTTGTCGAGCTGGCCGAGGACCTCGGCGCAGATGCCGAGGGCCAGTTTGGGTGCGGGCTCGCCGGGAAACGCGTCGTACACCGCGTCGAAGGAGAGCGCAGCCGTCTCCTTGTCGCCCGTCACCAGGGACGCCAGGCCGCGGTACCAGATGACCCGCCAGTCGTCGCCGAAGCGCTGCTCCAGCCGTTCGAGGACGGTGACCGCGGTCGCCCGGTCGCCCATGTCCAGCCGGGCCCGCACCTCCCGCAGTCCGGTCTCGCACGAGGCGGCGGGCGCGGTCGCCAGGGCGGCGATCAGTTCGGCGGGGGCCGCGGTGAGCAGCCCGGCGAGGAAACCGGCGTTGGGGTCGTTCTGGTCGACCCGGGGGACCGGCAGGGCCAGCGCCACCGCCGCGGTGTCCAGCGGGAGGAGATGCGGGGCGGGCCGGCCCGGCGGCCCGGCCGCGCCCGGCCCCGGTGCGCCGCCGCCCGGACCCTGGAGGGCGGGCGGGCCGGACGCCTGCGCCGGGATCGTCAGCCGGGCCCCGGTCGGCGCGGGCCTGCGGCCCCCCGCCGAGAGGCCCAGGAACCCGCGGGGCGCCGGTCGGGCGCCCAACCGGGAGACGTCGTCGGGGGATTCGGCGAAGATCTGGGCGTCCGTGACCTTCACCTCGGGCCCGAACAGGGTGGAGAGCGCCGGACGCGGCCGCCCGGTCTGGATGGCCACCACCTCCCTCAGCACACCCGTCAGCTGCTCCGCCATCTCCTCGGCCGAGGCGAACCGCCGGGCCGGATCCGGGTCGGTCGCCCGCACCAGCAGCCGGTAGAAGGATTCGTAGGTACGGAAGACCTCGACCTTCTCCGGATCGGGCAGGGAGTCCGCGTACACGTTGGTGTAGCCGGTGAAGTCGATGGTCAGCACGGCGAGGGTACGGGCGACCGTGTACAGGTCGGAGGCGACGGAGGGGCCGACCTCGGGCACCTCGGGGGCCTGGTAGCCGACGGTGCCGTAGATCGCCGACTCGTCGTCGTCCATCCGGCGGACCGCGCCCATGTCGATGAGCTTCAACTGGTCGTGCTGCTGGATGGCGTTGTCGACCTTGAAGTCGCAGTAGAGCAGATTGCGGCTGTGGAGATGGCCTAGGGCCTCCAGCGCCTCGATACCGTACGCGCAGGCCTGTTCGACCGGCAGCGGATCGCGGCGCCCGCCCGGGTCCCGCCGGGCGTTGGCGATCTCCTTGAGGGATTTGCCGCCGACGTACTCCATGACGATGTAGCCGTCGAGGGATCCGGTGCGCTGGTCGAGGTGCTCGACGAAGTTGTAGATGCGGACGATGTTGGCGTGTTCGATCTCGGCGAGGAAGCGCCGCTCGGAGATCGCCACCTCCATGGCGTCCTGGTCGCCCGTGTCGAGCAGGCCCTTGAGCACCACCCAGCGGTCGGCGACGGCGCGGTCGATGGCGAGATAGATCCACCCCAGGCCGCCGTGGGCGAGGCAGCCCACGACCTCGTACTGGCCGCGGACGATATCGCCCGGCTGGAGTTTGGGGACGAAGGAGTACGGATGGCCGCAGGAGGTGCAGAAGCCTTCCGTACGCCCGGGGCGGTCGCCGCGGGACCGGCCCACGGGGGCGCCGCAGTCCGAGCGGGAGCAGAACCGCTTGCGCTCCGGCACCTCGGGCTCGGCCATCACCGCGGACCGCGGTTCGGGCCGCGGCACCTCGGGAACGGACACCAGACCGGCACCCAGCCGGTTGCGGGCGGAGCCCCGGGTGGCGGAGCCGCTGGAGCGGACCGACACCGATCGCAGCGACGTACTCGACGTACTCGTCCCCGAGAGGGAGCGGGAGAGCCGCCCCGAGACCGACCGTTTCGATACGGAGGAGCGCGCCGACCGGGAGGAGCGCGCGGAACGCGCGGACCTGGCCGACCGGCCGGACCGCCCCGACCCCCCGGAGTGCACCGCCCCCTTGGCACCCGCGGCGGCGGACGCGCCGTCCGGGCGGGCGCTGCTCCGGCCGGGCGCCACGACGGGCGCCAGACCGCAGGTGTCGCAGTAGAGTTCGCCGCCGCCGACGTCGTCGTAGCGCCCCTCGCAGCCGGGCCGCTGGCAGGCCCCCGGGGCCGCGCCCGCTCCGCCGTTGCCGTTTCCGCTCACGCGTCCCCCCTGCGGTCGGCGGAGCCGGTCCCTCCGGGCTCCGTTGGCGTCAGCGCCTCCGCCGCGGCCCGCTGATAGCGCAGCACCGCCTGCTCGGCGACCCGCAGATCACAGGGCGCGCTCCACAGCATCCGGCGGGCCGCGTCGTACCGTTCGATCAGCACCGGGTCCTCCGCGAGCCCGTGCCGTGCCGTCTTCGCCCGGTAGGCGTCGAGCCGGCCGCGCAGCTCGGCCCGGACCGCGAGCGGGGCGGTCACCGCCGTCAGCGATTCGCGGGCCCGCTGCAGTTCTTCCTCCGCCTCCTGCTCCAGGGACTCCAGCAGGGGCGAGAGCCGGTGCCACTGGGAGTGTCTGCGGTACTCGGCGGCGGTGGCCAGCCGCTCCTGGAGTGCGGTCGGCGGCCCGCTGACCGCCGGCACCTCACTGGCCGCGATCTTCGCCAGCACTTCGCCGCGGGCCGTCCGCGCCTCACTCAGGGTGCGGTCGGCCCTGGACAGCATGGACCGCAGTTTGATCAGCCGCTCCTCCGAGTCCTGACGGACCCCGAGCACCGCTTCGATCTCCCGGCGGACGTCCTCCAGACCCCGGGCCGCCCGGTCGTAGCGGTCGGTGTCGGGGCGTCCACCGCCGGGCGCCGAACTCCCCCTCGCGGGCCGCCAGAACGCCAGCGGGTCGGAGATCACCTGGGCCCGCAGGGTGGTCAGCTCATGGGTGATCGACTCCAGGTCGTCGCCCGACGGATGCTCCCCGGGGCGCACCCCGACGGAGTGCGCCAGGGTACGGGTGCGCTGGAGTTCGGCGGAGAGCAGGTCGATCCGGGCGGGCAGGGCCGACCAGACCGCGTCCGCCGTCACCACCATGTCGAGGGAGTCCGCGTACAACTCGTTCATCCGGTCCACCAGCTCTTCGAGGGTGAAACGCTCGGAGAGCTTCGCG
Source organism: Streptomyces sp. NPDC094448 (assembly GCF_044763775.1). Classification (NCBI taxonomy): domain Bacteria; kingdom Bacillati; phylum Actinomycetota; class Actinomycetes; order Kitasatosporales; family Streptomycetaceae; genus Streptomyces; species Streptomyces sp. NPDC094448. The sequence continues at coordinate 59,114 of NZ_JBIWGU010000007.1, read as the reverse complement.
GGGCCGGTGACCGACAGTGCCGCGGGCCCGTTCGCCGCACCGGTCGTGGCCGGGTTCGCCACGGTTACGCTGGGGCCGCGCAGCCGCTCGGTCAGCTCCGCGAGATCCTCCCGGCTGGACCAGCGCCGCCGGGCCCTGATGTCCCGGATCCCGGCCAGCGCGGCCGTATAGGCGTCGAAGTAGCCCCAGAGCAGGGCTATCGACTGCTCGGCCGCGGCCCACCGGTCCCGGGTCACCCCGGTCAGTTCGGCGCCTTCGAGCAGCCGGCGTCCGGCATGGTCCTGGAGGGCGAGCAGGGACGATTCGATCGCCTCGTGCTCGGCGCCGAGCCGGGCCAGGGCGCGGTCGATCTCGTCCCGGTCCATCACCGGCCCCGAAGGGCCGCCCCCCGGGCCGGAAAGGGATCCAGCGACGCCCATCCATCACCTCTTTCGTCTCTGCCGGGGTCAGCCGGTGCGGTACTTGGGAGCGGGCGGCCCGGATATCTCGGGCAGATCGGCCTTCAGCCACTTCTGGTAGGCGAGGGCCCATTCCCCCTTGCGGTACTCCTCCAGTACGTGGTTGATCCGGCGCACCAGATCGTCCTTGCCGAGCTTGGTGGCCACGCCGTAGTACTCGGTGGTGAACGGTCTGCCGCCCTTCAGCGCCACCGCCGGGTCCTGGGCGGCCTGGCCGGCGGCGAGGGCGTTGTCCGTGAGGACCGCGTCGACGAGCCCCTGCTGGAGCCGGACGAGACAGTCGAGCTGATTGGGGACGGTCAGGATGTCCTCGTCGTCCGGGCGGCCGTCGCCCGGGTCCTTGAAGACCGCGCCGTATGCGTTCTTCTCCAGCGCCTCATAGGCCGTGGACCCCTCCGCCGAGCAGACCCGCTTGCCCTTGAGGCTGGCGTTGTACCCGGTGATGGGGGAGTTCTTGGAGGCGAGGATCTGCTGCCCGGCCTGGAAGTAGGCGGTGGAGAAGGCGACCTGCCGGATCCGGGCGCAATTGATGGTCATCGTGCGGACCACGATGTCCACCGTGCCGTTGTTCAGGGCGGGTATCCGCTGGTTGGTGGGGATGGCCCGGAAGACCACGGCGTTCTTCCTGCTGCCGAAGATGTTCACCGCGATCGCCCGCGCCAGGTCGATGTCGAAGCCCGTGATGGCCCCGGTCTCCGGATCGCGGTAGCCCCAGCGGTAGCTGTTCTGGTCGACGCCGACGATCAGATGGCCGCGCTTCTTGATGGCGTCGATGGTCGGGCCGTCGGCGGCGGACGGCGGCAGCGAGGCCTCGGGGGACTCGCACGGCTCGGCGGTGGCCGGGGCCACCCGGGTCACCCCGCCCGCCGGATCCGCCGTGTCCGGAGCGGCGATCGCGCTCCCCGCGTCCCGGGACAGCGGGATCAGCACCCCGGCAACCAGGGCACAGACGGCGGCCATCGCGGCCACCCCGCCCCAGCCCCGGGCGGTGGGACGCCGCACCGTGGCAGCGGTCCCGTCCCCGCCGGAATCGTTCATCACGCCCCCTCTCACCGGTACTCCGACAGTCTGCGGTTGATCCCGAGGACCGCGCCGAGCGCGGCCAGCACCCCGAGTGCGGCAGCGCCCACGGGCAGCAGTCCGAAGGCGCCCCGGCCGTTCTCCGCGGCCCGGGTGAACTCCCGCTGCTCGTGCGCCAGGGCCCGGTCCAGCGCGGCGTCCACCTCGTCGAACGACTCGCCCGTCGACTCCTCGGCGCCGATGACCTTCTTCAGCGCGCCCTCGTAGTCACCGGCCCGGTCGGTCCGGCCGGCCTGCTCGTGCCGGCTCTGCCAGGTGTCGAGGCTCTTGGCGGCCGCGTCCAGCGGGGCGCTGCCCCGGGCGTCGTCGGCCAGCCGGTGGGCCCGCCCGAGCGCGTCGGCCAGACCGCCCATGTTCTCCCGGTACTCCGTCTCGTACTTGTCGTTCTTGCCGTCGTCGGTGAGGACCGCGCCCCGGGCGACCAGGACGAGGTTCTCGTTGGCGCGGGCCTTCAGCGAACTGATCCGCGCCTCGTTGAGCGCCCGCAGGGAGTTCTGCCCGCTGGTACGCGCCTCGCCGAGCTGCGACGAGGCCACCGTGTGCGCGGCGACGAGCCACAGCAGCAGAACCGTGGACGCGGCCGTGGCGGCCAGCAGCCCCTGGCTGAAGACCCGGTTCGTACGGAGGTAGTTGCGCCGCTGGGCCACCCCGAGGGCGCCGAGCGCGACGACCCCGGCGAGGAGGGCGAACAGCGGCCAGGCGGTGGCGTCCTCGTCGTCGCGGTCCAGCCGCGCCGTCTCCGCGTCGTACAACTTCTGGGCGGCGGGGAGCAGGACCTTCGTCATCCGCTCGTTGGCGAAGCGCAGATAGGCGCCGCCCAGCGGCTTCCCCTGGCGGTTGTAGGCCCGGGCGGTCTCCACATAGCCCGTATAGACCGGGAGCTGTTCGTTGAGCCTGCGGATCTGGCGGCCCGACTCGCTGCCGGCTTCCGTGTGCGTGGCGGCCTTGACCAGCAGCCGGGACGCGAGGGCGATGTCCTTCTCGTACCGCACCCGGACGGCACGCGGCTCCGCGGCGGCGCCCGCGAGGAAGCCGCTGGACGCGGCGGTGTCGGCATCGGCGAGAGAACGGTAGACCAGGGCGGCGTCGGCGCTCAGCGGCTGACTGCGGCTGACCACGTCGCCGGCCGCGGCAGCCCGGTCGGACACCTCCACCGCGGTGACCGCTCCGAAGGCGATCACCAGGGCGGCCAGCACCGCGCCGACGATCCGCAGCTTCCCCGGCTCGGTCGTCGCCGCCGCGCGCAGCCGCGCCATCGCCTCCGCGGCGCCCACCGGTCCCGTGACCAGCCCGCCGTCGGGGCCCGGCCGGGAATCCGGCACCGGGCCCGATGGAACGGATCCGACGGATCCGGCAGGTCCGGATCCGGGCGCGGGAGCCGACGGGTGCGCGGTGCGCACGTTCGGCGGGTGTGTCACGTGACCTCCCCCTCGGTCGCCGACGGCGTCCCGCCCCCCCCCCGGCGGGTGGGGCCGACCCCCATGGCGAGAAGTATGGCGGCGATGGCCGCTGCGCACAGCAGCCTTGACTCGATCTTGCACCGGAGCCGCTCCCGGCCTTCCAGCCCACCGGAGCCGCTCCCGGGCCTTCCCTCCCAACCGGGCGCATCCTCGACCGGCCGCTTTTCTCACCGGCCGCATTCTCGACCGGCCGCTTTTCTCACCGGACGTACTCGCGGGCCGGACGGCCCGCCGGCCGCCCCCCCCCGCGCCGTATCTCATCGTGTATACGCACACGGTCGGCCCCCGGTTCCCTCTCCCCGGCCCCGGCGCGGGAAATGGCGACACCACGCCAACGGTGTTTCAACCCCGCACTCCCCACCCGGCGGCCGCAGCCCTGTCACCACCCCGGACGACGAGGAACGACGCGAGGGGTCCCGGAAGCTCCCGGGACCCCGGCGCGCTCCTCACACCCCGTAATGCCCGCGGATCCGCGCCCCCGCCTCCGGCGGCGCCCCCACCCCGTCCAGCCCCAGCAGGACCGCCCCCAGCACCGGCGGCGCCGTAAGCCAGCGCAGCCCCGCCTTCGGCGCCCTCACCGCCAGCGATTCGGCGATCCGGGCCTCCAGTTCGGGATGCCGGGCCGCGAGCACACTCCCGCCCAGCACCACCGGCACCTCGTCGTCCAGCAGCCCCAGCCGCTCCAGCGTCACCGCGGCCATCGTGACCACCTCGTCCGCGAGCCGCTGGACCAGCCCCATGGCCACCGGGTCCCCCTGCGCACTGGTCGCGAAGAGGACCGGGGTCAGCTCGTGCACCCGAGCGTACGGAATCGTCCGCCGGTGCAGCGCTTCGATCAGCGCCGCCATCGAGCCGAGCCCGAAGTGCTCCGGCAGCGTCCTGGCCAGCGCCGTAAACATGCCCCTGCCGTCCTCCGCGCGCGCGGCGTTCCACAGGGACTCCTCGGCGAGACCGAGCCCCCCGCCCCAGTCGCCGGAGATCTTGCCGATGGCGGGGAAGCGGGCGGTCCGCCCGTCCGGGAGCATGCCGACGCAGTTGATGCCCGCGCCGCAGACGACGGCGACGCCCCGCGGCTCGTCCACCGCGGCCCGCAGCAGCGCGAACGTATCGTTGCGCACCACCGTGGTGCGCCCCCAGCCCCGGGCGTGCAGCGCGGCCGTCAGCTCCGCTTCCTCCACCGGCAGATCGGCGTTGGCGAGACACGCCGAGACCTGCTCGACCCGGTCGACGGGCCGGCCCGCGGTGGCCGCCGCCTCCCGCGCCGCCGCCACGGTGCCCGCCAGGGCCTCCACAGCTGCGGCGACGCCGACCTTCGGCGGCTGGAAGCCCACCGCCGCCCGGGCCGATCCGAGCACCGAACCGTCCGCTCCCACGAAGACGGCGTCGGTCTTGCTGTTCCCCGCGTCGATCGCGAGGACCGCTGCGGTCACGCCCACGCCAGATGCTCCCGGTTGTGCGCGATCAGCTTGTCGGTGAGCTGCTCGGCGTAGGTGTACTGGCCGATCAGCGGATGCGCGAGCAGGGCCCGGAACACCCGCTCCCGGCCACCGCGCAGCGCCGCGTCCAGCGCGAGGTCCTCGTACGCCGTCACATTCGCGATCAGACCCGCGTACAGCGGATCGATCCGCGGCACCGGCAGTGGCGCGGCCCCCTTGGCCCCGACGGCTGCCTGTACCTCGACGACCGCGTCGTCCGGCAGGAACGGCAGCGTCCCGTTGTTGGTGGTGTTGACGACCTGGTACGGGCTGCCCGCGCCGCCCAGCAGCGCGGCGGCCAGATCGACCGCCGCCTCCGAGTAGTAGGCGCCGCCGCGCTTGGAGAGCAGTTCCGGCTTGGTGTCCAGCGACGGATCCCCGTACATCGTCAGCAGCTGCCGTTCCATCTCGGCGACCTCGGCGGCCCGGGACGGCTTGGTCCGCAGCTCCTCGACGACCTCGTCGTGGGCGTAGAAGTAGCGCAGATAGTACGAGGGGACCGTGCCGAGCCGGTCCAGCAGCGCCCGCGGCAGCCGCAGATCACCGGCAATCGCCTCGCCGTGGGCGGCGATCAGCTCCGGCAGCCGGTCCTCGCCGTCGGGACCGCCGATCCGGACCCCGGTCTCCCAGGTCAGATGGTTGAGCCCGATATGGTCGAGATGGACCTCGGAGGGCGTTACATCCAGCAGTTTCGCGAACTTGCGCTGGAATCCGATGGCGACGTTGCAGAGTCCGACGGCCTTGTGCCCGGCCGTCAGCAGCGCCCGGGTGACGATCCCCACGGGGTTGGTGAAGTCGATGATCCACGCGTCCGGATTGGTCCGGCGGACCCGCTCCGCGATATCGAGGACGACGGGCACGGTGCGCAGTGCCTTCGCCAGTCCGCCCGCGCCCGTGGTCTCCTGGCCGACGCAGCCGCACTCCAGCGGCCAGGTCTCGTCCCGGAGCCGGGCCTCCTGTCCGCCGATCCGCAGCTGGAGCAGTACGGCGTCGGCGCCTTCGACGCCCGCGTCCAGATCCGCGGTGGTGGTGATCCGCCCGCTGTGCCCCTGCTTGGCGAAGATCCGCCGGGCCAGTCCGCCCACCAGCTCCAGACGGTCCGCCGCCGGGTCGACGAGGACCAGTTCGCTGATCGGGAGGGTGTCCCGCAGCCGGGCGAATCCGTCGATCAGCTCCGGTGTGTAGGTGGATCCGCCACCCACGACTGCCAGTTTCATACGTTTCCTAGCCCTTCACTCCGGTCAGTGTGACTCCCTCGACGAACGCCCGCTGGGCGAAGAAGAAGACGAGGATCACGGGTGCCATGACCAGCACGGTTGCGGCCATGGTCAGATTCCAGTCGGTATGGTGTGCGCCCTTGAACGATTCGAGGCCGTAGCTGAGAGTCCAGGCGGCCGGGTTCTCGGAGGCGTAGATCTGGGGGCCGAAGTAGTCGTTCCAGGCGTAGAAGAACTGGAACAGCGCTACGGCCGCGATACCGGGCTTCGCCATCGGCAGGACCACCCTGAGCAGGGTCCGCACCTCGCCGCAGCCGTCGACCCGTGCCGCGTCCAGATACTCGTCGGGGACGGTCAGCAGGAACTGCCGCAGCAGGAAGACGGAGAAGGCGTCACCGAACGCCATCGGGACGATCAGCGGCCACAGAGTGCCCGCCAGATCCATCTCCTTCGCCCAGAACAGATACATCGGAATGATGATCACCTGTGGCGGCAGCATCATCATGGAGATCACCAGCATCATCGCGAGCCGCCGCCCGCGGAACCGGAACTTGGCCAGTGCGTAGGCGACCGGGATCGACGACACCACGGTCAGTACGGTGCCCAGCCCGGCGTAGAGCAGGGTGTTGCGCCACCAGGTGAGGAAGCCGGGCGTGTCGAGGACCCGGGTGTAGTTCTCCCACTGCCAGGTGCGCGGGACCAGGTCCCGGGTCAGTGCCTGCTGGTCGCTCATCAGCGAGGTCAGCAGGACGAAGACGAACGGCAGGACGAAGAAGAGCGCGGCGGCGACGGCGAGCGCGTGGACGCCTATCCAGTGGAGCACGGCACGGCGGCGGGCCGCGCGGGCGGCTGTTGTAGCTTGTCCGCCCCGGTGAGTGGCTGCCATCTCAGTCACCCGGCCCGATCAGTCCGCTGCTGCGGCGCATCAGCACCACAGTGAAAAGCATCGACAGTGCGAACAGGACGAGCGCGACGACGGCGGCCGAACCGTAGTCGAACCGCTGGAAGCCGATGTCGTAGACGAGCTGGGGGAGGGTGAGCGTGGACTTCTCGGGATAGCCGGGCTCGAACTGCTGCCCGCTGCCGCCGATGATCCCGGACGCGACCTTCCCGGCCACCAGCGGCTGCGTGTAGTACTGCATCGTCTGGATGACCCCGGTGACCACGGCGAACAGCACGATCGGGGAGATATGCGGCAGGGTGATATGACGGAACCTGCCGAAGGCCGAGGCGCCGTCCAGTTCGGCCGCCTCGTACTGCTCCTTGGGTACGTCCAGCAGCGCCGCCATGAAGATCACCATCAGATCGCCGATGCCCCAGAGCGCCAGCGCGGTGAGCGCGGGCCGGGACCAGTCGGGGTCGGTGAACCAGCCGGGGGCGGGCAGGCCCAGGGATTCCAGGACGGAATTCACCGGACCCGTACCGGGGTTGAGCAGAAAGACGAACGCCAGCGTCGCGGCGACGGGCGGGGCGAGATGGGGAAGATAGAAGAGGGTACGGAAGACTCCGCCGCCGCTTTTGATCCGGATCACCAGCAGTCCGACGCCCAGCCCGAACACCACCCGGCAGCCGACCATGACGACGACCAGCCAGAGCGTATTCCGCAGCGCGGGCCAGAACAGCCGGTATTCGGTGAAAACGTAGGTCCAGTTCTCCACTCCGTTGGGGACGGGCGGGCGGAATCCGTCGTACTTCATAAAGGAGAAGTAGACGGTCGAGACCAGCGGATAGGCGAAGAACAGCCCGAAGCCGATCAGCCAGGGCGACAGGAAGGCGACAGTGCGGAGCGCCGATCTACGGCGCTTCGAACGCAGGGTGCAGGTGGTCATCCGGGCCCGGTCCGCCGCTACTTCTGCTTCTCGATATCGGCGTCGATCTGCCGGGCCGTCTCCGCCAGACCGGCCCGCAGATCCTTCACCTTCCCGGATTCGTAGCGGTAGCCGAGGTCCTGGAGGGTGACCTGGTAGGCGCCGCCGTCGACCTGCGCGGGCGTGGTGTTCGACTTCGGGTGCTTCGCTATGTCGATGAACGTCCTGAACCTCGGGTCGAAGCGGAGGCCGGGGGATTCCAGGGCCTCGACGGTGGAGGGGATATTGCGGATCCCGTTGGCGAAGGCGACCACCGCGGCGGTGTCCGTGGTCATGTACTTCACCAGTTCCCAGGCCGCGTTCTGCTTTTTGCTGGTGGCTGCGATGCCCATGATCGTGCCGGAGAGGTAGCCCATTCCGTAGTCGGCGGCCAGTTCGTCGGCGACCGGCAGCGGAGCCGTACCGATCTCGAAGTCGACACCGGCGTCCTCGGCCATGCCGAGCCGCCATTCGCCGTCGAGCTGCATGGCGACGCGCCCGGTGTGGAAGGGGTGTTCGGCACCCCATTCGTCACCGAAGGTATTGCGGTACTTCTCCAGTTTCGCGAATCCGCCGAGGGAGTCCACCAGCCGCTTCTGGAAGGTCATCATCTTCGTGAAGGCGGGGTCCTTGGCGACGTTCGACTTCCCGTCGGCGTCGAAGTAGGTCGGGGACCACTGGGCGGCGTAGTGCATCGACGTGGTCTCGTAACCGTGGTAGTTCGGCATAAAACCGAGCTGCTCGTAGCCGTCGCCGCGGTGCCGGGTCAGTTTCTTCGCTATCTGCTCGAACTCGCTCCAGGTCTTCGGCGGCGCGGTGATCCCGGCCTTCCTGAACGCGTCCTTGTTGTAGTAGAGGCCGTAGGCGTCGTTGAGCAGCGGCAGGGCGCACTGGTTGCCGTCGAACCGGGTGTAGTCGAGGAGCGGCTGGTGGAACACCTTCGCCGCATCGATTCCCGCCTTCTTCAGAAATGGACCGAGGTCGACGAGGGCGCCCGTGTCGCAGAACTTCCCGACGCTGTCGGTGGTGAAGGACGCGATCACATCCGGCGCCTGGGAGCCGCCCGCCCGCAGCGCCTGCTGGATCTTCGCGTCCGTCATGTTCTTGACGGTCTTCACCGTGATGTTGGGGTGTCTGTCCTCGAAGCGCTTCACATGGTCCTCGATGGCCTTGACCTCGGCGGGTGCCGACCAGCCGTGCCAGAGGGTGAGGGCGGCCTTCGCCCGGGGGTCGTCATCCGCCGCGGAGTCGTTCGATCCGGTACAGCCCGCGGTGAGCAGGGCCAGGGCCGCGGCCAGGGCGAGGAGGGCGGTACCCCTGCCGCGAGAGCTGTGGAGGGAGTGGCTGGTGGTTTTGTCCGTACGGAACATGGCGGTGTCTCCTTGGGGCGGTCGGCCTGAACAAGGGGGGTCGGGCTGTCCGTGGGGAGAGGGGGAGAGGGTACGGAGACGGGGATGGGGATGGGCCGGATCGGGCGGACGGGTTCGGTGGGGCTTCGGTGGGCTTTGGCGGGCGTCAGCGGGCCGAGGTGTCGAAGACGTCGTCGCGGGTGGCCGCCAGCGCGCTCTCCAGCGCCCCGCGCAGCACGGGCCGTTCGGGTACGGCGGTCATGACCAGCTTCGGCCGGGGCGCGGCCAGTTCGGTCAGCTCCGCCTGGACCCGGGCGCGCAGCGGTTCGCCGCCTGCGGTGATGGCTTCGCCGGCCAGGACGACCAGCTCGGGGTCGAGGACGGCGACGACGGAGGCGAGACCGGTGGCCAGGGCGGTGGCGTAGGTCTCCAGCAGGGCGCGGTAGGGGCCGTCCTCCGCCGCGCCCGCGCGTGCCACCAACTGGGGGGCGACCTCGGTGTAGTGGCCGCCGCCGACGGGCGGGACACCGAGCTTGCGCGCCAGTTTCGGCAGCTCCTGGGCACCGGCCAGCTCCTGGAAACCGCCGCTGTTGGCCCGGGTGACCTGCCGGATCAGGGGCGTGCCGGGAACCGGGAGGAAGCCGACCTCTCCCGCGCCGCCGGTGAATCCCCGGTGCAGCCTCCCGCCGATGACCAGGGCGCCGCCGAGGCCCTCCTCGTTCCACAGCAGGACGAAGTCGTCGTGGCCCCGGGCCGCGCCCAGCCGCTGTTCGGCGACCGCGACGAGATTGACGTCGTTCTCCAGCTCGAAGGGCATCGGCAGCGCGGCGGCCAGTTCGTCGAGGAGGGTCGTGGAGTGCCAGCCGGGCAGATGGGAGGCGTACCGCAGCTGCCCGGTGGACGGGTCGAAGGCGCCCGGGGTGCCGATGACGAGCCGGTGGACATCGGAGCGGGTCAGCCCGGCGGCCCCGGCGGCGGCGTCGAGGGCTTCCGTGACCTGCTGTACGGCCCCGGCCGCCCGGACGCGGCCGGTCGCCAGCTCGTACTCGCCGACGACCGTGCCGGTGAGGTCGGCGACGGCGGCCCGGATACGCCGCGGGGAGACATCGAGCCCGGCGGCGAATCCGGCGCGCGGATTGACCGTGTAGAGCTGTGCCCCGGGGCCGGGGCGGCCCGCGGTGGTGCCGGTGGCGACGACGAGCCCCGCCGCTTCGAGACGTACCAGCAACTGCGACGCCGTGGGCTTGGACAGCCCCGTCAGCTTGCCGATCCTGCTCCGGGACAGGGGGCCGTGCTCCAGGAGCAGCCCGAGCGCGGCGCGGTCGTTCATGGCGCGCAGGACCCGTGGGGTGCCCGGGGTGCCGGGGACGCCTGAGGCCGTTCCGGTCACAGCGGCATACCTGCCCTTCGGCGACGGCAATCGTCACGACTTGTCGGCATAACGCAACCCGGACGACTGTTAGGAAACTTTCCTAATCGCGGTCGAAGGTATGACGGACCGGGGCGGGCGTCAATGGTGTGTACGCAGACGGGGCGGCCCGGTCGCGGGGTGCGGGACGGCGGCAAGGGGGCGGCGGCACCGTCCGCGCCGGACCTGCGACAGGGGCGGCCCCCCGGAGGAGTCCGCCCCTGCTGTCCCGCTCGTACGGCCCGTACGTACTGCCTCTGCCGTCCGTTTACTTCTGGAGGTTCGGGGGAGCCGGCGGTATCGGCGCCGCGGCCAGCGACTGCGGGGAGGTCGGGCTCGCCAGCGCGGACGGCGCCGCCATCGACGCCGAGGGATCGGCCGCGGCGCCCTCGGTCTCCGCCATCGGGATCCCGCCGACGATCCGGATGCCCGCCGCGTCGAAGGCCCGCTTGATGCGCCAGCGCAGCTCGCGCTCCACCGACAGGGCCTTGCCGGGCATGGTCCGGCCCGCGACCCGGATCGTCATGGAGTCCAGCAGCACCTCGGTCAGACCGAGCGTCTCCACCGGCCCCCACAGCTGCTCGTTCCACGGCTCGGACTTCGCCAGCTCGTCCGCGACCCCGCCGATCACCGAACGGACCCGGTCCATGTCCTCGGTCGGCCGGACCGTGACATCGACCGTGGCGGTCGCCCAGCCCTGGCTGAGGTTGCCGATCCGCTTGATCTCCCCGTTGCGGACGTACCAGATCTCGCCGTCGTCGCCGCGCAGCTTGGTCACCCGCAGACCGACCTCGACGACCTCGCCGGTCGCCACGCCCGCGTCGACGGTGTCCCCGACGCCGTACTGATCCTCCATGATCATGAAGACGCCGGAGAGGAAGTCGGTCACCAGATTGCGCGCGCCGAAGCCGATCGCCACGCCCGCGACTCCGGCGGAGGCCAGCAACGGCGCCAGGTTGATCTTGAAGGCGCCGAGGATCATCAGTCCGGCCGTGCCCAGGATCAGGAACGACGAGATCGAACGCAGGACGGAGCCGATGGCCTCCGACCGCTGCCGCCGCCGCTCCGCGTTGACCAGGAGCCCGCCGAGTGCGGTGCCCTCCACGGCCTGGGCGGAACGGTTCATCCGCTCTATCAGCTTGGTCAGCGCCCGGCGCACCAGCATCCGCAGCACCAGCGCGACCACCAGGATCAGCACGATCCGCAGTCCGGTGTTCAGCCAGGTGGACCAGTTCTCCTCCACCCAGCCGGCCGCGTTCCCGGCCTTCTCGGCCGCCTCGTCGAAGGTGACGGGGGCGTCGGAAGGCGGCTCGGACGGTGACGGTGTCCCCGCCGAGCGGGGCACGGCGAGGGCGATCGACGACCAGAAGCCGGTCACGGGGGGAACCTCCAGGCATGGCGTACAGCAGATCAACCACCCTAACGGCGGCATCCGGGCCGACCCCCTCCCTGCGCGGCGGGAGAGACCAGACTCACCCGGCGGCCCCGGAATCGCAGCCGGAACGGCGCCGGGAACATCCATCCGCCGCGCCGGTGGGGCTGGTGGTGTGGTTGAAAACACTTCGAGCCCGTTACCGCTACGTAGTGGCGTACCGACCTGCACTGAGGAGAAACTAAAAGCAGATCGTCCCGGCGCGAGCCACGCGTCGCCGGCGTACAAGGAGGCATCAACCGTGCCGCATGTCCTGGTCCTCAACGCGTCGTACGAGCCGCTCGGCGTCGTACCGCTCCGCCGCGCGCTCGTCCTCGTCCTGGAGAACAAGGCCCTCTGCCTGGAGGAGTCCGGCGCCTTTCTGCACAGCGCGACCCGTGTGATCGCAGCACCGAGCGTCGTCCGCCTGAAGCGGTTCGTACGGGTCCCCTACCGGGGGCCCGTTCCGCTGACCCGCAAGGCTCTCTTCGCCCGCGACGGCGGGCGCTGCATGTACTGCGGTGGCGTCGCAACCAGCGTCGACCACGTCATCCCGCGAAGCCGCGGTGGCAAGCACGTCTGGGACAACGTCGTCGCCGCGTGCCGTCGCTGCAACCATGTCAAGGCCGACCGCCACCTGCGCGAGCTGGGCTGGCGGCTGACGCATCAGCCCGCCCCGCCGAGCGGGCTCGCCTGGCGGATCATCGGTACGGGGCACCGGGATCCACGCTGGCTGCCGTATCTGCAACCGTACGGCGCGGAGGACGCGATGGCTCGGATCGACGGCGTTTCCGCCTGAGAACCGGAGCCATTTTTCGTTCCCCGGGCACGCGGGCCCGGGGGCTCTGCCGTGCTGCGGCCGGTCCGGCTCCGATCTCAGGGGCGGGCCCCGTCCGCCCGCTCTGTACCCGGTTCCGTGCCGGTGCCGGGACCTGCTCCGGGGCGCGGCCCCCGCTCCCCCGTATCCGTCCTCCCGGCCTCCTCGGCCCGCTCGGCCTCCTCGGCCTTCTCGGCCTTCTCGGCCTGGTCCGCGGCCACCGCGTACGCCTCGACCGCGAAGAGCGAATAGCCGAAGCGGGTCGCCCGCCGGTCGCCCTGGACACGGAGGAAACGGGTGCCGGGCGCGTCCATCCGGACCGTTTCGGTGCCGCCGCGGCCCGCACCGACCGTCGCCGCCGTCCGCCATGTCCGGCCGTCGGCGGAGATCTGGATCCGGTAGCCCGCGGCGTAGGCGTCCTGCCAGTGCAGGACGACCTTGCCCAGTCGTACGGCCTCCGGCAGCTCGGCCTGCCACCATGCGCCGTCCTCGTACCGTGACGACCAGCGGGTCCGGGGATCGCCGTCGACCGCGGCGGCGGCGGGGAACGCGGGCGTCTCGTCGCCCGACGAGGACGCGACGGCGCCCGTACCGGCCAGCAGGCCGGGGCCGCCGCTCCGCGGGTAGGCGCGGACCGTCAGGGTCTGCTCCGTACCGGCGAAGGACAGCGTGACGGGGTACGGCCCCGAGGACGCGCCCGCCGGAACGGTCACCTCGACCGGCACGGTCAGCGCCCGGCCGCGCGGGACGGTCACCCGCGCGGGCGCCTTCACCGCGATACCGGGCGGCGCCTTCACCGTGAGGGTGCCCGTCACGTCCCGCGGCCGCAGCGGGCTCAGCCGCAGCCCCGCCCGGACCGGCGCCCCGCCGATCTCTGCGTCTGCCGTCCGCTCGACGAGGGCCACCCCGGCCGCCGGTTCGTCCGTGTACCAGGGCACCAGGGCCCGTACCGCGGTCCCCGGTCCGCCCCCGGCCACCCGCAGCGCCTCCACCGGCAGCCCGCCCACCGCCGACTGGGTCCAGCCGGTCGGCGAGAGCACGCCGACCGTACGCCAGCCCTCGCCCGGAACCAGCGCCTCCAGACGGCCCGGGGCCGCCCCCGGCGCCCCGGGGACCGTCATCGCCGTCACCGACGCCACGGGCCGCGCCCGCTCCAGACGGACCACGCCCTCGCCGTCCGGGCGCGGACTCCGGGACACCCCCGTCCAGGCCGCCGCGGACGCGGCCACCCGGTCGAGGAACGGCTCCAGCACACCCTTGCCGACGACGGCCCGGCCCTTCGCGGGATCCGCACGGAGCGGCTCCAGGGCCAGAGACGCCTGCCAGGCCGCCGTTCCGTCGCCGCGGGCCTGGGCCCGGAGCAGGTCGACGGCCAGTTCGCCGGCCTGCCCGTAGCGCGCCAACTGGTCCAGCCACGGCCGTATCTCGTCGTCCAGCCTGCCGCCGGCGGTGTCCGCCAGCGCCTCCGGCGCCCGGCGCATCTCGGTGAACCGGGCCCGGAGCGCGGCCGCCGCCCGGTCGAGGCCCGCCGGAGCCGTACCGGCGGTCAGGGCGTCACGGAAGGCGTCGAGGTACGGGCGGAGATAGCCCGACTCGGTGTCCTCCAGGACCGACGAGGCGTGGTTCCCGGCGAGCACCCCGAGCGCCTCGCGCGCCGGCCGGTCGCCGTCCGCCAGTTCGTCCAGTGCCGCCCGCCACGATGCGCCGGGCTGGTATCCCCTGGGGTTCCAGGCGTAGTCCGCGGCCGTGAACAGCGGAATGCGGGACGCCGACGCCTGCTCCATCGCATTGGCCAGCAGCGCGGCCGAACCGGCCGCGACCGCGGGCTCCCGGCCGGTGTAGGGGCCGAGGAAGAGACGGTTCTGCGCGTAGTCGTTGACGGGGTAGTTGTCCATCGTCACCAGGGGGTGCCCGAACGCCTCGCGCGCCCCGGCGACCTGCCGCCCGGTGATCGTCCGCGGTACGACGCCGACCCCGGTCCACGCGATCTGCACGCGCGGGTCCAGTTCGGCGGCGAGCGCCCGCCGGTAGGCGGTCTCGCCCTCCCGGTAGAACTCCGTCGGCAGCACGGACAGGGGTTCGGCGCCGGGATGGCGCTCCGCCAGATGCCGGGCCACCGCACCCGCGACCCTCGCCTGGGCGCGCGCCGCCGCCTCGGGGCCGCGGCCGAAGGTCTCCGCGTCCTCGTCGCAGTGCCACTCGCTGTAGCTGACGTCCTGGAACTGGAGCTGGAAGGCACGCACTCCGAGCGCCCACATCGCGTCGATCTTCCGGTTCAGCGCCCGGACGTCCGCCGGGTCGGACAGGCACATCCGCTGCCCCGGCGAGACCGCCCAGGCGAGGACGGTGTGATTGCGCCGGGCCCGGTCCGCCAGCTCCCGGAACTCCGTCCGCCGTTCCGCCGGGTACGGGTCGCGCCAGCGGGCCTGCCGGAAGGGGTCGTCCCCGGGGGCGTACAGATAGCGGTTCTGTTTGGTGCGGCCCATGAAGTCGAGCTGGGCCAGCCGCTGCTCATGGCTCCAGGGGCGGCCGTAGAAGCCCTCGGTCGTTCCGCGTACGGCCGTACCGGGCCAGTCGCGGACGGCGACGCCGGCGATTTCGTACGGCCGTACGGTCCGCGCCGCCGCCCCTGTTTCTCTGTCCGCCGCTGTACCGCCCCGGACCAGCTGCCGCAGGGTCTGGACCCCGTGGAAGAGCCCGTCCGGGCCGGTGCCGTCCAAGGCCACCGTGCCGCGGCCGCCGAGCGCACCGGCCGCCAGCCGGTAGCCGCCGGACGGCAGATCGCCCTGACCGGCCATGCCCAGGGCCCGCAGCGCCTCCACGGCGCCGGGACCGCCGAGATGCACCACGGGACCCCGCCCGGGAAGCGTCGTATAGAGGGTGCTGACTCCCGTGTCGCGCAGCAGGCGATGGGTCGCTTCCACGGCGTACGGATCGGTGTCCGGGCCCGTCACCACGGTCGCCTCGGCACCCAGGGTCACGGCCGGGCCCAGTGGCTTCAGCGACTGGGGCCGGGGCCATACCGACGGTACGGAGCCGTCGTTGCGGCTCTCCGGGCCTGCCGGGGTACGCGGAACGGCGCCGGGCGGGCCGGGCGCGGCGACCGCGGTCTGGGCGCCGCCGAGGAGCCCGCCCATCACCGCGACGGCGACCGCCGCTGCCGTACCCCTGCCGGGACGCCTCCCCTGCGTCAGCCGCACGCCGACTCCCTCCCCACTCAGGACCGTTCCGGCCCATTCCCGGCTCATTTCGGTCCGGTTCCGTTCCTTTCGGAACCATGGGGTGCGATCTATTGATCACTCCAAGATCTCCGAACGGTAACGAGCCCATCACCCGTCGCCCGGGAGTGTCAATGCGCCTGGGGGATCCGCGGCTTATGCGGCCTGTGGGGCGCGAGGGGCCCTCGCCGGCCCGGTCCCCGGGGGCGGACGGGGCGGACGGGCGGCCAGTGAGGTTGGCGAGGTCGGTACGGATGGTGAGGTCGGTACGGATGGTGGCGGCGTCACGGGGTAGGCGCGCCGAGGACCGCGTACCGCCTTCCGAGGAGTGATGTCGATGACCGCGCCCGCCGCACACCTGCTGCTCTCCGCACTCACCGGGTGCGCGGAGCCCGCCGGCCCTGTCGCGTCCGCTGCTTCCGCCGGACGGTTGGGGCCGGTGCCGGGTGCCGAGGCCGCCCCGGGGCCGCTCACCAGCGAACCCCCGCTGTTCGGCCCCGCGCCGCTGACCAGCGAGCCGCCGCTCGTCGACATCCCGCCGCTGACCAGCGAGCCCACCGCCCATGCGACCGCCGGAGGAGGCTGCGCCCGCACATGGTGAAGGGCGTGCGGGGGAGCGCCGGAGCCCCGTACGGCACCCCGGGCGCGCGGCCCCGGGGGCGGTTCGCTACGTTGGGCACCGTGGACAAGAAGAACGCTCTGCGCACCGGCACCGTCGTGACCGGTACGACGCTGATGATGCTGCTCCTGTCGTCGCCCGCGCTGGCGCTGACCCGTGACGACGGCGACGACCCGGGCTCCGGCCTGAGCGTGGTCGAGACGCTGGGCCTGTTCGTGGTCGCGCCGCTGGCGATCTTCCTGGCCATCACGGCCGCGGTGATGGTCCTCGACAAGTCGACGGACCGGCCGAAGCGGCAGCGGGGCTGACCGCCCACAACTTCATGCTTCACCGAAGCAGCCCGGAGGCCGACCGCCACCGGGCTGCTTCGTCGTGCCTGCACACCGGGGGCAGCCGCCTGCTAAACGGCCATGAGCTTGCGCAGGAGCGCCCCCAACTGCTCCGCCTCCGCCGGGTCCAGCGCCGCGTCGACCGCCTCGCGCTGTAGCGCCAGCCCGGCCGCCACTGCCTGGTCGGCGATGTCCAGGCCCTCGGCCGTCAGGCTCACCCGCAGCCCGCGCCGGTCGTTCGGATCGGGGCTGCGGGCCAGCAGCCCCGCCTTCTCCAGCTTGTCGAGCCGGCCCGTCATCCCGCCGGTCGTGAGCATCAGCGTCGCCGAGAGTTCGCGCGGCGAGAGGGTGTACGGCATCCCCGAACGGCGCAGGGTCGCCAGCACGTCGAACTCGCCCCGGCTGATCCCGAACCGCCCGTACTCCTTCTCCATCCGGTCGCCCATGGTGCGCGCGATCCGGTAGATCCGCCCGAAGACGGCCATGGGCGTCGTCTGCAGATCGGGCCGGACCGCGGCCCACTGCTCGGTGATCGCGTCGACGGCGTCGCGCTGCGGGGCGGGGGCCTTGGCGGGGGCGGTTCTGCGGAGGGTCATGGAAGGAGTATCGGCCGGAGGTCAGTCCATCGCAAGTAAGTGACTTACGAGAGACCCTCTTGCATCTAAGTAGCTTACAAGTAAGCTACTTCCTGCCGAGGCACTGCTGGCACTGCTGAGGTATTCGGGGGATCGCCCCCGCCCTACCAGAGGAAGGCCCGCCGTGAACCGCGCCGCCGTCATCGCCCTCACCGCGCTCGCCCCGATCTCCTGGGGCTCCACCTACGCGGTCACCACGGAGTTCCTCCCGGTCGACCGCCCGCTGTTCACGGGCATGATGAGGGCGCTGCCCGCCGGACTGCTGATCCTGGCGCTGACCCGGGTCCGACCACGGGGCGACTGGTGGTGGAAGGCGACGGTCCTCGGCACGCTCAACATCGGGGCGTTCTTCCCGCTGCTCTTCCTCGCCGCCTACCGACTCCCGGGCGGCGTGGCCGCCGTCACCGGCTCCGTCGGCCCGATGTTCGTGATCGGACTCTCGGCCCTGCTGCTCGGGGACAGGCCGTCGACGCGCGCGATGCTCGCGGCGATCGCCGCGGCCTTCGGGGTGAGCATGGTGGTCCTGAAGGCGGGTGCCGCGCTGGACGCTGTGGGCGTCATCGCCGGGGTCGCCTCGTCGGCCTCCATGGCCGCGGGCACGGTACTGACCAAGCGCTGGGGCCGCCCCGAGGGCGTGGGCCCCTTGGTGATGACGGGCTGGCAGCTCACCGCGGGCGGACTCCTGATCACCCCGATCGCCTTCGCGCTGGAGGGCGCCCCGCCGGCCCTGGACGGCACCAACATCGCGGGTTACGCCTATCTCGCCCTGGTCAACACGGCGGTGGCCTACTGGCTCTGGTTCCGCGGCATCGGCCGCCTCTCCGCCACCTCGGTGACCCTGCTGGGCCCGCTCTCCCCGATCACGGCGGCCGTGGTCGGCTGGGCCGCCCTGTCCCAGTCCCTGACGGCCCTCCAGATCGCAGGCATGGCGCTGGCGTTCGCTGCCACGCTTGCGGGCCAGTGGCAGCCGCGTCCCACCGCCGTGCCGGCAACCGTGGTGCCCTCCGGCCCGGTCCCGGAGCCCGGCCCGGAACCGTCCGTGGGCCGTATCCGCGAGCCCGCCCCCGCCGTCCGTAGAGACGACGTCACCGTCTAGGACGCCGACGACTCCGTCGCCAGCGCCAGCCGTTGCAGATAGCGCATCAGCGTCATCAGCACATCGCGGCCCGAGCGGCGGAGCCGGGCGTCGCAGTCGACGATCGGGACCGAGTCCGGGAGGTCGAGGGCGGTGCGGATCTCCTCGACCGGGTAGACCGGGGCGTCCGAAAAGGAGTTCACGGCCACCACGAACGGCACCCGGCGCTCCTCCAGGCGGCCGATCACGTCGAAGCTGACCTCCAGCCGCCGGGTGTCGACCAGGACCACCGCGCCCAGGGCCCCTTCGAAAAGGCCCCGCCACAGGAACCAGAAACGCTGCTGGCCGGGGGTGCCGAAGAGATAGAGGACGAGTTCGGCGTTGATGCTGATCCGGCCGAAGTCCATCGCCACCGTGGTGGCGGTCTTCCGCTCCACGCCCTCGATGTCGTCGACCCCGACCCCGGCCTGGGTCATGGTCTCCTCGGTGGTCAGCGGCCTGATCTCGCTGACCGCGCCGACCAGGGTCGTCTTCCCGACTCCGAAGCCGCCGACGATGACGATCTTCACGGCGGCGGTCGTGGTGTCCGGGAGGACGTCCTCGGTACGGGGTCCGGTCGGCCGGTCCACCACCGCACCGGGCCCGCTCGCGGTGCCCGCGCGGACGCCGGCGTCGGTGGCCGCGGCGTCGTCAGAGCTGCTGTAGTCCATCAATCACTGCCTCAATCAGAGCGCGGTCGGGGAGGGGCGCACGCTGGACCGGTGCCCGCGCGGCGACCTGTTCGTCGACGAGGAGATCGCCGAGCAGCACGGTCACCACGCTCACCGGAAAGCTCAGATACGCGGAGATCTCCGCCACCGAGAGCGGCGAGCTGCACAGCCGGACGATGGCGGCCTGTTCCGGCGGCATCCCGTGCCGGGGGCCCGAGGTGGCCACGATCAGGGTGACCAGGTCGAGCGGAGCCGGGACCTGTGAGCCGTTGCGGCCGCCGGTGATGACGTAGAGCCGCTCCGGACTGCTGCCCTCCCAGTCTCCCGGTCGGCTCACGCGGACTGCCGATCCTGTCGCGGCGGTGCGCTCAGGTGCTCCCCGATGCGCAGCACCAGATCCCGCATCCGCTGGCCCATCAGCCCGGCGTCGACGCCCTCTTCGGCCAGGACGGCGAGGAAGGCGCCCGCGCCGGCGGCCATCAGATAGAAGAAGCCGCCGTTCATCTCGATGACGACGAGATGCATCCGGCCGTCGCTGCCCGGGAGTTCGGAGGCGACCGCGCCCGCCAGGCTCTGGAGGCCCGCGCAGGCGGCGGCCAGCCGGTCGGCCGTGTCGGGGTCGGAGCCGTGCTGGGCGATGCGCAGCCCGTCCGCCGAGAGCACGACGACGTTCCTGGTCTGCGGTACGCCCTCGGCCAGGTCCTTGAGCATCCAGTCCATGTTGGTCCGGTACTGCTGCTGCATCATGGCTGCGTACTCCCCTTGTTCGTCTGAGGGTCTTCGCCGGCGAGGCCGCTCTGGAACGCCGCGAGCCAGATTCCGGGCTGGACGGGGGGCGCCTCCTCCGGGGTTTCGGGCTGCTGGGCCTGCCGGGGCTGCTCGGGCCGCCGCGGCTCGGGTGGTGCCGTGACCGGGACGAGGTCGTAGGCGGGGGCCTTCCGCCGCCGCTGGGGCAGGCCGTTCGGCGTACGTTCGGTCACCACCGGCACTTCGTCGTCGTAGGCGGAGGGCGGAAGCACGGCGGCCGGAAGCGAGGGTGCCCGGAGCGAGGGGGCGGGCGGCGCGGCGGTGGGGCCGGTGGGCCTGCGCGGGCCTCCGCCGTTCCGCCGCGCCCGTTCCGCCGCCTCCACGGCCGGGGAAACGGCGGCCGCTGCGGGGTGGGGCCGGGGACCGGACGCGATGCCGATGCCGTGGGCCAGACCCGTGGCCGCCTTGGCGCTCGTGATCAGCTTCTTGGGCACGATCAGTACGGCGCGCACACCGCCGTACGCGGAGGAGCGCAGCGACACCTGGAAGCCGTACGCCTGGGAGAGACGGCCGACGACCGCGAGGCCCAGACGCGGGGTCTCACCGAGGTCGTTGAGGTCGATGCCCTCCTGCGCGGCCTTCAGCATCCGTTCGGCGCGCAGCCGGGCCTCCTCGCTCATGGAGACGCCGCCGTCCTCGATCTCGACGGCGATGCCCGAGTTGACGTCCACGGCGGTGAGATGGACCCGGGTCTGCGGCGGCGAGTAGCGGGTGGCGTTGTCCAGGAGCTCCGCGAGGGCGTGGATGAGCGGTTCGACGGCGGGGCCGACGACGGCGACCTCGGAGACCGAGTGGAGATCGACGCGCTGGTAGTCGAGGATCCGCGACATCGCCCCGCGGAGCACGCTGTAGAGCGGTACGGCCCGGCTCCACTGGCGGCCGGGACGCGCGCCGCCGAGTACGGCGATGGAGTCCGCGAGCCGGCCGACGAGCGCGGTGGCGTGGTCGATCCGGAGCAGATCGCCGAAGACCGCGGGGTCGTTGCCGTGCCGGTCCTCCATCTCCCGCAGCTCCTGGGCCTGCTGGTGGATGATCGCCTGGACCCGGCGGGCGATGTTGACGAAGGCGCGCTGGGCCGATTCGCGGAGGTCCTCCTCGGCGCTGACGGCGTCGACGACGGCGGTCAGGACGGACAGATACTCCGGCGGAAGGTCGATGCCCGGCATCAGGTCCTCGGGGAACTCGCCCCGCTGGAGCCGGGCCAGCAGATCGGGCAGCAGTTCGCGGACGAGCCGTGCGGCGGCCTCCTGGTTGCGGGCGATCACCGCCTCCCGCTCCGCGAGCAGCGCGGTCAGCCGGCGGACCTCGCGGGTCCGGCGTACGGCCGCATACGCGGCGGCTCCGACGGCGGCGACCGCGCAGGCGCCGATCCAGATCACGGCGGAACGTGCGGATACGGACACCAGGGACGCGGCGGTCGCAGCGGCAGCGGCGGTGACGACGACGGGCACAAGCCAGACGAAGCCGGCTGCGCTCCGCGGACTTCCGGTCGACGGTTTCTGTCGGACCATCTGCACCCTCAAACCATCGGAACGGGAATGATCATAGGACGACGGTCCGGAAGCATATCCCTGTCCGCTTACGGCTCGTGACTCTAGGTCAATGATTGGCGCGATGTGTACGTTGCGAATCGGCCAGGGCCCTCCGGCCTGCACAGTGGACAATCGAGCGACTGTTTTCGGCCATAGTGCGAGACATTGGCGCCCGGCCGGGCGGGGGTTGGGCCGCGGGGGCGCCGCCGGGGTGTCCGGGGCCGGGACGGAGTCCGCCGATGGAGGTGATTCCCCCCTCGCTGACCTGGCGTTCGACCGGTTCCGGGCGGCTCGGGCACCTTGCGGGCGGGGCGAGTGGAGGCCGGTACGCGGCTGAATCAAGGGTTCGAGGCGGGGGCGCCGGGTCTGTTCGAGTCCGCTGAGCGGTACCCGGCGGTCCGGGGTGTGCGCCCGCGCGGAGATCCGCCGCCCGGTGGTGGCGCACGGGCGGGGACTCCGTGGGGCCGGGGCCCGCCCCGACCGGTCCGGTCATCGGGCCCGTACGCACAAGCCTTCTACCGGCCAACCGGCAGCCGGGCCGGAACGGCGATTCCGGGGGTGCCGCGGAGCCGTACAGCACATGATCGACAAGGATTCGGCCGCCTCCGCCTTGCCGCGGTCATATCCCGCTGTCCCGCCCTGTTACTGCTGGTCACGACGGTGGGCCCGGTACGGAGAGGATCCGTACCGGGCCCACGAGTGCCTGACCGCGCCGGGGTGCGGCAGGGCCGGTCACAACGGTCGGCCGCCGGTCCGGCCGGTCCGGCAACGACGGCCGGTGGTGCCGGTCGCGCAGGCCGGCCCGTCCGGGGGCGTCAGCCCTGCGCGGCCGCCGCCTCGTCGGCCGCCTGCGCCCGCAGCGCCCGCTCGACACCCGCGCGGGACTCCGAGACCAGCCGCCGCAGCGCCGCGTTCGGCTCGGCCCGCTCCAGCCAGGCGTCCGTCGCGTCCAGCGTCGCCCGCTCCACCTGGAGCGAGGGGTACAGCCCGATGGCGACCTGCTGGGCCATCTCGTGGCTGCGGGACTCCCACACGCCCTTGACCGCCGCGAAGAACTTCTCCGTGTACGGCGCGAGCAGCTCGCGCTGGTCGGTCTGGACGAAGCCCCCGATCACCGCCTCCTGCATGGCGTTCGGCAGATCGTCGCGCTCCACGACCGACGCCCACGCCTCGGCCTTGGCCTCCGCCGTCGGCCGCGCCGCCAGGGCGGTCGCCGCGTGCCGCTCGCCCGCGGCCGTCCGGTCCCGCTCGTACTCGGCCGCGATCGCGGACTCGTCGATCCGGCCCGTCGCGGCCAGCCGCTCCACGAACACCCACCGCAGCTCGGTGTCGACCACCAGGCCCTCGACGGAGGCGTTGCCGTCCAGCAGCCCGGCGAGCAGTTCGAGCTGACCGTCCGTACGCGCCGCAGCGGCGAACGCGCGGGCCCACGCCAGCTGGTGGTCACTGCCCGGCTCCGCGGCCCGCAGCCGGGTCAGCGCCTCCCCGGCCCAGGTCCCCAGCAGCGCCTCGCGCGACGCGGGCGCCGCGTACAGGTCGATCGCCAGCTTCACCTGGCGGTGGAGCGACTGCACCACACCGATATCGGTCTCCTTGGCGATACCGGAGAGCACCAGCGCGACGTAGTCCCGGGTCGGCAGCTCGCCGTCCCGGGTCATGTCCCAGGCCGAGGCCCAGCACAGCGCCCGCGGCAGCGATTCGGCGAAATCGCCCAGATGCGCCGTGACGACCTTCAGGGACGCCTCGTCCAGCCGGACCTTCGCATACGACAGGTCGTCGTCGTTGAGCAGGATCACCGCGGGCCGCAGGGTGCCCTCCGGCAGCGGTACGGCGGTCAGCTCGCCGTCCACGTCCAGCTCGATGCGCTCGCGGCGGACCAGCTTGCCCGCGTCGCCGAGATCGTAGAAACCGATCGCGATCCGGTGCGGCCGCAGCACCGGCTCGCCCTTGGCCCCGGCGGGCAGCGCCGGAGCCTCCTGCCGTACCGCGAAGGAGGTGATCACACCGTCGGCGCCGGACTCCACCTCCGGGCGGAGGATGTTGATACCGGCGGTCTCCAGCCACTTCTGCGACCAGGTCCGCAGATCGCGCCCCGAGGTCTTCTCCAGCGCGCCCAGCAGGTCGCTCAGCCGGGTGTTGCCGAAGGCGTGTGCCTTGAAGTACGACTGCACACCGGTGAAGAACGCGTCCTCGCCGACATACGCCACCAGCTGCTTCAGTACCGAGGCGCCCTTGGCGTAGGTGATCCCGTCAAAGTTGACCAGGACGTCGTCCAGATCCCGGATCTCCGCCATGATCGGATGCGTCGACGGCAGCTGGTCCTGGCGGTACGCCCAGGTCTTCATGGAGTTCGCGAACGTGGTCCACGAGTGCGGCCAGCGCGAGCCCGGCGCCGCGGCCTGGCAGGCGATGGACGTGTAGGTGGCGAACGACTCGTTCAGCCAGAGGTCGTTCCACCACTCCATGGTGACGAGATCGCCGAACCACATATGGGCCAGCTCGTGCAGAATCGTCTCAGCACGGACCTCGTACGCCGCGTCCGTCACCTTCGAACGGAAGACGTACTGGTCGCGGATGGTCACCGCGCCCGCGTTCTCCATCGCGCCCGCGTTGAACTCCGGCACAAAGAGCTGGTCGTACTTGGCGAAGGGGTACGCGTAGTCGAACTTCTCCTGGAACCAGTCGAAGCCCTGCCGGGTGACCTCGAAGATCGCGTCCGAGTCCAGGAACTCCGCCAGCGAAGGACGGCAGTAGATGCCCAGCGGGACCGACTGCCCGTCCTTCTCGTACGTGCTGTGCACCGCGTGGTACGGACCCGCGATCAGAGCCGTGATGTAGGTCGAGATCCGCGGGGTGGGCTCGAACCGCCACACGTGGTCGGCCGGCTCCGGCGTCGGGGAGTTCGAGATGACCGTCCAGCCCTCCGGGGCCTTCACGGTGAACTGGAACGTCGCCTTCAGATCCGGCTGCTCGAAGTTGGCGAAGACCCGGCGGGCGTCCGGCACCTCGAACTGGGTGTACAGATACGCCTGCTGGTCCACCGGGTCCACGAAGCGGTGCAGACCCTCACCGGTGTTCGTGTACGAGCAGTCCGCGACGACCGTCAGCTCGTTCGCGCCCTCCTGGAGGTGGTTCAGCTCGATCCGCGCGTCCCGGAACACGGCCGCGACGTCGAGCCGCTTCCCGTTGAGCACGACCTCGTGCACCGCGGGCGCCACCAGGTCGATGAACGAGTGCGCGTTCGCCTCGGCACAGTCGAAGCGCACGGTCGTCACGGACCGGTAGATGCCGCCCTCCTGGGCGCCGCTGAGGTCGAGGTCGATCTCGTACGCGTGGGTCGTGAGCAGGCGCGCCCGCTGCTGCGCCTCCTCGCGGGTCAGATTCGTGCCAGGCACGCGGTGTCTCCTCGGTTATGTGGTGTTTGCGGCCATCCTTCCATGGGGTCCCCGCCGACCGCCCACGAGTACTCCCCGCGTGCGCCGCGCGCTCAGCCCCGGAGGGCGTACCGCTCCCCGGAGCGCGACGTCCGATATCCGCCGGAAACCCGTGCCGCGGCAGGCCAGGCTGGGCCCATGACCACCACCGACACCACGGGGGCCCCGGCTGCGGCGGCCCGCCGCTACCGGCCGCTGCCCATCGAACCGGCCGTCCTCACCCTGCTCCGCACCACCGACGACGCCGGACGGCCGTGCCTGCCGTACACCGACCACGAGGGCGGCGCCCCGCTCCGCTGCTGCCTGCGCAGAAGCCGTCCGGGCAAGTCCATCGCCCTCGTCTCGTACGCCCCGCTGCGCCGCTGGGCCGCCGAGTCCGGGGCCGACCCGGGCGCATACGACGAACAGGGCCCGGTCTTCGTCCACGCCGAGGAGTGCTGCGGCCCGCCCGCCGCGGGCCCGGATCACCCCTTCGTCCACCCGGGCGCCCTGCGGGTACTGCGCCGCTACGACGCCCGGGGCCGGATCAGGGGCGGCCGGCTGCTGGAGCTGACCGACGCACCGGACGGAGGTTTCGAGCAGGCTCTGGAGGAGGCGTTCGCGGACCCGGCGGTCGCCCTGGTCCATGTCAGGGCGGCGGAACACGGCTGCTTCCTCTTCGAACTGCGCCGCTAGTGCTGTGACGGCCCCGGGCCCTTTGCGGCAGGTCCGGGCGGGCGGCCCCGCCGCGGCCCGCGACCGGGCAGGGCGCGCCTCCGCCCCCGGGCGCGGGTGCGCGCCGGTGCCGGGGCGCCCGGTCCGGGACACGAAGGGATCGGCCAACCGCCGTTGTTCCGCACAGCCGACCGGCGAAGGCTTGGGGGATGACCCCCCATCGGACCCCAGGGGCGCCGCCGGGACCGCAGCGCACCCTTCACGACCGGGCCGCGGTGCTCGCCGTCGCCGCAGCCACCTTCACCGTCGTCACCAGCGAGATGCTGCCCGTCGGACTGCTCAGTCCGATGAGCGGCGACCTCGGTGTCTCGGAGGGCACCGCGGGCCTCGCCGTCACTCTCCCCGGCCTCGTCGCCGCCTTCACTGCCCCCCTGTTGCCCGCGATCGCCGGCCGCTCCGACCGGCGGCGCGTCCTGACCGGGCTGCTCCTGCTGCTCGCCCTCGCCAACGCGGTGGCCGCCCTGGCCCCCCGGTTCGACGTCCTGCTCGCGGCCCGGATCGCCGTCGGGCTGGCCATCGGCGGCGTCTGGGCCATCGCCGCGGGGCTCGCCCACCGGCTGGTGCCCCCGGCCGCCGCCGGACGTGCCACCGCCGTCGTCTTCGGCGGTATCGCCGTGGCATCCGTCCTCGGCATACCCGTGGGCGCCCTCATCGGCCACCTCAGCTGTTGGGAGTGGGGCTTCGCCGCCGTCGCCGCACTCGCCCTCGCGGTGGCCGGAGCGCTCCGCCTGCTGCTGCCGCCGCTGCCCCCGGAACGGGCCGTACACCCCCGGGAGACGGCCGCCCTGACCCGGATGCCCGCCGTCCGTATCGGCCTCGTCGCCGTCGCGCTCATGGTGACCGGCCACTTCACTGCGTACACCTATGTCAGGCCGGTCCTCGAAGGAGTCGACGGAGTGTCCGCCGGGGCGATCGGCGGACTGCTGCTGCTCTACGGCCTCGCCGGGGTCGCCGGGAACTTCCTCGGCGGTGCCGCGGCCGCCCGCTCGCCGCGCCGCGCCCTGCTCATGGTCTCCGCCGCCCTCGCCGCCGTCGTACCGCTGCTCGGACTCACCGGGTCGAGCGCCGCGCTCTCCATGGTGCTGCTGGTGCTCTGGGGACTGGCGTACGGGGGGCTCTCGGTCTCCGCGCAGAACTGGATGCTCGTCGCGGCACCCGGGGCGCGGGAGGCGGTTTCCGGTCTCTGCGCGGGCGTCTTCAACGCGTCGATCGCGCTGGGCGCGGCGGGCGGCGGCGCGGCGATGGACCGGTGGTCCACCGCGGCGGCGCTGCTGCTCGCGGGCGCGCTGGCGCTGCTGGCCGCGCTCACCCTGGCGGGCTCGCGGCGGGTCCCGGTGGCCGGGCTTTCCTGAGCCGGGGCGGGCGGGCCCGGGGTGCGGGCCCGGGGTGCGCGGGCTCGGGATCCGACAGCGACCGGGACCGGGGCCCGGGCAGGGACGGGGGACCCGCGCGGGGACAGGGGACCCGGGCAGGGACGGGGGACCCGGGCGGGGCCGTGACCGGACCCGTCCCGGCCCGAGCGCGGGGCCGTGAGCCCGCCCGAGCCCGCCGGGTGAGCACCGGGCCGCCGGGTGCGCTCCGGCGCCCGGAGCCGGGCCCTCACGCGTGACCGGGCCCCTCACGCGCGACCGGCCCCGGCTCAAGCCGGGGCCGGTCACGGTGCCGGGGCGCGCGGCGCGCGGCCCGTACGCGACTACGCGACTACGCGACTACGCGACTACGCGACTACGCGACTACCGTCCCGCGGACAGCTCGTCCGCGACCAGCTCCGCCAGCTGCACGGCGTTCAGCGCGGCGCCCTTGCGGAGGTTGTCGTTGGAGAGGAAGAGGGCCAGCCCGTGCTCGACGGTCTCGTCGGCCCGGATCCGGCCGACATAGGACGCATCCTTGCCCGCGGCCTGGAGCGGGGTCGGAATGTCCGACAGTTCGACGCCCGGGGCTCCGGCCAGCAGCTCACGGGCCCGCTCCACGCTCAGCGGGCGGTCGAAACGGGCGTTGACCTGGAGGGAGTGGCCCGAGTAGACGGGGACCCGGACACAGGTGCCGGAGACCTTCAGCTCCGGCAGCTCCAGGATCTTCCGGGACTCGTTGCGCAGCTTCTGCTCCTCGTCGGTCTCGGCGGAGCCGTCGTCGACGAGGTTGCCCGCGAGCGGGACCACATTGAAGGCGATGGGGCGCCGGTAGACCGCGGGCTCGGGGAAGGCGACCGCCTCACCGTCGTGGGTCAGGGCCGGGGCGTTCTCCGCCACCGCCTTGACCTGCCCGTCCAGCTCGGCCACCCCGGCCACGCCGGAGCCCGATACGGCCTGGTAGGTGGTGGCGACCAGGGTGACCAGACCGGCCTCCTCCGCCAGCGGCTTCAGCACCGGCATCGCGGCCATCGTGGTGCAGTTCGGGTTGGCGACGATGCCCTTGGGGCGGTTCCGGATCGCGTGCGGGTTGACCTCGGACACCACCAGCGGTACGTCCGGGTCCATCCGCCACGCGGAGGAGTTGTCGATCACCACGGCGCCCTGGCCCGCGACCTTCTCGGCCAGCGCCCGGGAGGTCGCGCCGCCCGCGGAGAAGAGGACGATGTCGAGGCCCGTGTAGTCCGCGGTGGACGCGTCCTCGACGGTGATCTCCCGGCCCTCCCAGGCGATCGTCGAGCCCGCCGACCGCGCCGAGGCGAACAGCCGCAGCTCGTCCGCCGGGAATTTCCGCTCGGCGAGGATCCTGCGCATGACTGTGCCGACCTGACCGGTGGCTCCGACGATTCCGACCCTCACGGAAACTCCTTCGTACGTTCCTGGACTGCCGCTCCATGATGCGTGTGCCCACGGCCGACTTGTCCAGTCCATTGTCCAAGGGGCGGAATGTGTGACGAGCGGAACAGCGCCCGGACCCGCCCCGGACTCTCTCCGGCGCCCCCTTTCGGCTCCTTCCCCGGGCTGTTCCCGGGGTGCCCGAAAAGGGGGGAGGCAAGCGGGGGCAGGGGGAAAGGGAGCGGGCGGGCGCCCGTCAGGACGCCCGCCCGCTCCGTACCGTACGGAACACTCCGCACCGGCCGCGGTGCCATGGACGGACCGCGGCGCGATGGACGGAAGGGGGTGCCCGGAGCCCCGGGCACCCCTCAGGTCCTCCCGGTTACGGGACGACCTGTCCGATCACCACGCTGCCGGTGCCCGCCGCCGTGCCGCGGGTGTTCACCAGCCGTACGTCTCCGAAGAACTGGCGCCCCTCGGGAGCCGGTCCCGCGACCACGACCTCCGCGTCGACCTGCGCCGACTCACCCGTGCCGAGCTTCAGCTGCCGGGTCTCGTCGACGGTGATCTTCCCGAGGCCGGGGGCGAAGAAGACGTCCCGGTAGTCGTACTCGGTGCCGCCCGGGGCGACGTCGTAGCCGTCGACCACGATCCGGTACGTGCCCGGAGCGGGCTTCACCAGGCTCACGGCCTCCTCCGAGTCCGCGTCCGCGGAGCTGGCGACCCGGGTGCCCGCCTGGTTGTAGACCGCCAGGTCGAGGTCCGCGTTCCGGTCGGAGGTGTTGCCGATGGCGACGTCGAGCCGCTCGACGCCCTCGCCGATCACCACGGTGGTCTGCTGGAGCTCACCCTTGTTGATGGCCGGCCGGGTCACCTTGGCGGAGCCCAGGGAACCGCCCGCGAGCCGTCCGTCGATCGGCGCGGTCTTATTGGTGACCTGCCACTGGACCGGAGCCGGAGTGCCGACCTTCACCTCGGGCAGTGTCTGCACGGCCGGGGTGAAGTCGGCGCCCAGCAGGGTGACGTCCAGCTGGTACGGGTTGTTCAGCAGCGGCGACGTCCGCCGCGACTCGACCTCGATCTCCCAGACGCCCGGCGCCGGCTCGTCGTACGAGCGCACGTCGGGGCGGCAGGTGTTGGCCGGGTTCGGGTAGTTCGGGTAGCAGTAGATCGTGGCGCTGTCCTCCATCTGCACCCCGTACGGGTGGATGGAGATGAACCGCGTCTGGCTGTCCTTCGCCAGCCCGCCGAGCGCGACCTCCAGGGTCTTCGCACCCGCCGGGACGGTGATGAAGTACGAGCGGTGGCTGTTGCGCTCCACCGAGCCGGACGCCGAGAAGGCGTAGGACGGGGCCGCCAGCGGAGTGGAGACCACGACGGTCGCCATGATCTGCTTGTCGACGCCCTCGGTGCGCGGGTCGTCCGCCTCCAGGATGGCGCTGTGGACGCCGTCGGACTGGGGACGGGCCTGCACGGTGACGGTGACCGGCTGGTTCAGCGGCAGCCGGACCCGGTCGCCGCCGAGCAGCCGGAAGGTGCCGTCGTTGTTCCGCCAGTCCAGCTCGTGCCAGACGGCACGGTCCGGGCCGGTGGTGCGGGTGACGGTGATGTCGTACGTCTTCGACTGGCCGGCCTTGAGGCCGCCCTCGCGGTCGTACAGACCGGTGCCGAAGCCGGGGGTCTTCAGCGCGAAGTCGATCGCGGTGTCGACCGGCGCCTTGACGGTGTACTCATGGGCGTCGACACCGTCCTTGACGGACTTCCAGGCCTCGACGGTGTCGATCAGACCGGCGCCCTGCTCGTGCGCCTTGACCCCGGGGATCTTGTTCGCGGTGCTGGTGAGGGCGGTCCGCAGCTTCGCCGGGGTGAGGTCGATACCGCGCTGCTTGGCGGCCGACAGCAGCAGTGCGCTCGCGCCCGCGACCTGCGGCGAGGACATCGAGGTGCCCTGGATCATGGAGTAGCCGGGCGGCAGTTCGTAGCCCGCCTCGCGGACCGGGCCGCCGGGCGACCAGGTCTGGGTGGTCTGGATCGCCGAGCCGGGGCCGGTGACGGTCGGCGTGAAGCCGCCGTCCTCCCGCGGGCCGCGCGACGAGAACGGCATCATCTGGTACTTCTTCGTCACCAGGGAGCCGTAGTTGGCGGCCCAGCTCTCCTTGGAGATGGAAGCGCCGACGGAGATCGCCTTGTCGGCGACGCCCGGGTCGCCCAGGGTGTTGGTGCCGGGGCCGTCGTTGCCCGCGGAGATCACCAGCTGGACGCCGTAGGTGTCGATCAGCCGGTTGTACAGCTCCGAGCGGGCGTTGTTGCCGTCGTTGAGCGCCGGCAGACCGCCGATGGAGATGTTGACGATGTCCACGCCCCGGTTGATCACCAGATCGGCGAGGCCCTCGGTGAGCGCGATATTGGTGCAGCCGCCGCTCCAGGAGCAGGCGCGGGAGGAGACCAGCTTGGCGCCGGGCGCGGCACCGTTCATCCTGCCGCCGAAGAGACCGTTGGCGGCGGTGATACCGGCGACGTGGGAGCCGTGGGAGCCCTCGATGACGCCGATGCTCGCGTAGTCGGCCTTGGCGCCGGTGGACGGGTTGTAGACGACGTCCTTGCGCAGCTCGATGACGAACGGGATGCGCTCGGCGATCGGGGTCGCCGGGTCGTCCTGACCGAAGTAGCCGATCTGGAAGCCGTTCTTGTACGGCTTCATCGCGGTGTCGTCGGTGAAGTCGGCGTTGTTGTTCAGATCCACCCGGACGGTGCCCTGGGCGGCGTCGTACAGCATCGCCCAGGTGTCGGTGGTGTCGCCGTCCCGGTTGAGGTCGCCGGCCATATCGCCGTTGCGGGTGACGGCCTCGGCGAAGATGTTGAACCGGTAGTTCCCGGCGGGCGCGGTGTAGGCGCGGCCGTTGACCGTGAACGACGGGCCCGCGACCTCCAGCCGCATCTGGCGCCAGGTGCCGTCGCCGTCGATGACCGGGTCGGTCGCGGTGACCCAGTCGACGATCTTGCGCTCGCCGGTGGTGGTCTTCTGGAGCGCGGGGTGGGCGATGTCGACGCCGGAGTCGAGGATGCCGATGGTGATCCCGCGGCCGTCGTACGTGGGGTTCTTCTTCACGAAGTCGACCGCGCCCGTCTCGAAGGACGGGTTGTACGGGTTCTTCGCGGGCGTCTTCGCGTCCGGCGCCGGGTAGCTGCGGACCTGCTTGCCGGTGGCTCCCTCGGCCGCCTTGACGGTGTCGGCACCCGGTGTCGGGTCGTCCAGCTTCACCTCGTGGCGGAGGTCGATGCCGTGGACGCTGGGGAGCTTGGCGGCGGTCTTGAGGGCGCTCTCCGCCTTCGCGGTGGGGAGCGTGGCCCGGACGTAGCCGAGGGCGTCGTACGTCTTGCCGACGCTCGCGCCGTCGACGCCACCGAGCTGGGCGGCGACCGCCTCGGTCGCACCGGGGGCGGTGGCGACCATGACGGTGATCTGCTTCTCGCCCTTGGCCTCGGCTTCGGCGAGGAGTTCGGCGTCCGCCGCGCCGAGCTTCTTGTCGGCGGCCGGTACGGCCTTGGCGCCGGTCGCGGTCCCGGTGCCGGGGTCGTCGACGGGCGCGGTCGCGAGGGCCGGAGCGGTACCGGCGGCGACCAGGGCGGTCACGAGCGACGCGGCGGCGGCGATCCGGGCCACCCGTCTGCGCCGGGTGGCGGAGCCTCCGGTTATGGGGCTCTGGGGTTCGGGGGTCATCGGCATCCCTGTGGGTGAAGGAACGGTTTCCCTGGGGTGGAGCAGTCGTCCGGATTGCGGTGCCGGACGACCGCTCAGCCTTTCGTACGGAGGAGGGGTTTGGGGAGAGCCCGCGCGGAATTGTGATGTGACCATGGCAGAAAATCGCCCCTGTGGCGGTGTCGTCAAGGGGAACAAGGAGGGAAAAAGCGGGAGTTGGCGCATGGACGTGCGTGGTGGGCGTGGTATGCGCGGTGTGCGCCTATGAACGGGGCGGGCGGGGCGGATGAGGTGACTGGCCGGATGGGCGCGGCGGCGGCGCGTTCGTGCCGTCGGCATTCGGCCGCGGCGGGGCCGGCGGGGCGGCCCGGTCGCAGGGCGGGGCCCTGCTCCGGGC
Organism: Streptomyces sp. NPDC094448; assembly: GCF_044763775.1. Taxonomy (NCBI): domain Bacteria; kingdom Bacillati; phylum Actinomycetota; class Actinomycetes; order Kitasatosporales; family Streptomycetaceae; genus Streptomyces; species Streptomyces sp. NPDC094448. Next base: position 26,678 of record NZ_JBIWGU010000007.1, on the reverse strand, counting down.
CCTGCGCCCGGTCCCGGTCCTGGTCCTGACGCCGGTCCGGGCCGGTCCCGGTCCTGGTCCCCGTCCAGGCCGGTCCAGGCCGGTCCAGGTCCCGGTTCAGGTCCGGGTCGGTCCCGGAGACTTGTTCCGGGCCGGTGGGGCCGACCGGCCGGCCGTCGTCGCGTTCAGTGGGGGAGGACCACCACATAGGCCGGCGGATCGCGGTCCAGCGCGGCCAGCAGGGCGGTCCGGATCACGGCCGCCTGACGGTCCGGCTCGTCCCGCAGCTCGCGCGGCATCATCGGGATGACGGTGATCCCGAGCCGCTCCAGATGTTCACGGCGCGTCGCGCGGCCGGGCGCCTCGTTCTCCGGAGCGTCGCCCGCCGGGACCTCCAGGAGGACGGCCGTGCACTGTTCGGTCCAGTACGCGTCGACCCGGCCGAGCGGAGTGCCGCCGGGGAGCTTCAGGTCCACGTTCCAGAGCGGGTCGGGCAGGGCGTACGCGTACACCAGCGAATAGAGCCGCTCCTCGGCCCGGGACCTGCCCTCGGCGAGCAGCGCGTCCACCGCCCGCGCGACGGGCGGGCACCGCAGCAGCCGGGCCCGGTCCAGCTCGGTGACCAGGGCGGCCGGTTCGCAGTGCCCGCCGCCGACCGCCTCCGTCACCAGCAGCCGTACGGTACCGGGGTCCGACGTCTCCGCGACGGCGTCGGCGACGGCGCGGGCCACGGGGGCCACCGGCAGGCCCGTGACGTACTCCGGCTCCGGTACCGAAGCCGTCCGGACGATCCGGGCGAAGCCGGTCGAACGCAGTCGGCGGGTCCGTGGCACGAGAACGTCGATCCGGTCCAGTTCGCGCAGCGGGGGCGCGGTGGCGAACCCGTGGAGCGCGAGGGCGGCGAGCCCGGTGAGTACGGCCGCGGCCGGGCCGCGGGGCTCCGGTCCGGGCTGCCGCGGGACGACGGGCCGACCGGCGTACAGCAGGGTGCCGCGCAGCCGCTCCTCGCCCGTGGGCACGCCCCGGCGCAGCAGGTAGACGCCAGGCAGCAGCGACTGCCACGGCCCGCCCGGCCGGCACCGGGCGGCGAGCCGTGCCCCCGCGACGCCGTGCTCCCGCAGCTGGGCGGAGGACAGGACGCTCCGGTGTTCACCGGGTACGTCGAGGGGCGCGTCGGCGGGGGAGAGGGAGGGGGCCGGGGGGAGGGCGTCGGGATTCATGCGGAGGGAATGCCCGTGGTTCGGGGGCGGGATAACCCCTGTTACGCCCCCGTCGCCAAGCTGACACCCCGCCGCCCCAAAGTCCCGGCACGGACCCCCTCCGGGCGGGCCCGGCGCCCCGGGGCGCGGTGCCCGTTCCGGTGCGCTCCGGCCAGGGGGCCTTGCCGGGCGCGGCGCCTCTGAGGGAGCCGGGCCCGGGGGTCGAAGCCCTGGTCCGGTCAGGGCGCCCGTGGGTTGTGCCCACCCGTTCCGCCCCGGCGGAACGTATGCCCACAAGGGTGGCGCGCCGCGCCCCGAGGCCGTGCGGGCAAGGCACCATGCCTGTGCGGGCCCCACGGTGCGGCCCCCGCGGACCCGGGCGCAACGCTCGGGCCTCCACGGGGTCACACGCGCGCCCCCCCCCCGCAAGGCCCCTCGGGTCCCCGCCCCGCAACGGCCCCAGGGGTCCCGCACGGGCACGCGCCCGGACCATGCCCGTAGCGCCCGTAGCGCCCGTAGCGCCCGCGGGGCCACGCGCCCCGCAGGGCCACGCCCCCCAACCCCGCAACGCCCCCAGGGCACGTCCCCGCCCCGGGGCTACGCGTCCCGCGTCTGCGCGCGCAAGGCCCTCGACAGGTCGTCGTGCGCCTCCAGCACCAGCCGTCGCAGCGCCGGCGCCGCATCCGGGTGCTCCGCCAGCCACCGCTCCGCTGCCGTCTTCGCCGGCTCCCCCTGGAACGCGGGGAACAGGCCCGACACGATGCTCATCCCGATCTGGATGGACCGTTCGCTCCACACGCGCTCGACGGCCTCGAAGTACTTCGGCGCGTAAGGCGCCAGCAGCTCCCGCTGTCCCGACTGCGCGAACCCGGAGATCACCGCCTCCACCAGCGCGTTGGACAGTTCGTCCGACTCGACGACCCGCGCCCACGCCCGGTCCTTCACCTCCGCCGACGGCCGCGCCGCCAGGCACCTGACATGGTGCCGGGTCCCCGACGCGGTGTCGTCGCGCGCCAGCTCCGCGTCGAGCGCGTCCGCGCCGGCGATCCCGTGCGAGGCCAGCGGCTCCAGGAAGGCCCAGCGCAGCTCCTGGTCGACGTCGAGCCCGTCGATTTTCGCCGTACCGTCGAGGAGTCCGGACAGCAGCTGCAGATCCGCGTCCGACTCCGCGACGGTCGCGAAGAACCGCGCCCAGGTGAGCTGGTGCTGCCCGCCGGGCTCGGCGAGCCGCAGCTCCCGCAGTGCACCCTGGGCCAGCAGCCGCCCGCCCTCCGCGCGCCACTCCGGTGCCGCGTAGTGGACGAGCGCGATCCGGGCCCAGGCGTGCAGCATCTGGAGTACGCCGATATCGGTCTCGCGCCCGGCGAAGCGCAGCACCAGGCCGATGAAGTCACGCGCCGGCATCAGCGCGTCCCTCGTCAGGTTCCACAGCGCCGACCAGCACAGCGCCCGCGCCAGCGGGTCGGTGACATCGCCCAGATGCGAGCGGAGCGTCTCCAGCGACGCCTCGTCGAAGCGGATCTTGCAGTACGTCAGGTCCTCGTCGTTGACCAGGACGAGCGCGGGCCGCTCCGCTCCCACCAGCTCCGGCACCACGGTCCGCGCACCCGTGACGTCCGCCTCGGCGGACGCGTACCGCACCAGCTCTCCGTCCTCGTGCCGGTAGAGCCCGACGGCGATCCGGTGCGGGCGCAGGACGCCCTCCCCGCCCGGAACCCCGTTGCCCGGGTCCTGGACGACGGCCAGCTCGGTGATCCTGCCGCCCGCGTCGTGCGTGACGACGGGCGTCAGGGAGTTCACCCCGGCGGTCTGGAGCCACGCGCGCGACCAGGCCGTCATATCCCGCCCGGACACCTCCTCCAGCACCGACAGCAGATCCGTCAGCCGGGTGTTGCCGTACGCGTGCCGCTTGAAGTAGCGCCGGGCGCCTTCCAGGAACGCGTCCTCGCCCACGTACGCGACAAGCTGCTTCAGGACGCTCGCGCCCTTGGCGTAGGTGATGCCGTCGAAGTTGAGCTTGGCGTCCTCCAGATCGCGGATGTCCGCGGTGACCGGATGCGTCGACGGCATCTGGTCGGCGCGGTACGCCCACGCCTTCCGGTTGTTCGCGAAGGTGGTCCAGCCGTTGGTGAAGCGGGTCGCGCCGACCATCGCGTACGAGCCCATGAAGTCCGCGAAGGACTCCTTCAGCCACAGATCGTCCCACCACACCATGGTGACCAGGTCACCGAACCACATATGGGCCATTTCGTGCAGGATCACATTGGCCCGGCGCTCGTACGCCGCCCGGGTCACCTTCCCCCGGAAGATGAACTCCTCCCGGAAGGTGACGCAGCCCGGGTTCTCCATGGCGCCGATGTTGTACTCCGGCACGAACGCCTGGTCGTACTTGCCGAACGGGTACGGGTAGTCGAAGCGGTCGTGGAAGAAGTCCAGCCCCTGCTTGGTGACGAGGAAGACGTCGTCCGCGTCGAAGTGCCGGGCCAGGCCCTTGCGGCACAGGGCGCCCAGCGGGATCTCCAGTACGGTGCCGTCGTCCAGCGTCCGGGTGTAGAGGTCGGTCTCGTAGTGGTACGGACCGGCGACGACCGCGGTGATGTACGTGGAGATCGGCCGGGTCTCGGCGAACCGCCACACCCCGTCCGCGGCGTCCCGCTCCCCGGCGCCGTTGCTCCACACCGTCCAGCCCTCGGGCGCGGTCACCTCGAACCGGAACGGCGCCTTGAGATCGGGCTGCTCGAAGTTCGCGAAGACGCGACGGGCGTCTGCGGGCTCGTACTGCGTATAGAGGTACACCTCCCCGTCCTCCGGGTCGACGAACCGGTGCAGCCCCTCGCCCGTCCGGCTGTACGCACACTGCGCGTCCACGACCAGCACGTTCTCCGCGGCCAGACCGTTGAGCGCGATCCGGGTGCCGTCGAAGACGGCGGCCGGGTCGAGCGGCCGTCCGTTCAGTTCGACAGCGGTCACCGAAGGCGCGACCAGATCCGCGAAGCTGTCGGCGCCCGGCCGGGCGGAGCGGAAGCGGATCGTGGTCACGGACCGGAAGGTCAGCGGCCCTTCGGTGGTATCTCCCGCGGCCGTGGTCGCGGACGTGACGTCGAGGGCCACCTCGTACCCGTCGACGGACAGCAGCTCGGCCCGCTCGCGGGCTTCGTCGCGGGACAGATTCTCACCCGGCACGGGCACTCCTTCGTCTCTCGGCTCAACGGCCCGATCCTCCCATGGGCACCCCGACGCCCGACGGGGGGAATCGGCCGGTCAGCTCGCCGGTTGTTCAGGAGGAGGCACGACCGGCGCCGGTTTCCCGAGGAGAGACATGTCTGACAACGGCAGGACCCCCGTCGACTTCTGGTTCGACCCCCTCTGCCCCTGGGCCTGGATGACCTCCCGCTGGATGCTGGAGGTGGAGAAGGTGCGGGACGTCGAGGTCCGCTGGCATGTGATGAGCCTGGCGGTGCTGAACGAGGACAGGATGGACGAGCTGCCCGAGCAGTACCGGGAGGGGCTGAAGGACGCGTGGGCCCCGGTCCGGGTGGTGGCCGCCGCCCGCGAGCTGCACGGCGACGAGGCCGTCGGCCCGCTGTACACGGCTCTGGGCACCCGTTTCCACAACGAGGACCGGGGGACCGGCCGGGACACGATAGCCGACGCCCTGAAGGACGCCGGGCTGCCCGCCGAGCTGATCGACTACGCCGACCGGGACACGTACGACGCCGAGGTGCGCGCCTCCCACCAGGAGGGCATCGACAAGGTCGGCCAGGAGGTCGGCACCCCGGTCATCGCCGTTCCCGGGGCCGACGGCGAGCAGATCGCCTTCTTCGGCCCGGTGGTGACGCCCGCTCCGCAGGGGGAGGCGGCGGCCCGGCTGTGGGACGGCACGCTGCTGGTGGCGGCCACGCCCGGCTTCTTCGAAATCAAGCGCACGCGTACGGCGGACCCCGACTTCTCCAACCTCTGATCCGCAGCCGCAGCCGCAGCCGCACCCGCGCGGCCCGGCTCCTCTCCGGCGACCCGCCCCCGGCCGGGTCACCGGGGAACGGAAGGACCCCCGCGAGTCACGTCCTCGCAGGGGTCCTTCTTCTTTCCGCCCGCACGTGAAGGTTGAGAAGACGATCACGAGCAGGACGACGGGGTACGGCCGGGGCCCCGGCCCCGGCCGTGCCGGTTCACCCGGTCAGGGGGCGATCAGCGGGGTGCGCTCCTTGGCCTGCTCGTAGCGCTTGGCGACGTCCTGCCAGTTGACGACCTGCCACATCGCCTCGATGAAGTCGACCTTCTGGTTCTTGTACTGAAGGTAGAAGGCGTGCTCCCAGGCGTCGAAGACCAGGATCGGCACCGAACCCTGGCCGACGTTGCCCTGGTGGTCGTAGACCTGCTCCACGATCAGCCGGCCGCTGACCGGCTCGTAGGCGAGCACGCCCCAGCCGGAGCCCTGCGTGGTCGCGGACGCCTTCGTCAGCTGCGCCTTGAACTTCGCGAACGACCCGAAGGACTCGGCGATGGCGTCCCCCAGCTCGCCCACACCGTCCTTGTCGAGGGGCTCGCCACCGCCGTCGCCGGTCATGTTGTGCCAGTAGATGCTGTGGAGGATATGGCCGGAGAGGTGGAACGCGAGGTTCTTCTCCAGCCCGTTGATCGCCCCCCACGCGTCCTTGTCCCGCGCCTCGGCGAGCTGGTCGAGGGTGTCATTGGCGCCCTTGACATACGCGGCGTGGTGCTTGTCGTGGTGCAGCTCGATGATTTCCGGGCTGATCACCGGCGCAAGAGCGGCGTAGTCGTACGGCAGTTCGGGCAGCGTGTAGATGGCCATGGTGTGTCCGGTCCCTCCGGTGACGCTTATTGCACATTCTATGCAACTGCACGCTACCAGCGAGAACGGCCGACGCCGCGTCGTGCATTGGACCTAGTCCTCCGGTCGGGGGGGCTTGTCGGCCCGTCTCCGCACCGTGCCCGGAGACCGGGGGTGTTACGGGTGATCGCGCCCCACCGCGTAACGCCGTATCTCCGTGGCGATGAACGCTGCCGCCTTCCGGGCCACCTCCCGGCTCGCGCCGCCCACATGCGGTGTCAGCACCAGGTTCGGGGTGGCGAAGAGGCGGGATCCGGGGCGCGGTGGCTCCTCCTCGTAGACGTCGAGTGCCGCCGCGGCCAGATGTCCGCTGTCGAGCGCGTCGCAGAGGGCCTCGGTGTCCACGATCGCCCCGCGGGCCGTGTTCACCAGGACCGCTCCGCGCGGCATCAGGGAGAGTTCGTGCGGTCCGATCATGCCGCGGGTCTCACGGGTGAGCCGGGCGTGCAGGGTGAGCACCCGGGAGCGGACCAGCAGCGCCTCCAGGGACGCCGTCCGGGTGCCGTGGACCTCGCCGCGCGCATAGGGGTCGTACACCGAGACGGCGGAGCCGAACGCGCCCAGCACCCGGGCGACGCGGCTGCCCACCGCCCCGTGTCCGACGACCCCGACGGCGGTGTCCTCCAGCTCCGTACCGCTGTGCTCGTAGGTGTAGCAGGAGCCGTCCCAGTGGCCCTTCGAGGTGAGGGAGCTGTGCGCCTCGGGGATACGGCGCATGGCGCAGAGCATCAGCCCGAGGGTGAACTCGGCGGTGGCCGCCGCGTTGCGGCCGGGCGCGCAGACCACCCGGACGCCGCGGTCCCGCGCCGCCGCCACATTGACGTTGACGGGCCGGCTCCGGCAGAGCGCGATCAGCTTCAGCGCGGGCGCCGCGGCCAGCACCCGTTCGGTGAAGGGCGCCATCTGGGTGACGCACACTTCGACCCTGTCCAATGCGGCGATCAGGGCGTCCTCGCTGTCGCTGGCCTCCTCCACTTCGCCGACCGGACCGAAGGGCTCCAGCGGCCAGGGCAGGGTCAGCTCGGTGAGGTCGAGCGCCGCCGCGTCCGCGAGATCGCGTCTGAGGGCCTCGGCGATCAGGGCGTTGCGGACGAAGTGATCACCGGCAGCCAGGACTCTCATACATCGCCTCCGCGTATGCGGCGCGGGCCCACCGGTCCCTGACCCGATCTCCCGGCCGCCCCACCGTCCGTCGATCCGTCGATCCGTCGTTGGGGCATCGCCGTCCACCGGCGTGCGGGGTCGGTCCGTGCGATCCGTCGACGGGATCCGAGCTTGGAACCGCGGGGGCGGAGCGTCAATCCGTCGTACGGGACTATCGCTCCATGCGTGCGGACCGCTGCCGTGCGTAGCCGATCGCCGCGAGGACGGCCGTCAGCCCGCCGGTGTAGTAGAGCTGCGTACGGGTGTCCGGCTCCCGGGCCATCAGCAGGAAGACGGCCACCATTCCGGCCAGCGCCAGCCAGGTCAGATAGGGGTACGCCCACATCCTGACGACCAGCTTCGACGGGTCCTCCCGCTCGGTGCGGCGGCGCAGCACCAACTGCGAGACCGCGATGAAGATCCACACGACGAGGATGATCGCGCCGATCATCTTCAGCAGCCACATGAAGACGTCGTCGGGCCGCCAGTAGCTGAGCAGGACGCAGCCGAAGCCGAAGAGCGACGAGGCGAGGACGGCGTACCGCGGGACTCCGCCCGACGTCCGGCCGAGCTTCGCCGGTCCCTGGCCGCGGGCGACCAGGGAGCAGGCCATCCGGGAAGCCCCGTAGATGTTCGCGTTCATCGCGGAGAGCAGGGCGATCAGCACGACCACGTTCATGATCTGGTCGGCGCCCGGGATTCCGAGGTGGTCGAGGGTGGCGACGTACGGGCCCTTGGAGACGACATCGGGGTCGTTCCACGGAACGAGGGTGACGATGACGGCCATGGAGCCGATGTAGAAGACCGCGATCCGCCACATCGCGGTACGGACGGCCTTGGCCACGCCCTGCACCGGGTGCTCGGACTCCGCCGCGGCGATGGAGACGGTCTCCAGACCGCCGTACGCGAAGACGGAGGCGAGCAGTCCGACGATCAGTCCGTCGACGCCGTTGGGCATGAATCCGCCGTCGCCGGTGAGATTGGCCGTGCCGGGCGCGTCGGTGCCGGGCAGCAGTCCGGCGATGGCCAGCCCGCCGATCACCAGGAAGAGCGCGATCGCGCCGACCTTCAGAGCGGCGAAATAGAACTCGAACTCGCCGAAGTTCTTCACCGCCGCAAGGTTGGTGAGAGAGAAGACGATCATGAAGAGGGCGACCCAGGCCCACTCCGGGGTGCCCGGCAGCCAGCCCGTCATGATCTTCGCCGCGCCGATGCCCTCCAGTCCCACGGCGACGCAGAGCAGGAACCAGAACGCCCAGCCGGAGGTGAATCCGGCCCAGGGGCCGATCGCCCGCTCGGCGTGGACGGAGAACGAACCGGAGGCCGGATTGGCCGCCGACAGCTCGCCCAGCATCCGCATCACCAGCATGACCAGCAGTCCGGAGAGCGCGTACGCCACGACGATGGAGGGACCGGCGGCGGCGATGCCCGCGCCGGAGCCGACGAAGAGCCCGGCGCCGATGACCCCGCCGAGGGCGATCATCGACAGATGGCGCTGCTTGAGGCCGTGGGAGAGCGTGATATCGGCCGGGCGGCGCTCGCCGCCGTTCTGCCCGGTGGGTTCCGCCTGCTCGGCGGGGGCGGAGGTACGGGACATGGGACGCCCTCTTCGCTAGCGGTCGGGGTTCGGGGAGATTCCTCGGAGGGCCCACAGTCTGAGTGGGTGTACCGGCCAGAGGGAACGGGTGTCCGCTATACGGTCACCGGGCTCACACATCGTATCCACGGACTACCCGTGGGTAGCCTCGGATCCGGTCCGGCGCTCTTTTGGTGAGATCCTACAGAACCCGTCCCCTCCGGCCCCGGGGTCCGGAGGTCTGCTGGGCGCGTGACCAGCGTCACGTACCGCCCGAGGCGTGAACGACGCTTTGTGGGTTCCCCATGAACGGCTCCGGGTTCCCTTTGTCGGCGGCTGATGGTGAAGCGGTCCGGGACCGTCGGTTACGGTCACCGTGTCCCCCCGCCGACCGCCCCGTCCCGGCCCCATTCCCTGCCGTTCTCCGCCGTTCTCTGCTGTTCCCTGCTGTTCCCTGCTGTTCCCTGCTGTTCTCCGCCGCGCTCTGCCGCCGGGCGTCCGCCCGCCCCGCCCCACGCGCACCCCTTTCTTCCCGCCTTCCTCTCTCACCTTCCGGAGATCCGATGAGTACTGCCACCATCACCTCCCGTCCCGGCGCGGTCCTCGCGGACCTGATCCCCGCCTCCCGGGCCCGCGATATCGCACTCGTCGTCGGCGGCGCGGCCCTCACCGGTCTGGCCGCCCAGATCGCCGTCCCGATCCCCGTCTCCCCGGTGCCCGTCTCCGGGCAGACCTTCGCTGCGCTCCTCGTCGGCACCGCGCTCGGCGCCCGCCGGGGTCTGCTCTCCCTGGCGCTCTACGCGGTCGCGGGCGTCGCGGGCATGCCGTGGTTCGCGGAGGGCGAGTCCGGCTGGGGCATGCCGTCCTTCGGCTACATCCTCGGCATGCTGCTGGCGGCCGGTGTCGTCGGTGCCCTGGCCCGCCGCGGCGCGGACCGCTCCGTATGGCGTACGGCGGCCGCGATGGCTCTCGGTTCGGCGATCATCTACGCGATCGGCGTCCCCTATCTCGCGCTCGCGACCGGGATGACGCTCTCGCAGGCGGTCGCTGCGGGGCTCACCCCGTTCCTGATCGGCGACGCCGTGAAGGCGGCCCTGGCGATGGGCGCCCTGCCCACCGCCTGGAAGCTCGCAGGCCGCAAGGGCTGAGCCGGCCGCCCGCCCCGGGCCTGCCGCGGGATCCGGGCGCCGTCCGGCGCCCGTGCCCGAAGACCCGGCCGCCTGCCCGGCACCCGGCCGCCTGCCCGGCACCCGGCCGCCCTCCGGCGGCCCGGCCCGTGCCACACTCGGACCATGCGCGTGTACCTCGGTTCCGACCATGCCGGATACGAACTCAAGAACCACCTCGTCGAGTGGCTCAAGGCCCACGGCCACGAGCCCGTCGACTGCGGTCCCCATATCTACGACGCCCTCGACGACTACCCCCCCTTCTGCCTGCGCGCCGCCGAGCGCACCGCCGCCGACGCCGACAGCCTCGGCATCGTCATCGGCGGCTCGGGCAACGGCGAGCAGATCGCCGCGAACAAGGTGAAGGGCGTCCGCGCCGCGCTGGCCTGGAGCGAGCAGACGGCGGCGCTGGGCCGCGAGCACAACAACGCCAACGTCATCGCCGTCGGCGGCCGGATGCACTCCGTCGAAGAAGCCGTGAAGTTCGTGGAGATCTTCCTCAACACGCCGTACTCCGGCGAGGAGCGGCACACCCGCCGTATCGAGATGCTCTCGCGCTACGAGACCACGGGCGAGCTGCCGCCGATCCCCGAGGGGCACCCGCAGCAGCCGTAACACCTCCTCCGCGCCCCCGCCGTCCGCGGGGGCGCGGCCGTTTCCCGAAACCCCGTGCCGAGCCCGTCCCACCGAGGAGCAGTACCGTGCCCGAAGGGCATACGATCCACCGGCTCGCCGCCGACCACCGGGACCGGTTCGCCGGCCGTCCGGTGCGGGTGAGCAGCCCGCAGGGGAAGTTCTCCGACGCGGCCGCGCTGCTCGACGGCGGGACGCTCCACGAGACCGAGGCGCACGGCAAGCACCTGTTCCTCGGCTTCGGCGGCCGGGGCTGGGTCCATATCCACCTCGGACTCTTCGGCCGGGTCGACTTCGGTACGTCCCCGATGCCGCCGCCGCTGGACACGGTCCGGCTGCGGCTGGCCGTCCCCGGCGCCTTCATGGACCTGCGCGGCCCGACCGCCTGCGCCCTGATCACCGAGGCCGAGAAGACCGCGATACACGACCGGCTCGGCCCGGACCCGCTGCGCCCGCCCGGCGATCCGCTCTCCGGCTCCCCGGACCGGGCCTGGGAGCGGATCAGCCGCTCCCGGACGACGGTCGCCGCCCTGCTCCTCGACCAGAAGATCGTCGCGGGCGTCGGCAACGTCTACCGCGCCGAGGTCCTCTTCCGCCACGGCATCGACCCCTATCGCGCGGGGCGCGAACTGCGGCGCGCGGAGTGGGACGCGATCTGGGCGGATCTGGTGGAGCTGATGCACGAAGGCGTACGGCACAACCGCATCGACACCGTACGCCCGGAGCACACGCCGGAGGCGATGGGGCGCGCGCCGCGGGTGGACGATCATGGCGGCGAGGTCTACGTCTACCGCCGCACGAACCTGCCCTGCCATGTGTGCGCGACGCCGGTCAGAACCGCCGGTCTGGCGGCCCGCAATCTCTTCTGGTGCCCCGGCTGCCAGCGCCTCTGACCCTTTCCCCGCCCCGGGGCCCGGGGCGGGGGAGCGGTCGTCAGAAGTCGTGCGAGTGCCAGGGCGCCGTGGTGGAACCGAACGCCGCGTCGGCGCGGGCCAGTGACCCGGGCCGCAGCTCATGGACCGCGCCCGCCCCCGCCAGGGAGGTGAGCGACGTGCCGCCCAGGAAGGCCGCGCCCAGCGTCCGTACCGGAAGGGCCAGATCGGCCGGGTCCGCCGTACGCTCGCAGACCGCGCCGGAGCTGTCCGCCGACAGCTTCCAGCGGCCCGTGTTCCAGCCGCAGAACTCGTCCTCGACCTCCAGGACGATATCCACCGGCGCCGCGTAGTCCCGTGCCGTCAGCGCCGCGCCGACCTCGACCAGCCGGACGTACAGCCCGTCCCACTGCCGCAGCCCGCACCGCCGCACATCCGACACCAGATGCAGCAGCGGATCGTCGACCGGCATGCTCCGCTTCGTCAGCGTCGACGTCAGGTCGATGCCGAAGAGATAGCGCCACAGCGCCGCCCGCGACGCCGGGTCGTCGGCCTGCAGATCCTGCACCTCCACCGTGCCCGCAGGGCCCGACGCGTCCCACGCCGAACGGTTGCGGTACCGGGCGAACCCCGTGACCTCGCCGTCCGTCTCCGCGAGCACGCACAGCAGCGGCGCCGACGGATCGCCGTCCAGGATCTGGATACCGTCCCAGCCGGGCAGCCGGGCGATCATCCCCGGTCGCCGCGGTACCGCCCGCGCGTAGACGGCCTCGCACTCCGCCAGCGAATCCGTGAGCGGGGCCGTCCGTATCCGGACCGCGTCCGTGCCCTGCGGCAGCGGCCCGAGGCGCACCCGCGCGGTGTCGATCTCCGCCCGAAGGAAGCGGCTCGCCGCGCCGTAGCCGAAGCGGCCGTAGATCGCGGGCTCGGACGCCGTCAGCACCGCCAGCGGCTCACCCGCCTCCCGCAGATCGCCGAGCTGCCGGCGCATCAACGCACCGAGGATGCCGCGCCGCCGGTGGGTGGCCGCGACGCTGACCATGGAGACCCCGGCCATCGGCGTCGAACGCCCGCCGGGCACGGTGACCTCGAAACGGAACGAACCGGCGGTCCCCACACAGAGTTCGCCGTCCCGGGCGGCCAGCGCACGGCCCGGATCCGTGATACCCCGCACCGCCTCCTGGTGTTCGGGGCCCTTGGAAGCACCCCCGAAGGCGCCCTCCAGAACGCCGTACCACTCGTCCCATTCCATTGCGGACAGCACATGCAGCTCAGTACTGGTCATACGGTCATCCCTACCGCAGCGGACCCACGACTACCAGCGGGTTTTCCGCTGCCCCAACAGCCCCACAGGTGCCAGGGAGTGAGTCCGGTCATATGCCATGATGATCGGGCGATATATCGACAGTGCGATCCGATTTCGAACGCATTGTCTGAGGGGTCCCCCTGCACGAACGGCCGATGGGTCGATAGGGTCACACGACAATGGCCCACCGCAACGCAGCAGCGTCGATGAGGGCCCGGATGCGCAAAGCAGTGCACCGGGTCCGGGTCGCGCTGCGCAAATCCGCCGTCGATTACTTCCGCGGTGACGGCTCCGACACCATCGCCCTCGCCGGGCTCCTGCTCACCGTCCCCCTGCTGACCTGGGGCACCACCCTCAACTCCGAGTGGATCTCCCCGGCCGCCCTGGTCCTGCCGATCGTGGCCGGGGCCCTGCTGCTGCGCCCCGCGAGCCTGCTCGGGCTCTACGCCGCCTGTGCGGGCGGGCTGATCGTGGAGTCCTTCGCCCTCGGACCTTACGGGGACGGCCCGGCCCGAGTCACCCCGGGCATTGTGCTGGTCGTGGCCGCCTGCGGGTTCTTCGGGCTGCTCATCGCCCAGTTCCGGGCCCGGGTCGGAGTGCCCTGGCGGCGCGGCGGCACCATGCTCTTCGACCTCCGCGAACGCATCCGCGTCCAGAGCGCCCTGCCCAGGCTCCCCAAGGGCTGGCACCGCGAGATGGCGCTCCGCCCGGCGGGCGGCCAGTCCTTTTCCGGCGATTTCGTCGTCGCCGCCCGTACCAACGGCGGCCGGACCCTGGAGATCGTCCTCACCGACGTCTCCGGCAAGGGCATGGACGCCGCCTCCCGCGCCCTGCTGCTCTCCGGTGCCTTCGGCGGACTCCTCGGCTCGCTGCCCCCGCACGGCTTCCTGCCCGCCGCCAACGGCTATCTGCTCCGCCAGGACTGGGACGAGGGCTTCGCCACCTCCGTCCATCTCGTACTGGACCTCGACTCGGGCGACTTCGAGCTCTACTCGGCCGGCCACCTCCCGGCGCTCCAGCTCAGCGCGGGCAGCGGCATCTGGGAGGAGAAGGCCGCCGAGGGGCCGCTGCTCGGGGTGTACGACGGGGCGCAGTTCGACCCGGTGAAGGGGTCCCTGCGTCCGGGTGACGTACTGATGCTCTTCACCGACGGGCTGGTCGAGGCACCGGGCCGCGACCTCAGCGAGGGCATGGACCGGCTGACCGGCGAGGCCGACCGCTATGTCCACACCGGATTCGAAGGTGCCGCCTGGCATCTCATCGAAGCCGTCGCCAAGGACGTCAACGACGACCGGGCCCTGCTGCTGCTCTGCCGCGGCACCTGACGACTCCCGCTGAGGGGGTGCCTTCCCGGGATGCCCCCGGACCGGTGCCCGGACCGGTCTGCCGCGTTGGGAGAGCCGCGTCCCGCGTTCTCCGTCCTTCCCGGTCCTTCCTGGTCCTTCCCGGTGTCTGATCCGGGCGAGGCCTCTCCGTCGCCTCCCGGCGCCCGGTACGGGCGCGGCTTCTCCATGGTTCCCGGTGCCCGGTACGGGCGCGGCCCGCCCGGCAACCGGCCCGCGCGGGCGGAGCTGTTCGCGCGGTAGCGGCCCGGGGGGGGGGGGGGGGGGGGGGGGGGGCCCCCCGCGCCCCCCCCCCCCCCCCCCCCCCCCCCCCCCACCCCGTTATGCGCCCTGACCGCCCGGCCAGTCCGCGAGGCGTACCGTCCAGCCTCCCGTGCGCAGCTCGTCGGCGAGGGCACGGGCCAGCACGGGCAGCACCGCGAGCCGGGCCCGGCCCATCAGCTGATCGGACGAGTGTTCTATGTCGATGTCCTCGATGTTCACATCGGCCCGCGCCGCATCCGACAGCAGCCGCGCCAGCTCTCCCGGGCTGTCACCCACGGAGACCTCCACGGATGCGAAACCGGCATCCGGCACACCGTGCTTGCCCGGGATCCCCGCGCGCCCCTCCACACCCAGCTGGAGCAGCCTGGCCAGCTCCGCCGCCCCCTCGGCGGCCGTCTCGCCCCGCTCCTCGACGCGCCGCAGCGCCCCGGCCACCGCCGCCGCGTCCGAGGCCAGCGCCTCCAGCACATCGGCCACCGGACCGGCGTTCGCCGACAGGATGTCCGTCCACAGGGCCGGGCTGCCCGCCGCCGTTCTGGTGACATCGCGCAGCCCCTGCCCGGCCAGCCGCAGAGCGGACTCGCTGCCCTGAAGCAGCCGCGCCGCGGTGAGGCTCGCCACCAGATGCGGGACGTGCGAGACCAGCGCCACCGCGCGGTCGTGGGCCTCCGCATCGAGCAGCACCGGCGTGGCACCGCACAGGGACACCAGCTCCAAAGCGCAGTTCAGCGCGGGATCGCCGGTGTGCTCGGTGGGGACCAGCACCCACGGCCGGCCCTCGAAAAGATCGGCCCGCGCCGCGAGCGGCCCCGACCGCTCCCCGCCGGCCAGCGGATGCCCGCCCACCACGGTGGTCAGCTCGCAGCCCAGTGCCTCGATCTCCCGGCCCGGCAGACCCTTCACACTGGCCACGTCGGTATAGAAACGGGCCGCCCCCTGCTTCTGCAGACCGGCCAGGACCGGGGCCACCTGCACCGGAGGAACAGCGAGTACCGCGACGTCCGCCACCCCGGAAGGCTCCTGAGCCCGCCCGGCGCCGAGTGCCTCGGCCGTGTGCACGGCGGTCGGATCAGTGTCGAGCAGATAGGTGTCGACACCCCGCCGCCGCAGCGCCAGGGCGACGGAGGTACCGACCAGACCGGTCCCCGCTATGACCGCAGAGCGCATACGCCACCCCAATCCCCGTTCGGCTCCCCTCGGGAGCCCGAAGTCCATCCGATGCCACGTCAACCGATCCGGCGGGCCACGAGGGCGGCGAACCTCTCCAGCCCCAGGTCGATCTGTTCCTCGGTGACCAGACTGAAGGACAGCCGGATCTGACGGGCCGCCGCGGGATCCGAGCTGAAATGACACATCGGCGTCCACAGGACACCGTGGTCGCGGGCGGAGATCTCCAGCAGCTTGTCGTCGGCCGGGAACGGCACGTTCACCACGAGGAAGAACCCGCCCCGCGGCACATTCCAGCTCACCCCCGAACCTCCACCGGGCGGGAAGTGCCGGGACAGACCGGCCAGCAGCCGCCGCAGATGACCCCGGTACACCACGATCTCGCGTTCGTTGGCCCCGTACAGGTCGCAGCCGTGCGCCAGCAGCTTGCCCGCGATCACCGCCTGGGCGATCGGCGAGGTGTTCACCGTCAGCATGCTTTTGATCTTCGACAGCTGGTCGGCCAGCAGACCGACCCGGCCGTCCGCGTCGGCCACCGACTGATCAGCGACCAGATAGCCGATCCGCGCCCCGGGCAGACCGGTCTTGGCGAACGACCCCAGATACACCACCCGGCGCCGCGCGTCGAGCGCCTTCAGCGTCGGCAGCCGTACCCCGTCGGCACTGAAGTAGCCGTACGGATTGTCCTCCAGAAGCAGCAGATCCTCCCGCTCCGCGAGATCCAGCAGCGCATGCCGCGTCTCCAGGTCGAGACTGACCCCCGACGGGTTGGAGAAATCCGTCACCAGATAGCAGGCCCGCGGCCGCAGCCCACGCGCCCGCGCCTCGCGTACGACCGACGTAAGACTGTCCAGGTCCACACCACGAGGCCCGCCCACCACGTCCAGGACCGGCATGTCCAGGAGCCGGGCGGCCCCCGCCAGGCCCACGTAGCCCGGCGACACCGCGAGAACGACGTCCCTGTCGTCCGCCCGCAGCGCCCGCAGCACCAGGAACATCGCCTCCTGGCACCCCACGGTCACCACCACGGACTCGGGATCGGCCGAGATGCCCTCGTCCACCTCCAGATGGCGGACGATCAACTCGTGAACGATGCCCTTGGTGCGCCCGTACTGGAAGAGCACCCGGCGCACCTCGGCATCGTCGTAGCCCTTCTCCTCCTTGAGGTACCGCTCGAAACGCCGCAGATAGTCGTGGACGAGAGAGGTGTCCCAGAACCCCTCGAAGGGACGGCCGGGCGCGAACGACACCGCGTCCGGAAACCGCTGGGCGATCTCGTTGAGGAAGTTCATCGAGCCCAACGCCGGATCCTCGAGAGAGCTGTGCAGCACCGATGTGTGCAGCTGCGCCCCCTCCTGCGGACCGGGTTCCCGCCCGCTCGACTGCCGGGGAAGATCTGACGTCACCACAGCACCGGCCCTCCACTGCCCGCCGCGTCGTCGCCCAACGGCCCCCGCACGGTCCGCAGGTGCCGTGCCTCACCCACCTCGCGGCACCCTGCCAGCCCGATGGCGTCGCGCAACTCCTCCGCCAGCAGTCCGAGAACGCTGCGAGCGCCCTCCGCACCACCCGCAGCGAGCCCCCACAACAGCGGACGCCCGACGAGTACCCCGTTCGCCCCCGACGCCAGTGCCTTGAGGACGTCGATCCCACTGCGGATCCCACTGTCCAGGAGCACCTCGCAGCGCCCGCCGACAGCAGCGCACACCGCAGGGAGGGCGTCGATGCTCGCCACCGCGCCGTCCAGCTGCCGCCCGCCGTGGTTGGAGACGACGACGGCGTCCGCCCCGGACTCCACCGCCCGTACCGCGTCCGCCGGATCGAGCAGCCCCTTCACGATCAGCGGCAACCGGGTGCGGTGTCTCAGCTCGTCGAGATCCCGCCAGTTCAGCGACGGGGCGAACGCGACGCTCGTATGCGCCGCGAGGGCCGAGCTGCCCGGGACCGCCCGATGGGCCGCGGTCGCCGGGCCCGCCGTGAGATTGGCGGCGACGACATCGTCCGGCAGCGCGAAGCCGTTGCGCATGTCACGGAGCCTGCGGCCCATCCACGGAACGTCCACCGTGAGCATCACGGCGGCGCAGCCGGCCTCCTCCGCCCTGCGTACCAGGTCGAACGTGAGGGCGCGGTCGCGCAGCCAGTAGAGCTGGAACCAGGTCGTCGCCCCGGCCTCGGCCACCCGCTCCAGCGGGAAACTGCTCAAAGTGCCCACAGTGAAGGGAATCCCGGCTTCCTTCGCCGCACGCGCCGCCGCGAGTTCGCCTTCCGGGTGCACCAGCTTCTGGTAGCCGATGGGCGCGGTGGCCACCGGCATGGATACCCGACGTCCGAGCAGTGTCGTGCCGGTATCGCACTCCGACACGTCCCGCAGGGCCCGTGGCACGATCCGGATCCGTTCGAGGGCGGCCCGGTTGCCGGCGAGAGTACGCTCCCCGCCACTCCCGCCCGCCACGAAGTCGCGTACCGCGTCAGGGAGTACGCCGGCGGCGGCCCGCTCGACGTCACCGAGACAGACGCCGGCACCGGGGAGCAGGCCGCCTACGGGGCCCGCGGCGGGCGAGAGGCCATGGGCCGTCACCGAGACCAGCCGTTCTCCCGCTGCCGCTCCAGCTCCACGGCCTCGTACAGGGCCTTGATGTTGGAGGAGCCGAACGTCTTCGCGCCGAGCCTTTCGATGACCTCGAAGAAGAGCGTGCGCCGTGCGTGCGTCGCGCGCGTGAAGATCTGGAACAGCTGACCGGCGTGGTCCTCGTCGACGAGGATGTTCAGCTCTTTCAGCGCGTCCAGGCCGTGCCTGCGCAGCTCCACCCGCTGTCCGAGCAGTTCGTAGTACGTCGGCGGAGTACTGAGGAACTCCACTCCGCGGCCGCCCAGGGTACGCACCGAGCGGGCGGCATCGTCGCTGGAGAACGCGATGTGCTGCACTCCCGAACCGTCGTGGTTCTTGAGGAACTCGTCGATCTGCCCGGGGTCGGCCAGCGGGTCGGGCTGGATGACGGTGAACGTGATGTCGCCGGACCGGCTCTGCACCACCTTCGACAGCATGGCCTGCGAGCCGACGACGATACGTTCCTCGAATATCTCCGTGAAACCGAGGGCCTGCTCGTAGTACGTGATCGTCCTGTTCAGCTCGCCGATGTTCACACACACGGCGAAGTGGTCGATCTCCAGGAGCCCCGGATGGTCGGCCCCGGCCGCGGCCCCGGTGCCGTGCGCATCGGAGCCGACCGCGACGAAGCCCGCGGGGAGTCCGAGCGGGTCCTCGCCGTCCCGCTGCACCAGACTGTGCACCACGTCACCGAATCCGGACACGGTCGCGGTGGCGACCACTCCGGGGCCTTGGTGGCGCGCCGGTTCCTCGATCGGACGGGCACCGTGCGCCACGGCGTGGGCGAAGACCGCCGCCACGTCCGCGGTCCGCAGGGCGATGCGGGCCACCCCGTCCCCGTGGGAGTGGACGTAGGCGGAGGCGGGGTGTTCGTCGCCGGTGCCCTCCGTCAGCACCAGCACGATCCGGCCCTGGCGCAGGGCGACGCTGCGGAAACCCTGCTCGGGCGAGCCGGCGGTGCCGATGACGGCGAATCCGTACTCGCCCGTCCAGCCGGCGACCTTGTGGTCGAGGTTCTCGACGTAGATTTCTACATGGTCCAGCCGGAGGTCCTCCACGGGCGGACGGTCGTTCCCCGTCTCGTCACGACGGCCGGTGTTCGGTGTGCGGGTCATGGTGTGGGTGATCCTGTTCGTCCAGGGAAGAGGTGGGCAGGAGGGACGCAGGCGGACGCCGCCGGGTGACGTTTGGCGACGTCGGGTGACGTCCGGTTGTGCCGGGCGGCGTGGGACGGGCAGAGGAAGCCGGGCGGTCCGCCGGGCGGGCTCAGTCGGACATCGCGACCAGGATTCGGCGCGCACCGGTGAACGGCCGCCGACCGTGCGCCAACAGCACGTTGTCGATGAGCAGGAGATCCCCGGTCCGCCACTCGACGTCCACAGCAGCCTCCAGCCCCTTGTCCCGTACCTCGATCACGTACTCGGCCGGAATCGGACTGCCGTCGGCGAACCTCACGGACTGGGGAAGCTCCTCCTCCGGGAGGATCTGGGCGAGTTCGGCGGCCATGTCGTCGCCCAGGGCGGCCGGATGCCACTGGTCGGACTGGTTGAACCACACCTCGGCCCCCGTCACCGGATGGCGCACGGTGGACGGCCGGACCTGGGTCACCCGGAGACCGCCGTCCCCCAGCCACTCCCACTCCGCCTTCGTACCCTTGAGGAAAGCCTCGACCTCTGCCCGGTCACCGGTCTCGAAAGTGTCCTGCCAGCTCTTGCCGAGGCCCGCTCCGCCGTGGAGGTTCTGCGTGTAGCGCACCCCGCCGGCGAAGGCCTCACGGATCTCGGGGGCCAGCGACTCCAGCCAGACCGCACCGTCGACCACCGGGGTGGCGCCACCGGTGGCCGGTTCCTGTGCGGCGAAGAAGAGCAGCCGAGAAGGCCAGGCATAGGCGTAGGAGAGTTCGTTGTGCATGGAGATCGTCAGTTCGGACGGGTACTCCGTCGAGGTGTAGACGTTGCTGCCCACCTTGCTGCGCGGCGAGTTCCCATGGACGTACGCGAGCCGAGTGGGCAGCAGGAGGTCCATCACCGAATCGAGAGTTCCCTCGTCGACCCGGAAGCCGCGGAAGATCAAAGCCTTCTCACGGATGAGCATCTCGCTGATCCGCTCCTTGTCGCCGACGAATTCCGCGAGTCCGGCGGGCGTCGCCTCGACAGCGGCGCTCTCCGCGGTGATCTCCAGCGGCTGCCAGTCGCGGTGCTGAATCATGGAGCCTCGATTCTCTGTTTCGGGTTCGGTCGGCATGAGTGAGGGGAAGCCGGGCCGGCGGGAGGGGGGAGTGGGGGAGGCAGAAGCCGGTGGGCCGGGAGTTCAGGGAACTCGGCGAAAGAACTCCACGATGCTCTTGTTCACGGCCTCGGGATTCTCCAGATACCCGAAGTGGCCGCAGTCGGTGATGCGCTCGAACGTGGCTCGCGGAATAACCTCGGCCACTTCCAGACCCAGTTCGGGAGGCGTCACCAAGTCGTCCTGGAAGGCGATGACATGACAGGGAACCGATATCCCGCGATAAGCGTCGAGGCGCGCCGGTTCGGGTTCGACCGTCATATGCGCCCGCTCCCCAGGGGTGAAACCGGACGTGGCTTCGAGGATGTCCAGCCAGTCGCCGACGGAGACGTCGTCCGCAAGGGTGCGAGGAGACAGGTTCCGCATCGCCTGGACCACCGCGTCGAACCGCGGCGGCAGCTCCACTCCCGAGTCGTAGAGTTCGATTTCCACCGCACTCAGCGCCCGTCGCATGGCGTCCACCCGACCCCTGGTGGCCATGAGGACCATCTGGCGGACCAGCCGTGGATGCGACAGGGCCAGCTCCTGGACCACATAGGCGCCCATGGAGGTGCCCACGAGACGGCACGCGCCGAGCTCCAGGTACTCGGTCAGACCGACGAGATCACCTACGAGATCCTGCACCGTGAAGCCCTCGGCACAGACATCGGTCGGCGGAATACCACGGTTGTCGAAGGTGATGACCCGGTACCCCGCGGCTGTCAGAGCCGGGACCTGATGCAGATGCCAGGCCCGGCCGGAGGTTCCCGACCCCATGACGAGTACCACGGGTTCACCGGGACCGCCGGAGTCGGTGTAATGCAGATTTATTCCGTTCACGGGAATGATGGGCATGACGCTCTCCTACGGCTTCGGTTCAGGGGCCGATATCGCTGTCGACTCGATTTCCGGGTCCAGTCGGTCCGGGGCTATGCGTCCCAATCCGCTTGGAGTCGGTCGAGTTCTTCCTGACTGAGACCGGTGAGCGAGGCATCGACGTCGAAGTCCGCGATGGTAGGCGCGACGTCGGTGAACTGTGCGGCCCCCGCCAGCGCCGCGACGGTCCTGTACTCGAAGACGTCCCGCACGGTGAACACCGTGCCCGTACTCCGTGCCTGCGCGACGAGTTGCAGAGAACGGATGCTGTCGCCGCCGAGGTCGAAGAAGCTGTCGTCGATTCCGATGTGGTCGAGGCCGAGGACGTCGGCGAAGAGGGTGGAGAGGATTTCTTCCTGGGGGGTGCGGGGGGTGCGGCTGGTGGTGGTGTGGGTGGGGTGGGGGTCGGGGAGGGCTTTGCGGTCGAGTTTGCCGTTGGTGGTGAGTGGGAGGGTGTCGAGGGTGACGAAGGCGGAGGGGATCATGTAGTCGGGGAGGGTGCGGGCGAGGTGGCGGCGTAGTTCTTCCCCCGAGACCGCTGTGCCGGTGGTGGTGGTGTAGGCGGTGAGGCGGTCGTTTCGGACGTTCGCTACGGCTTGGGTGATGTGGGGGTGGGTCTGGAGCCGGGTTTCGATCTCGCCGAGTTCGATGCGGAATCCGCGGAGTTTGACCTGGTCGTCCGCGCGGTGGAGGTAGACCAGGTTCCCGTCGGGTGTCCAGTGGACGATGTCCCCGGTGCGGTACATGCGGGTTCCGGGCGGGCCGAAGGGGTCGGCGAGGAAGCGTTCGGCGGTCAGTCCGGGCCGGTGGAGGTAGCCGCGGGCGGTGCCGGTGCCGGCGATGTACAGCTCACCGGGTACACCCGCCGGGACGGGCTGAAGATGCGCGTCCAGGACGTAGACGCGGGTGTTCGCGAGCGGACGCCCGATCGTCACCGCCCCGTCCGCCCGGACGACAGCCGCGGTCGACCAGATGGTGGTTTCAGTCGGCCCGTACACGTTCGTTACGTGGTCCGCCGCTCCGGCCAGTTGTGTTGCCAGGTCTGAGGGGAGGGCTTCGCCGCCGACGAGGATTCGCACCCCGGCCAGCGCACTCGCATCCGCATCTGCCGCCATCGTCCGCCACAGGCTCGGTGTCGCCTGCATGACCGTGATCTGCTCGGTGGTGAGCAGGGCACTCAGTTCACCCGGCTCGTGGACCAGCCCGGCGGGAGCGATGACCACTGCGGCGCCTGCTGTGAGCGGGGCGAAGAGTTCCAGTCCTGCGATGTCGAATCCGACGGTTGTGACGGCCAGCAGCCGGTCTCCGTCCCCGAGTCCGATCCGCTCACGCATGTCCACCAGGAGGTTCGCCAGCGCGCCTCGTGAGACCACGACACCCTTCGGCCGACCCGTCGAACCCGACGTGTACAGAACGTACGCCGCCTGGCGCGCATCCGCACAGCCCGGCAGCATCACCCCCGCACCGGGCTCACGGTCTGCCGCCGCGGCCATCCACTCCTCGTCCACCACCACGACCGGTCGGGTTTCTTCCTGCATGAACGCAAGGCGTTCTGCGGGGAAGTCACCGTCCAGGGGGAGATATCCGCCACCGGCCTTCAACACCGCCAGGAGCGCAACGACGAGGTCGGCGGAGCGGGGCAGCATGACTGCGGCGTATGTCTCCTGGCCCAGTCCGGCTTCGAGCAGCAGCCGTGCCAGACGCTCACTTCGCGCATCCAGCTCTCTGTACGACACCGAAATCCCGCCGAAGACGACTGCCACGGCTTCCGGGACTCGTGCGACCTGTTCCCGGAAGAGGGAGACGGGGTCGGTGGCGGTGGAGAGGTGGGTGAGGGGGCCGGTTGCCCAGTGGTCGAGGACGGCTCGGCGTTCTTCGTGGTCGAGTACGTCGATGTGGCCGATGTGGGTGTCCGGTGCGGTGACGAGGGCTTCCAGGACCCGTACGAACCGCCGGCTCAGCAACTCCGCGCTCTCCTGATCGAAGAGATCCGCACTGAACTCCAACGCGGCTTTGATGCCCTCCTTGTCGCCCAATTCCGCGTAGGACAGGGAGAGGTCGAACCGTGAAGTACCCGTGGTGGTGGGGTGGTGTGCCGCTTTCAGATCGCCGAACTCCATGTCACTGGTGACCGTCGACGTCAGCACATTGGGGTTGAGCATGGTTTGGAAGAGGGGGTGTCGGGAGGGGGAGCGTTCGGGGTTGAGGGCTTCGACGAGGCGTTCGAAGGGGATGTCCTGGTGGGTGTAGGCGGCGAGGTTGGTTTCGCGGGTGCGGGTGAGGAGTTGGGTGAAGGTGGGGTTGCCGGTGAGGTCGGTGCGGAGGACGAGGGTGTTGACGAAGAAGCCGACCAGGTTTTCGAGGGTGTCGTCGGTGCGTCCGGCGATGGGGGAGCCGATGGGGATGTCGTTTCCGGCGCCGAGGCGGGAGAGGAGGACGGCGAGGGCTGCCTGGAGGACCATGAAGGTGCTGGCGTGTTGCTGGCGGGCGAGGTGGGTGAGGGCGGTGTGGAGGTGGGTGGGGATGGTGAAGGTGACGGTTCCGCCGCGGTGGGTGGGTATGGCGGGTCGGGGCCGGTCGGTGGGGAGGTCGAGTTCGGTGGGGAGTCCGGTCAGGGTGTTCTGCCAGTACGCGAGCTGGCGGGAGACCGTCGAGTCGGGGTCGTCTTCGGAGCCGAGGACGTCGCGTTGCCAGAGGGTGTAGTCGGCGTACTGGACGGGGAGCGGGGCCGGGTCGGGGGTCCGGCCGGTGGCACGGGCCGCGTATGCGGTGGTGAGGTCGTGGGCGAGGGGGGTGAGGGACCAGCCGTCGGCGGCGATGTGGTGCACGACCAGGAGCAGGACGTGCTCGTCCGGTCCCAGGCGGAACAGGGTGGCCCGCAGGGGCAGGTCCCGGGTCAGGTCGAAAGTCTCGCCCGCCGCGGCGGCCAGCGCCTCCTCCAGTCCGTCTTCGGTGACGGCCCGCACCTCCAGGTCCGGCCGCGCAACCCCGGCAGGACGCACCACCTGATAAGTACCACCGCTACTGCCGTCGCTGTCGGCACTACCGCCGTCATTGTCGGCGTGGGTGAAGACGGTCCGCAGTGCTTCGTGGCGTGCTACCAGATCTGTGAGGGCATCGCGGAGTGCTTGTTCGTCGAGGGTGCCGGTCAGGCGCAGGGCGACGGGGATGTTGTAGAGGGCGCTGTCGGGTTCGTACTGGTGCAGGAACCACAGCCGCTGCTGGGCGTACGAGAGCGGGATCCGCTGCGGGCGCTCCGCCCGCGCCACCACCGGCGTGCGTGCGGAGGCTGCTTGGGTGAGTTGCTGGGCGAGGCCTGCCACGGTCGGTGCCTCGAACAGGGCACGGACCGACAGCTCCGCACCCAGAGTGCTACGGACACGGGACACCAGCCGTGTAGCAAGCAGCGAGTGGCCGCCGAGGTCGAAGAAGCTGTCGTCGATACCCACCCGCTCCAGGCCCAGCACGTCGGCGAAGAGGGTGGAGAGGATTTCTTCCTGGGGGGTGCGGGGGGTGCGACCTGTCGTAGCGGTGTGGGTGGGGTCGGGGTCGGGCAGGGCCTTGCGGTCGAGCTTGCCGTTCGCGGTCAGTGGGAGAACATCGAGAGCGACGAACGCCGAAGGAATCATGTAATCGGGGAGGGTGCGGGCGAGATACCGGCGCAGCTCCTCCCCGGGTACCGCTGTGCCGGTGGTGTAGGCGGTGAGACGTTCCCCGCGGACGGTTGCGACGGCCTGGTCGACGTCCGGATGAGCCCGCAGCAGAGTCTCGATCTCACCCAGCTCGATACGGAATCCGCGGACCTTGACCTGATCGTCCGCACGGCGCAGATAGACCAGGTTCCCGTCGGGTGTCCAGTGGACGATGTCCCCGGTGCGGTACATGCGGGTTCCGGGCGGGCCGAAGGGGTCGGCGAGGAAGCGTTCGGCGGTCAGTCCGGGCCGGTGGAGGTAGCCGCGGGCGGTGCCGGTGCCGGCGATGTACAGCTCACCGGGCACACCCGCCGGGACGGGCTGAAGATGCGCGTCCAGGACGTAGACGCGGGTGTTCGCGAGCGGACGCCCGATCGTCACCGCCCCGTCCGCCCGGACGACAGCCGCGGTCGACCAGATCGTCGTCTCGGTCGGCCCGTACACATTCGTTACGTGGTCCGCCGCTCCGGCCAGTTGTGTTGCCAGGTCTGAGGGGAGGGCTTCGCCGCCGACCAGGATTCGCACCCCACCCAGCGCACCCACCGCACCCGCATCCGCATCCGCATCTGCCGCCATCGTCCGCCACAGGCTCGGTGTCGCCTGCATGACCGTGATCTGCTCGGTGGTGAGCAGGGCACTCAGTTCACCCGGCTCGTGGACCAGCCCGGCGGGAGCGATGACCACTGCGGCGCCTGCTGTGAGCGGGGCGAAGAGTTCCAGCCCCGCGATGTCGAATCCGACGGTTGTGACGGCCAGCAGCCGGTCCCCGTCCCCGAGTCCGACCCGCTCACGCATGTCCACCAGGAGGTTCGCCAGCGCGCCTCGTGAGACCACCACACCCTTCGGCCGGCCCGTCGAACCCGAGGTGTACAGAACGTACGCCGCCTGGCGCGCATCCGCACAGCCCGGCAGCACTACCCCCGCACCGGGCTCACGGTCCGCCGCCGTGGCCATCCACTCCTCGTCCACCACCACAACCGGCCGGGTCTCTTCCTGCATGAACGCAAGACGATCCGCAGGGAAGTCACCGTCCAGCGGCAGATACCCCCCACCGGCCTTCAACACCGCCAGCAACACCACCACCAGCTCCACCGAACGCGGCAGCATGACCGCCGCAAACCCCTCCCGGCCCAGCCCCGCCTCCACCAGCAACCCCGCCACACGCTCACTCCACGCATCCAACTCCCCATACGACACCGAAATCCCGCCGAAGACGACCGCCACGGCTTCCGGGACTCGTGCGACCTGTTCCCGGAAGAGGGAGACGGGGTCGTGGTCGGTGGAGAGGTGGGTGAGGGGGCCGGTTGCCCAGTGGTCGAGGACGGCTCGGCGTTCTTCGTGGTCGAGTACGTCGATGTGGCCGATGTGGGTGTCCGGTGCGGTGACGAGGGCTTCCAGGACCCGTACGAACCGCCGGCTCAGCAACTCCGCGCTCTCCTGATCGAAGAGATCCACACTGAACTCCAACACGGCACGAATATGTCCTGCGTGACCTCCGTCCGGAGCCTGGAGTTCCTGAAACGCGAAGAGCAGATCGAACTTCGACACAGCGGCGTCCGCGTTCACAGGACTCACGTTGAGTCCGGGGAACCGTCCGGCACTCGCTATGGCTGCCGGATCGACGTTGTGCAGGGTGAGCATGGTTTGGAAGAGGGGGTGTCGGGAGGGGGAGCGTTCGGGGTTGAGGGCTTCGACGAGGCGTTCGAAGGGGATGTCCTGGTGGGTGTAGGCGGCGAG